>JAFGKR010000196.1 GCA_016928515.1 Bacteroidota bacterium | reverse complement strand
GACCATTCCGCGGTATCGTGCGCATCGTCAGCGATCCGTGTGCACTCACTCATGCGCTCGGATTGAACGGTACCGGCGACACCGACGGCCTCAGTCCGGATCGCGGTGACATCACGTTCACATTGGACCCCTGCACCTTTACTCCGGCGTGCGAAGACATCGTATTGAAAAACCAGGGTCTGGAACCCGTCGAGGTGACGGGACTGACCTTCAGTCCACCGGGGACGGTTTTCTCTCTCGATCCACCGGCAGCGACACCATTCTCCCTGGCCCCGAACGCGGAGCGCACGATTCGCGTCTGCGCTTCTCCAGCGCTGCTCGGCTCCGAGAATGCCTCGCTGGTGATCACAAGTGACGATCCCGCGTATCCGACGCTGAGCGTGGCGCTTCACGCCAAACGGGATTCGGTGGGAATCGAGGTCTCGCTGCACAGCATCGATTTCGGACAGCTGGCGGAATGCGACGCCGTGCAGCCACGCAACGTGATCGTCACCAATACCGGCACCGGACCGGAAACGCTGGATATCTCCTTCGCCAATGGTGGAGCCGCGTTCTCGGCATCCGTCACCGGGAGTGTCACGATTCCGTCCGGCAAGAACACCGGCCTTTTTGTCGAGTTCACACGGCCGGGATTCGGCGTCTTCGATGACGTCCTCATCCTTACATCGCAGACCTGCGGCACAGAATACCGTATCCCGCTGCATGCCGAACTCGTCGAGCAGATATATGTCGTCAATCCCGATCCGTTGAATTTCCCGACAGTGAACGTCGGTGGCTCGATCACACGTCAGCTCTCGCTCCAGAATACAGGCGGTCTCGCCGCAACAGTATCAGCCATCACGATTCAGCCCGCAGGGACATTCACCGTGCTCTCGGGCGTCCCGGCACAGATCGCAGCTGGCAGCGGAGCGACATTCGATATTCGCTTCAACCCGCAATCTGAAGGTGTGTTCTCTGCGACGGCCTGTGTCATCATTACCGCACCTTGTCCCGACACAGTCTGTGTCGCGCTGAGAGGTGAAGGAGTGCAGGGAACACTCGAAGTACAGCCGCCGTTGCTCGCCTTCGGCAGCCGTGCGCAGTGTCAGTCACTCACATTGTTCGATACGCTGCGAAATACCGGCAGCGGTTCGATCACGATCCTTTCCGCAAACATCACTGGTCCGAATGCCGCTGCATTCACCAATCTCACTCCGGTCACAACGCCGGAGCAGGTTCTTGCCGGCGGACGACGGATCTTCGATATCCGCTTCAATCCTGCCCTTGTGGCCGGTGACGGGCCAGTCACGGCGGCTCTGCGAATCAACACGAACGACCCCGTCCTGCCAAGTTTCGATATACCGCTGGAAGCTGAACGCGTGACACTGCGCGCCGATGCCGGCGGGACCATCGATTTCGGTCCCGTCGAGGTCGGCAATCCGGTCGACCGCACCGTGACACTCCGCAATGACGGCAGCGTGCCGCTCTGCTACTCCACCGCATCCATCCCGGCCGAGATCACCATTCTTCCCGCCCCGCCGTTCTGTATCGATCCGGGAATGACACGCGACATCACGGTCACACTCAGTGCTGCGGCAACCGGGAACTACCGAAGCGATCTGACGCTGTACGTCGATACACCGTGCACCGATTCGACGCACTTTGCCCTCCGCGGCCAGGCGCAGGAAGGATCGCTGACCCAGCCCGATACCATCGATATCGGCATTATCCCCTGGTGCGAGAATCCTTCGGTCGATTTCGATATCGTCAGTACATATCTCGAAGATGTGACACTCGAATCCATGCGCCTGCAAGGTCCGGATGCATCCTTCATTAGCATTGTCAATCCGACGGCATCCGCGCTTCCGCTGATCATCCCCGGCGGCGGTGCGGAGCAGGTAACCGTTCGCTTCATTCCTGATCAACGGACCCGCACCTTCACCGCAACCCTCGTTTCCACTTTCACGGCGTTTGGCAGTCCCATCGAGCGAAGAACTGTCTTGACGGGGCGTGCCGTCGTGCCGGAGCTGACCGTCGGCAACGCGAGCTTCCCGATGACCGTCGTCGGACAGTCCGGGGGCAGAATCGTGGTCCGGATTGAAAATACCAGCGAGATCCCTGTTCATGTGGACGGGATCGTGACGCGGACATTCGACTTCCTCGCACGTCAGGTCACACCACCGCATCCGGTGATGCTGCAGCCCGGCCAATCGATCGATGTCGAAGTGGAATTTCTTCCCCAGAACGCCGGGCAACTCGTCGACAGTCTGACGGTATCGTCGGATGCCCCGTGCGCATTCTTTGCGTCCGGTCGCCTGGAAGGCGAGGCCATCCCGCAGCCGATCGTCGACGTGACACTGAGCGTCAGCAATATTCAGGGTGAGGCGGATCAGGTGATCGATATTCCCATCCTGGTGGATCAGGATCTCGGTCCTGCGGAAATCACCCGCTGGTCGGGCAGCCTGAGCTTCAATCGTACCATGCTGCATCCGCTGGAGGTGGTGACGGAAGGAACGCTCTCCGACGCCATGGCGGTCGCCATGCAATACGACAATGCCACCGGCACCGTGTCCCTGACCGCGTCCGGTGCTCGCGTCGCGGACGGCTCCGGGATACTGGTTATCGTGCGTTGCCTCGTGCTGATCGGAAACGATGTCACCACGAACCTGCAGCTTTCTGATGCGTTCGCCTTCGACGACGGTTATGCTCGCATCATCGGCCGGGAGGACGGTCGCTTCGACCTGGTGAATTATTGCCTGCCCGGTGAGCGCCTCGTCAACGAACGACCCGGCTTCATGCTCGACCAGAATCGTCCGAATCCGGTTTCACAGAGCATACGACCGATAACGACGATATCCTACGTCCTGCCGGAGGAGATGACGGTGGCACTCGATCTCTATGACATGATCGGGCGCCGGATTCGCCGCATCGACGAAGGGCAGCGCAACGCCGGACTCCATACCGTCAGTCTGTCCATCAGTGATCTGCAGCCCGGGACATACATGTACGTCCTCCGCAGTACTCAGCAGACAGCCGTTCGTCGTATGGTCGTTGTTCGCTAACCCCGGAACCGCGATCCCAAGTTGCCTTTGAACATAACCGTCACCCTGAGCCTGTCGAGGGGTGACGGTTTTGTATTCCAGGCCGCGATGCCCGCGTCGTGCATAGACAGCCAAAAGCTGATCAGCATGACGCCTCCCTGTAACCCTGCAGCGCGTCTGAGGCACAAGAAGGGTGACTGTTTCGGAGGCGGCGAGCGAGATCCACCCCGCCCGGGTGAGAGGAATCCCGCCGCTATTTTCGTTTTGACGGACGCGTGTCGGGACCGACAATGATGACGAATTCACGTTTGCGGGTGTGGGCCGCGTAGTGATCGAGGAGTTGGTGCAGGTTCCCGCGTCGTACTTCCTCGTGCTTGAAGGTGAGATCCGCTGCGACGGCAGCAGGGCGTCCCCCGCCGAAGGTGGAAGCGAGGTCCTCGAGCACCTGAACCAGGCGATACGGCGCGTCGAGAAACACCAGCGGCGCCTCGAAATTGCGCAGGCGCTGCAACTCCCGCTTTCGTTCCGGACGCTTGGGGGATAGAAATCCGTAGAAATAGAATCGATGTGCGTCGAAGCCGGTGACGGCGAGTGCTGTCGTGAGCGAGGTCGGACCGGGAACCGCCGTCACTGGTATACCGGTATCCAGCGCTTCGTTGAGCAGATGCGTTCCGGGATCGGCGAAGACGGGCATCCCGCAATCCGAGATGAGCGCTACGTTCTTCCCCATGGCGAGATCGAGGATCACCTGGTCGGCAGAGTCCTTTTCCGTGTGTTCGTTGATCTCCACCAGCTCCTGTTCAATCCCGTGTCGATGCAGCAATCGCTGTGCCGTTTTTCGTTCCTCGCAGGCGATGTAATCCACCCGTTTCAATGTCTCGATCGCACGCAGCGAGATGTCATCCGGATGGCCGATGGGTGTACCGACGACATACAGCGTTCCCTTCTTCATTCTGTCACCCCCGTCCCTGCAGCCGGAGAATCGTTTCGGCAATGGCGATATCTTCAGGATTCGTGATTTTGATATTGTTGTGCTGCCCATTCACGACGTGTACAGGAAATCCCATCGCCTCAATTAGTGAGACGTCATCCGTTGCGGTGATTCCCTGCTCCTTTGCATGAACGAATGCACGCCGAAACAGTGATGCCCGGGCCCCCTGCGGTGTTTGTGCCTGCCAGATGACGTCGCGATCAAGTGTCCGTTCGACGGTCCCACCGTGGACCTCCTTCAGTGTATCGCGCGCCTGTACGGCAAGCACTGCTGCTCCGTGCAACGCTGCGGTTTCCGCCACTGACCGGACATCATCCACTGCGACGCAGGGACGTGCTGCGTCGTGTACCAGCACGACCGTGTCGTCATCCCCGTGTATCGCCGCCAGCGCATGCTCGACGGAATCCTGCCGCCGCGCGCCACCGCGGACGATGGTAATTTTCCCGCTCGACAGCATATCACCGAGCAGGTTGTGAACGGTGGTTTCATCGTCCGTGGCGATAACGATGCGGGTGCAACTCTTCATCCCGAGAAAGACGTCGAGGGTCTGTAGAAGAACGGCCCGGCCGAGCAGCGGAAGGTACTGCTTCGGTGTCGAGGAATTCATGCGTGTGCCGGAACCGGCGGCGGGAATGCAGACCGTGAATGCTGTCATGGGAAGCCTTGAAAATGAACGTCACCCCTCTCGCGTATGCGGCGGATCAGGGTGACGTTTGAAACACGACGATTCCACTGAGGAATCGGATCACCGGAGCTATCAGAGGATCAGCATCGCATCGCCGTAACTGAAGAGCCGGTACTTGTCCTTGATCGCCTTCTTGTACGCCTTCATCATGAGATCGTAATCCGAGAAGGCGGCGACCAGCATCAGCAGAGTGGATTTTGGCTGATGGAAGTTGGTGATCAGTTTGTCGGTGATTTTGAAATCATACGGAGGATAGATGAACTTGTCCGTCCAGCCGCGAGTCGGCGCCAGTTGACGCATGGTCGTCACGCTGGATTCGATGGCGCGCACCGTGCTGGTGCCGCAGACGAACACGTTCTTTTTCGCTTCCTTGGTTTTGTTGACCGCAGTGCACGCTTCCGGTGGTATCTCGTAGTACTCGGAATCCATCTTGTGCTTGGTCAGGTCTTCAACCTCGACCGGCCGGAACGTTCCATGGCCGATATGCAGCAGCACCGATGTCACCGACACCCCTTTCTTTTTCATTCTGCCGATCAGCTTTTTGGTAAAATGCAATCCGGCCGTTGGAGCTGCGACGGCCCCGATCTGGCGGGCATAGACGGTCTGATAATTCAGCTTGTCCAAATCTTCCGGCTCGCGCTTGATGTATGGAGGCAGCGGTGTCTGACCGACGTTGTCGATCAGCTTGAAGAAATCACCGTTGTAGTTGAAACGCACCGTCCGTCCGCGCGATGTCGTATTATCGATGACCTCGCACATCAATTTGTCGGAAAAATAGATTTTATTTCCGATGCGCACCTTGCGCGCAGGATCCACGATCACGTCCCACAAGCGCTCCTCCTTACTGAGTTCACGCAGCAGGAACACTTCGATCTTGGCATTCGTTTTCTCTTTCCGGCCGATCAGACGGGCCGGAAACACCTTGGTATCGTTGAGGATGAGAGCGTCTCCCTTGCGGAAATATTCGTGGATATCGGAAAACATCCGATGTTCTATATCCCCCGTGTCGCGGTGGACAACCAGAAGCCGTGACTGGTCGCGCTCCTCCACGGGGTATTTTGCGATCAGACTCTTGGGAAAAGCATAGTCGAAATCGGAAAGTTTCATGGTCCGGGCCTGGATGATGAGGAAAGATTCGCGATCGTTCGGAGACGATACCGGCGGATACCCTGAGTTGCATCGGAGGAGTCGTCCTGTTTCGCCGGATTGATAAAAATACAAAAATTTCGACGCGGTGTCAACGCAGAAGTTGATGATGTGCTGAAAATCCCCTATATTGAGGGACACCCCTCGTTTCCCGATTTTGCATCGACCCGCATCTCCGCTGATAATCTTTCGGCCGATTTCCGCGTTCGCTCACGTGATATCCCCGTTTTCTTTGATTTCAGCGGCTATTTTGACAATTTCAGGATACCGTTGTCGCATTATCCGGAGGCAGCGGCATATCCTGAGTGTCCGGAATCCCATCGTTACAGAGGAGAATCATTGATGATCGTCCCGCAGCTCCTGCAACCCGCAAGCATCGTCGTCGTCGGCGGATCCAACGACATCCACAAACCCGGCGGAAAAGTGCTGAAGAATATTATCGACGGCGGTTTTTCCGGAGAATTGTCTGTGATCAATCCGAAGGAAGAGGATGTGCAGGGAATCCGCAGTTACAGAGATCCCGCTGATCTCCCCCAAGTGGATCTCGCCGTCATCGCCATCGCCGCAAAATACACTCTGCCGGTGGTCGAACTCCTGGCGAAGGAGAAGGGGACACGGGGCTTCATCATCCTCAGTGCAGGCTACAGCGAGGAGAGCACGGCAGGAAAAGAACTGGAACGACAGATCGTGGACGTCATCAACAGCGTGGGAGGATCACTGATCGGACCCAACTGCATCGGCATCATGACCACGCATCATCACAGCGTCTTCACTGAACCCATCCCTCCCCTGAACCCGCATGGAGTGGATTTCATCTCCGGTTCCGGTGCCACGGCCTGTTTCATTCTCGAGGCCGGCATTCCGAAAGGACTCACCTTCGCGAGCGTCTTTTCGGTAGGCAACAGTGCGCAACTGGGAGTGGAGGAAGTGCTCGAACATCTCGATCTCACTTTCGATCCGGTACACAGTGCACGTGTGAAGCTGCTGTACATCGAGACAATCAGCAATCCACAGAAACTGCTCACGCACGCATCCTCCCTCATCCGCAAGGGCTGCCGCATCGCCGCAGTCAAGGCGGGCTCTTCCGCCGCGGGCAGTCGTGCGGCTTCATCGCATACCGGGGCACTCGCAAGTTCCGATACCGCTGTCGATGCGCTCTTCCGCAAGGCCGGCATTGTGCGCTGCCATGGACGGGAGGATCTGATTACCGTCGCATCCATCTTCGCTTCCCCGCCTTTGGCGGGCAAGAACATCGCGATCATCACGCATGCCGGGGGTCCGGCAGTCATGCTCACCGATGCACTGTCCAACGGCGGACTCGAGGTCCCGCATCTTGAAGGATCGGAGGCCGATGCGCTACTCACACATCTCTTCCCGGGATCCTCGGTCGCGAATCCCATCGATTTCCTCGCCACCGGTACGGCCGAACAGCTCGGGATCATCATCGATTTCGTGGATCAGCGTTTCGACACTATCGACGCCATGGTGGTGATATTCGGAACACCCGGTCTGGTCAAGATCTTCGATGTCTATGACGTCCTGCACGAAAAAATGCAGACCGCCCGAAAGCCCATCTACCCCGTCCTTCCCTCCACTCTCACGGCACGGGAGGAAGTGGAGACCTTCCTCGCAAGAGGCCATATCAATTTCCCCGATGAAGTTACATTCGGCAACGCACTGGCGCGCATCAGCCGAACACCCGCACCACCCGCGTCGGACTCGCTTCCTGCGGTCGATGTGCAGTCCATCCGATCCGTGATCGACGGGGAGCAAAACGGGTATATCGCACCGTCTTCCATCCAGCAGCTACTCGACGCCTGTGGCATTCCGCGGGCCGGTGAGGCAGTGACGGAAACGGAGGACGATGCTGTTGATGCCGCGGATGAGCTGGGGTACCCCGTCGTGATGAAAGTTGTCGGTCCGCTGCACAAATCAGACGTGGGAGGGGTGATCCTGAATGTCGCTGATTCCGCACAGGTGCGAAGCACCTTCGCAAGGATGATGGCGATCCCCGAAACGACGGCCGTGCTGCTGCAGCCGATGCTGTCGGGGACGGAACTGTTCGCGGGTGCGAAACGGGAAGAACATTTCGGCCATCTCGTGCTCTGCGGCCTGGGTGGGATTTTTGTCGAGGTGCTCAAGGATGTGAGCACGGGACTCGCACCATTGACCCGGGATGAAGCGCTATGGATGATACGGAATCTCAAGGGGTACGGAATCCTGCGGGGTGTCCGCGGTCAGGAGGGAATCGACGAAGAGTCCTTCGTCGACGTCATCGTACGCCTGAGTGCCCTGGTGCAGGCGGCTCCCGAGATCGCCGAGCTGGATTTGAATCCCCTGCTCGGGAACGCGCGTGGCGTCACCGCGGTGGATGCACGGATCAGGATAGAGAAATAATCCTTCGAGGTACGGAGACGCGAAGACAGCACAACACGAATTGCCGTTTGGGGCATAAACCTTCAAGATGTCCTGGCGCGATGCAACGGCTTCGGCTACAGATGGAACGATACGTCTCAAGCGGTGAATGATGAGCAGAAGTGAGGACATACGGCAGCTGTTGGAGACGTCGTTTCCGCTGCGGGAGATCGCGGTGACGATCGGGAATCACGTGTACCGGCTCACGACAGCGAATGACATCGAACAGTTGATCGACCGCATCACCGATGAGGAATTCCGTAAGGACGAACGCCTGCCCTACTGGGCCGAATTGTGGCACAGTGCTGTGGCCTTGTCGTTGTACCTGGTGGAAAAACCTTCTCGTGTCCGGATGAAGCGTGCGCTCGAGATCGGCTGTGGTCTGGCGCTGCCCGGCATCGTCGCCGCATCCGCCGGAGCCCGGATTACCTGCACGGATTTCGAGGAACATGCCCTACTCGCCGCCGAATTGAACTTCCGACAGAATCTGCCCCGGTACACGCCCGATATCCGTTACCTCGATTTCCGAAACATCCCTGCGGAGCGGTGGCCGGTCATTCTCGGCGCGGATGTGATTTACGAGACGCGATTTATCGAGCCGCTTGCTCATTTTCTGGCGACAGTTCTTGAGGAGGACGGGGTGATGTATCTGGCCGAACCCAACCGCCTGATTGCCGTCCCGTTTTTCGACGCCTTGGCGAAGGATGGATTTCACTGGCAGCGCCATGCGCGCGAAACCGAACTGCATGGACGCATTGTCGAGATCAGTGTCTACGAGATCAGCCGTTCTCGCGCAGCCATTCCTTCATGAAGGCCCGGCGGGTATTGTCTGTACGCCAGCCGTTCGGGCATTTCATCGCCCCGCGAAACGCCTCCCCGGCCTCTTTCTCCCGATCGGCTGAGAGATACGTCAGACCGAGCTCAAAGCGATGCCGGAGCACATTCGGTCCCGCCTTGACCGCCGCCTTTAAATGGCGGATGGATCCATCGATACTGCCGTCAGGCATCGAGCCGAGAAACATGTTCGCCAACTGCCGTTCGATCCATCCCACCTCCGCAACCTCACGATGCCAGGTCCCGTAAATCGTGTGTGCCACTTCATTGTTCGGATCGAGGGCAAGAGCGCGCTCCAGCTGGTCTCGGATCTTATTGGCCAACTTCACCTTTTCCTTCCCCCCGGCGAACATGGCATAGCTTCCATGTGCTGCAGCGAGATAGGCCCAGGCGGTCGCGTTCCGTTCATCCGCGGCGACTGCTGCTTCCGCATACTGCACCGATTTCCTGTAATGTCGTTCCTTCGCCTTGCTGTCTGTTGTACCGTCACCGTCATTGATTGCATGCTGCGCGAGACGCCAGAGAAGCTCCACTTCATCAGGATGCTGCGCAAGCATTCCCTCCAGTACTTTACGTGAGGCGTCGTACTGTTCCCTGAGAAACAACCGATCGCTTTTCTCGATACCGGAGAGAACATCTGCCGAAGGATCGGTCACCGTGCGGGATTGCGCAGATACGTTGTATTGCGGGAAGCACATAAGGGACAGCACCAGAATCGCCATCCCGGTGAATCCGGTGAACGCGCATTCAAGTCGATGTAGACCGTGCAGAGGCAGTATCGAGAGAGGTGAGTACTGGTGAAACCGGGTGAATCCTTTCATATGTCTTCCATGAAATGAAACGGGGACTCCGCACCTGTAAGCATGACACCGCTTGCGTTGACACCGGAAGCACGGATATGATACATTGTGAACACGGTCAGTGATATCACACGTTCCCCCGGAGACACGAATACGCGACGGGCACTCGTGGGAATGCTCAGAAAAATGTGAGATTTTCATGAGAACGACGTCCGCAACACACTGCGACGGATTCCGTACAAACACCGTGGGATATGAACCATCACTCGGGATACTATGCGCAAGGACTTACTCTCCGTCACTCTCCTCCTCATTTTGTCCGCATCCCTCTCCGCGCAGCAGCGTATCGCCGGCGTTGTCCGTGACGCGGACAGCGGAGATCCTCTTCAATTCGCCAATGTCTGGGTCAAGGGCAGCCACAAGGGAACGACAAGCGACCGTGATGGCCGCTTCACGCTTTCCCTGGACGCCGGGGAACACACCATCGTCGTGAGCTACATCGGCTACGTCAGTGAGACACGGAAGATACGCATCCCCGGTGACAGCGAGTACGCTTTCTCTCTCCGTCAACAGAGCATCGAGATGCCCACCGTGGAGGTGACTCCCGACGACAATCCCGCACTGCGTATCATCCGCCGCGCCATCGAGGCGAAAAAGGAACGGCTCGAGCTGCTGCAGAACTACAGCCTCACGTCCCACTCCAAACTGCGTCTGCGAATCCGTGGCGCACTGGAGGAGATGTCTTCACGCGGGGACGGTGTCTCCGTCCGCCTCACATTCGGCGGCAGCGACGACGACAGCACCGCGGCAAAGCAGGACAGCACACAGCTTTTACCTATCCTGCTGGAAACACAGACCGACGCATGGTGGGCAAAACCCGACCGCTACAAAGAGGTTGTCAGAGCCCGCAAGCAGAGCGCCATGGTGCCTGCACAGGCGAACTTTATCATCAGTGCGTTTTTCATCATCGATTTTTCCGCGGATGACCTCTCGTTCGGACAGGGTGTTCCGCTTGCCGGACCGATCTCCGAACGTGGACTGGACAGCTATTACTACCGGCTCGTCGGAGAAACCATGCTCGACAGTACGAGGATCTATCAGATCGATCTATCCCCGCTGTCATCGAGACAGCCGCTCCTGGAGGGAACAATTTACATTGCGGACAGCACCTTCTCCCTGTCAATGGTGGATGTACGGCTCAACGATGCCGCTCTCCCACAGTTCTTCGAATCCCTGGCCTTCAAGCAGAATTTCCGCCTTTTCGACAGCAATTTCTGGATGCCCGTGGATGTCGTGGTCGACGCTGACATACAGATTCCCCTGATCGGCATCGGCGTCGGCATCGAGGGCTTCTCCGTCCTGCAGGATTATCGGATCAACCAGGAAATCAACGAGGATTTCTTCGACCGTACCGTCATCAAGGTGCTGAAGGAAGCCGATGACCGTGACTCCACGTACTGGGCGGTGAACCGGATGATCCCGAATACGGAGGAGGAGGAACGGGCGTATCTGCGAGCCGACACCGTCAAGATGCAGCTGGACTCCCTTCAATACTCCGTGGGCTTCGGCGACATTGTTCTCGGCGGCATGACCGGCTCCGATGTAGCCCAGTTCAGCTTCCCCGGCATCATCCCGCTCTATCGCTTCAATCGTGTCGAGGGAAATGCGCTCGATGGCGATTTCCGCCTCACCCTTCCGGATTTCCCCCTCCGACGCGTGTTCGCCGGTGGGGGATACGGTTTCAGCGACGAGCGCTGGAAGTATCGCTTCGGAGGAAGTGTTTCCCTCTTCGATTCCCCGGTGCTGCGCATCTCCGGTTCCCGCTATTTCGAACGGGATTTCATCGACAGTAACAACGATCCCGCCGGCGAGGACCTCGTCACTCTCTTCAACCTCTTCGCCAAGTACGACTATCGGGATTATCACTATCGTGACGGATGGCAGGTGGCGCTGCAGTATGATCCCTTCCTGCTTTTCCCGATGTCCGTGGAATTGCGGGATGACCGCTTCCTGAACGCATCAAAAAACTCGGACTGGAGCATCCTTCGCCAGAGCTGGAGGTACCGCGAGAATCCGCCGATCAACGAGGGTCGAATCCGTTCGGTTACCGCAACACTGAGCTTTGACAATCGCGACGTCATTGACAATGCCGGTCGGATCATGCGCTTCGGTGCGCGCAATCACATCCCGATGCTGTTCGCCGGACAACACGATGTGGATATCGACGGCCGCACATGGAATATTCTCACCGCCGGTGGGCGCCTCTCAGGACAATTCGATCTCGGATTCCTCGGTGAATTGTCCTACAGTCTCGCCGGCGACTACGCCGACGGAGCTCTCCCCACGCAGCTGCTCTTCAATCTGCAGGGCAGCATGGACTGGCTCGCATGGACAGACCGTTTCCGCACGCTCGATTTCCGGGAGTTCGGCGGCGACCGACTCGCGACCGCGAAGTTCACATTCAACTTCCGCGACTGGCTGTTCCGCGCATCGGCCCTGCCACTGCTCAAGGACAGTGGCTGGATGCTCACACTCTTTGCCTCGGGAGGATGGACGCAGATGTCGGAAGCGACACACACTCTGCAGACGGTCGATGTCGCCGAGACAGGCAACATGTTCTGGGAGGCGGGATTCAGAGTCAGCAACATTTTCTCCTTCCTCAACATCGATCTTGCCTGGCGGCTGAATCATTTCCGCGAGGGGAGGAATTTCCATCTCGGGCTGGGGATAGGGATGTAGGAGTCCGGCAGAGAACACGGAAATTTTTTTTCGCAGAGGACGCTGAGTTACACAGGGAATCTTATCGCCGGAGTGATCTGTATTTCCCCGCCCAGAAATTCCTCCGCACCCGCAGCAATCCCTTGATGTCGTCGAGGGCGGTTTTGACGATTTTCACACGGGTGTCGAGATCCTCGATCCATTTCACAGGCACATCGAAGATGCGATAGCCGCATTTCTCTCCGATGATGAGCAGTTCACTGTCAAAGAACCAGACATTATCTTCTATGTGCGGGATCAACTTCTCGATCACTTCACGCGTGACGGCCTTGAAGCCGCACTGCGCGTCGGAGAAGCGGGTGAAGAACAATGCCTTGACCATGAGATTGTAGCTGCGGGAAATGACTTCGCGCTTGACGCTGCGCTCGGTATTGGCTCCCTTCATCAGCCGCGACCCTGTGCCGATATCGTATCCCCCGTGCGCGAGCGCGTGTATCATCGGAGGAAAGGAATCGAGATTAGTCGAAAGGTCCACGTCCATGTAGCTTGTGATATCCGCGTCGGACGCCGTCCAGGATTTCTTCAGCGCACGTCCCCGTCCCTTCTGTTCGAGGCGGAGATATTGCACACGCTCGTACTCACTCACAAGCGCACGCGATACCTCAGGTGTGCGGTCAATCGAGGCGTTGTCGGCAATCTCGATCGTCCAGTCATAGTCCTGCATGGTCTCGGAGAGGAAGGCATGCAGTGCCGGGATACTGATCGGCAGCGCCTTTTCTTCATTGTACACGGGGATGGTGACGAGCAGCTTCATGAGGCTTCGCGTAGGTGCGACAGGATGGTTATCAAAAGTAGCGCCGACCGTAGGGATTTCCAAGCCGCGGAAGCAATCCACGAACGGCAACCACAGGTTCCACAAATTACGGATCGGCTTTCTCAGAAAGGATGTCGTAAACCTCAGTGTGAAATCTGTGCAGAAATCTGTGCAATCTGTGCAGAAATCTGTGCGATCTGTGGTTGCCTTTTACATATTCATGACAACCGGTATCGATTCATTCCATACCCTGGCAGTGAACACCCGAGGTATCGATATGCACCGCATTCTCCTCATCCTCCTGCTTGCACTGCCCGTGAACCTCTTCGCACAGAGCGACAGCGCGGCGTTCGATCATCTCCCCTTCGCCATGTACGACACCGACACCGGATTCGGAGCGGGATACAAGGCAGTGCTTCGTAACGCGCTCGGCACACGCGAGTCCTTCGATCTGACGCTGTTCGCGAGCACGAAAGGAGAACGTTGGGTGCGCATCGGATGGTCACTCCCCGACGCGGAACTCCGGCAGCGAACCGTGTATCCCGTTGCCATCGATGTCGTTCTGGATTACGACAAGATGATCATGCACAGCTTCTTCGGTGTCGGATCCGGATCCCGCTTCGATGATCGCGAGTTCTATTCCTTCGAACCCCTCGAATTGACGACCGCGTTCAGCCGCGGATTCTCACCGTCGATGGTTGCACGGCTGCAACTGCGCTTCAAAAGAGTGTGGTCATATTCCTTCGAAACACTGAGCCGTCTGCGGGAGCATCCCGACAATGCAGCCACGGCGGATCTGTGGTCGATCGGAGTGCAGCTGCGTTACGACACCCGGAACAGCGTCATCCATCCCACGAGCGGACATGTCCTGCAGGGAGAGATGGAGCAGGCGCTGGATCTGAGTCCGGCGGCATACGAATGGACCCGCATCGCGGCCTGGGCGCAGTATTACACGAGCTTCGGGGATCTGACCCTTGCGCTGCGCACGGGGCTGCAGTCCATGAGCGGAGAGGTCCCCATCCAGCACATGCTGCCGATCGGAGGAAACAGCACCGTGCGGGGAATCCCGGGAGATCGCTATCTCGACCGCAACAGCGCCGTCGCCAACGCCGAACTCCGCTTCCCCCTTTTCCGTTGTCTCGCCGCCGTTGCCGGTATGGATGCCGGTGCCGTCGCACCCGGCGTCGGAAGTTTATCCGACGCTCGTTGGATCGTCACCCCGGTCGTCGGCCTGCGACTGATCTTCGACACCTTCGTCACCCGCGCCGACCTGGGGTACAGCGGTGATGCGATAGGGTTTTATCTCAATTTCGGGCATATATTTTAAGTGCTTCCTCTGACTGCTACGCGTTGTTTCATCCAGGAGCATTCTCATGCATGTTATCGCTGATCTGACTGTTGTCCCACTGGGTGTGGGCGTATCCGTATCTCCCTATGTCGCCGCGTGCGAGAAAATCCTCACCGATGCGGGCCTGAATATCCGCCTCCACGCATATGGCACAAACATCGAAGGAGAATGGGATGTTGTGTTCACGGCGGTCAAGCGCTGCCACGAGGTCATTCACGAGATGGGTGCACCGCGCGTGTCATCCGTCATGAAGTTTGGCACACGCACCGATCGTCACCAGACCATAGATGACAAAATCAGAAGCGTGGAAAACAAGTTGGACAGGTGAAAAACACTCTCTGCCTCCTCGGCCTCACTCCTTGACCACCTCCTCCAGCCGCTCGAAGTACTTCCGTATCAGCACCTCGTAGTCGCGTGCGTACCCCTCGTTGACTGCTTTCTGCAGGTCGTAACGCAATCCCTCCTTCGGATCGAGCGCGTTTTCATCGAGTGCTGATGGGCTGCTGCGAGCGACATCTTCACCGGTGCGGGAACGGCGGCGCTTCTCCCAGTCGCGCTCGCGCATGGAACGCGATGCATCGAGGAGGCGTGAGAGAATGCGCTCCTGCTTCTGCCGTGTGTTGGGATTCACATTGTCCTGCTGCATGTCTCGCACGACCTCCTGCATATCCTCGGCAATGCGCTCGAGATCGCCCACCAGCCGCTTGCCCTCATCGCTGCGCTTTGCTTCCTCGTTGAGCTGCTCGAGGGATTTCTGCATCGCGGCCTGCTGCATCATCAGGCGCTGCAACTGCTGCCGCTCCTGCTGCGACATCTGGCCGTCCATCGGCGTCGGCATGTTCGCGTTGATATCCATCTGCTGCTGGGCCATCTGGCGGAGCTGCTGCAGCAGGGAACCACCCATGGAACTGCCGGACTGTGAGGACTGCTGCAGCGCATCCGAGAGCTGCTTTGCGGCTTCGTTCAGCTCCGCCATGGCACCGCCCTGCTGCTCACCGCCGGACCGCTGGTCGCGATTTTCCATGCTCTGCATCGCCTCCTGCATTTTCTTCATCGCCTTGCCGAGATGCTGCGCCATCTGTTTGTTTACGGCGAAAGTTTTCTTCGCCAGTTCCATCAATTCATTTCCGGTCTGGTTGAGCTGCTCCATCAAGTGCATTTGTTCGCGTGTTGCCTCCCGGTACTGCGGAGAATTGATCGGCAGCTGCTGCACCTGATTTTTCAGTTCCTCCTGGCGCTTTGACATTTCCAGCACTTCCTTGAGCGCCTTCTGGAATGCCCGCTGCACCATTTTCTTCACATTCTCGTTGAGCTTCTTCTTCACATTCTCCATCTTCTTCTGGAACTTCCGCATCTGTTCGGCGGTCTTCTTCATTCCGCTCGATGCGTTCTGGCAGTTCCCCCCCTGACACTGGCTGGCTGACTGACTCATCGATTGCTGCATGTTCGCTTCATTCAGCTCGTTCTGCGCCTGCTGCATCTCGTCGAGAGGCATCTCCTGAGGAAACTGCTCCATCTTCTTCTGCAATTCACTCATCTCGCGCTGCATCGCTTCCATCTGCTTCTGCAGTTCGCGCTGCTCCTCGGCGAGACGGTCCAATTCCTTCTGATCCTGCGGATTCGCATTCTGCGTGCGCTCGGCGAGATCTTCCTGCTGCTTGGCCAATTCCTCGGCACGCCTGGCAATCTCCTCGACTTTCTGCTCGATCTGGATGCGCTTGAGCAGATCGATCGTCCGTTCAATGCTCTGCCGGAACGTCTCCTCGTTGAACTTGAAATCCTCCATTGCCTTCTTCATCTGATCAGGGCTCATCTGCCGCATGAGCTCTTCCATCTTCTTGCGGGCTTCCTGCAACTCCGGTGCGTCGACTTCCTTCATCAGTTGATTGAGCTCTTCGTACTTGCGCAGCGTCTCCTCCGAAAGCAGATTCTGTTTCTGCATATCCTCCTTCAGCCGGTTGATTTGCTCATTGACGTTCTTTACGTCCTTGAGCATCTCTTCCTGACGCTTCATCAGGTCTTCCAGTTTTTTCTGCTGCTGCCAATCGAGCTTCTCGGCGTTCTGCTGCTTCATCTCCTGCTGCAGCTTGTCGAGCTCGCGCTGCACGTCCTCCGCCGCCTTGAGCGTCTCCTCGAGATTCTCGATGGCCTCTTCCTGCTCGGAGTCCGCCCGCGCGAACACTTCCTCCAGAGACGGCAGGCGCAGTGAAAACACCTGGCTGCGGCCAACCTTCGGACCGTTGATCACGTCGTTGTCGTAAATCTCGACGTAGTAATTCACCACGTCCTCGGGCACAAGATTCAGCGATGTCAGATTCCAGATATAGGGGACTTCCATCTCCAGCTCACGCACGGACGGGAGAGGGATCACGATGGATGAATAGTCCTCATGCGGCTTCTCGTACCGGGAGGCCGCGAGCCGATATTTCAGTACCATCTTCGAGAATCCGTAATCATCCCGGATACGCGAGATAAGCGCGAGTCGCATGCTCTCGTCGAGATCGGTGTTTGCGCCCGGTTCCAGGATGTCGATCACCGGAATCATATCGGGCACCACTTTGAGCGTGTATTCGATGGGATTCGCGTTCTCGATGCCGCTTGCATCGCGGAGGGTGATGTGCCACGAGGCATCCCGTGTCAGGAGGAATGACGTCTGTGCACGTTCATCCTTTGTCTCGATCTGTACGCGGGCGCTGTCGTTGAACACCAGCGCAGCATCGGCGATCTCCTTGTTGAATGCGAGCTCGAGGGAAATGCGCGTCCCTGCCAGTGCCGTCACGTCGCCGACGTTGTCGTCGAGATAACGAGGCGGAAGTTTGGTGTAGGAGGGGAAGGTCAGCCGCACACGCAGCGAGCGCACGAATGGACGATCCACCACGTCGATGCGGAACTGCCGACTGCGGTATCCTGCTGCCTCGGCATAGTAGATGACGGAACCACGGATCGCAGGAATGGTATGCACATGGATCCCGCTGCTGTCTTTCACGGTGACGACGGGATCGAATTCCTCCTGTCCCTCCTCGCGGAGATGGAAAGTGATTTCGGGCTGCTTCGTCGCGGTAGTCGTTGCGGTCAGTCGCAGCTCCTCGCCCTTGACCGCTTCGCGGTCACCGGGTTCGACGACGAAATCGAAAGGTGCAGGCGGTGCGAAATCCGTGCCAAACTGCACGACGCGGCTCAAGGCGCTTCCGAGGGTCCCGGGAAGCATGGCGAACAATGCGGCGGCGAACAGCACGCCGATCAGTGCACTGCGACCCGCGCGCTTCGCGGGTGTCGTGTCGACGACGGGTGTCAGGTCAAGGTGCTCGAACGCATCGGCCACGTCACGGAATCCGGCATCCACCAGCCCCGGCGACCAGGCCACATGACGCTCGCGCCGCATCTCGCGGAACACCTGCATCGCGTTGAGCAGGCGATCCTTGACGGAAGGGAAATGCGCACCCACCTGCAGAGCGACTGCATCTTCCGATTTCCGGCGCCGCTCGGAAAGCCGGACGGCAAGAGGCGGACCGATGAACGCCACAACACTTGCGAGGATACCCGCAGCAGAGAGAATGAACAGCGTCGTGCGTCCTTCGATGCCGAAGCGGAACAGGGCTTCGAGTCCGGCCGCTGCAAGAAGAATGCCAATCACCGCGAGGACGGTATAAAAGATCCCGCGGCGGAGGCTGACGCCTTCTTCACGGCCGCGCACACCCCGCAGGGCGGTCATGATTTTTTCGTAATTCCTGAGCTTCGTGTCGTCCGTCATGGCCATTCCTTTCACTGCGTGAGCGCCCAGACGATGATGTTCACTCCCATCTGGAGGGCCTTGGTGCGTACTTCTTCCGGATTGTTGTGGATGTCGGGATCCGCCCACCCGTCCGCGAGATTGCATTCATAGGTGTAGAACAGAACAAGCCTGCCCTCGTGAAACAGTCCGAACCCCTGCGGCGGTTTCTTGTCATGCTCATGAATTTTCGGCAGTCCGTTCGGAAAACGGAAATGCGCATGATAAATCCCGTGATCGAACGGTAGTTCGACCAGTTCCTTTTCGGGGAACACTTTTTTCAGTTCCCGGCGGAAGGCTTTGTCGAAACCGTAGTCGTCGTCGACATAGAGGAAACCGCCGTTCTCGAGATAGGCACGGAGGTTCTGTGCTTCCCGGTCGGTGAGGGTAATACTGCCGTGCCCGGTCATGAACACGAAGGGGTAGGAGAACAGCTTCTCGCTGCCCACCTCCACGAATTCTTCGGTACGGACTTCGATGTCGATATCCGTATGCGTCTTCAGAAATCGCAGGAGGTTCAGTTCGCTGGAGGGATCGTTATACCAGTCTCCCCCACCCTCGTACTTCACGCGGGCGATGAGGAATTTACTCCCGGTCCCTTTGACCGACTGCGCCATCGTCGCATCCGTGCCGAGCAGCAGCACGACGAGCGCGAGAAGGAGGAAACGGAAATCCCATTGCATCGTTTGAATCGGACGTTCTGCCATAGTGAGGAAAATTACCATGCCTCACCGTGCAGCGCAAGGTGAATATTACCGCACAAGATGCAGGCGCCTGACCGCCACTGCATCATCCGTCGAGCAGCGGCAAAAATACATTCCCGGGGAAAGTCCTGTGGCGGTGAACACCACCTCATGCCGGCCGGTCGGCATCCATCCCGACACAAGCACACGGATTTCCCTTCCGAGAACATCGTACACGCGCAGCACGATATGCCCGGGCCTTTCCATGCGATAGTGCAGCGTCGTTGCATCCGTGAACGGCTCAGGGTGATTCTCCACAATCAGCAGCTTTTTCGGCTGTCTCTGATCCGTCGGCTCGACGCCGGTGAAGTCATCCGTGGTGAAGGACCACAGCTCGCTCCACGATCCGTAGCCCAGGGCGTTGTGCGCGCGCACCTGCCAGGAGTAGGTTTCGCCCGGCTGGAGGTTCGTTACCGTGTAACTGCTCTCGGTGTGCCAGGCCTGCTCCACATGCGTGGCGTTCTGGCCGAGCTGCCTGTACAGAACCTTGAAATGATAGCGATCCGTGTGATCGACAGGCGACCAGCGGAGCGTGATCTCCGTCGGCTGTCCCATGGCGGCATCCTCCGGCGAAAGAAGAGTCGGCATGTCTGGCACACCCGGCAACGTCAGGAAGCTCCAGGTTTCCGACCATTCGCTGGGACCGCCGATATTCACTGCCCGGACCCTCCAGTAATACCATGTGTTCACATGCAGTCCGTACAGATACGCCTTGTGTTCCGTGATCCTGTCCCGCTCGTACTCCAGTGTTGCAAACGCGGGATCCGTCGCAACCTGCACCTCGTACTGCTGCGCCCGCTCATCGCCTTCCCATATCAGCGTCACGGATGGAGGAATATCGTGTGCACTGTTATCCGGCGTCCGCAGGAGGGGAATCCCGGGCGGGGCGATGTGCGGAGACAGCCTGCTGCGAAGAAATATCCTCCCGCCGTCTCCGACGATCCACCACTGTCCGTCGAGATTCATCTCCATGTCATTGAGGTCGACCGCCTCAGGGAGCATCCCGCTGCTCCAGCTCGTTCCCCCGTTCGTCGTATACCGCAGCGCGCCCGCGGCCCCGATCGCTGCGAGAATGCCACCTCCGCCCGAAGCAAGTACCGACGGTTCGGCGACACCAGTTCCGGTTGGCACGGACCAGGTCACTCCACCGTCCGTCGTCCGGGAAGCACGTCCGTCGCTGTCGAGCAGCCAGGCGTTTTCCCCGGAAGCCGCAGCAACAGAACGAATGGTACGGCCGAGAGAGGGATGCGTGTCCATCGCTGCCCATGAAGCGCCGTTATCGTTGGATCGCAGGATGCGCGCGCTTCCGCTCTGTCGGGACGTCCCGGCGAACACAGTCGATCCGTGCCGGCTCATGCTGTTGAACACGCCGCTCTCCCCGGCGTCGGCTGCCGGGACATACTCGGGAGGAACAGGATGCCAAGTCATTCCGCTGTCGGATGTCGTCCAGATCCGGAAACGGCCGTTGACCGTATCGCCGCAGGTGACACCGTGTTCCGTATCACTGAAGGATATCGAACGCAGTCGTCCTTCCCTCCCCGAAACACTCAGCTGCGTGATCCAACTCGCACCACCGTCTGTGGTCCTCCAGAGTGATGATGTCGCATCCGTTTCATCCACGCCGATTACCCAGGCGAGGGAGTCGTCAAATACGGAAATATCCTGAAGCGTCACGTCCTGCGACGAAAAGGAGACGGGCTTCCATTTCCACCCTCCATCCGTCGAGCGAACGACACATCCTGACGTGCCACAGGCCCAGAGCGTGTCTTCCGCGGCATCGATGGCAAGGAGGTCCGCGGCTGTCGATACTTCTGACTGGGTCCATTCCTTCGGTTCGAGATGCATGATCACCCAGTGACCGATGTTGAACTGCTGCGATCCGGGGGTCAGATCGTCGAGATAGAACCATCCGTCATATTTGCCGCCCCATCCCCAGTTGCAGTGGAAATAGCCGTCCGTCTTGTAGCCGTCGACGACCCAGAGATGCCCGGACCAGGAGGTATCGTAGCCGGTGTACAGGATGGGACGCCCGGCGTCCAGATCCTCCTGAAGCATGTGCTTCCAAAGATCATCCGGGTACTCGTCCCGCTGGGTCAGGGTAATGGACTCTTGAAAACCGAAGAAATGAAGCAGCGCGTTTTTTGCCCGTCCGAGAGATCCCGCGGAACCATGCGGACCATAATCCATATCGACTGCCACACCGCAGTGATAGATGACACGGGCAATTTCATCGGTGGTCATGCTTTCCCAGCGGTACCGCCGGCTTTCGAAGTCGGCGCTGAGTTTCCCGTATTTCGGATGTGTATACGAATGCGAGCCGCTGCCACGAACCGGGGCGCGGAAATAATTCAGCGCCTGCGCCATTCCGACGGCCGTACAGCCCGCGACGCATCGCCCGTTGGCCGCCTGCGGATCCTCCGGACAGTAGGAATTGTATCCGCTCCCCTGATCCCATTTCGTCTGTACCAGGGGATCGACACCGCCCGCGGCCATGGACATTATTCCTCCCCCACCGCGCAGGAGGTTCCAGAGCGCGGCGCTCTCCGCCCGTGCACCGAGGAGGGCCCCGGCGGCATGCGTGATCTCGGCCGCCGCGCCATCGAGGAGGGACGCAAGCTGCGACGGCAGGGAGTCACCACCCTCACCCACGGCAGAATACATCAGCACGGGATGCGCCACATCGTCACCCGCAACGATGACGAATCCTTCCGGATCGAAGGAAACGAGATGCCAGGCGACCTCGCCTTCGACGGAATGCGCAACGCAACTGCGAATGCGCGCAGTTTCGAACTGCGGGTATCCGCGACTGACCAACCATGTTCGGGCGACGGATTGTGCTTCTTCGGTTGTAACGGGACGCGCAGCAATTCCCGCCGAAAGGGAAAGAAGGAGAAGAGTGGAGAGGAAAAACGCTTTCATATTGTCAGTGCAGATTAGTAGACAAATCTGTCCGGATTGCATCGGAAAAGTACAATATCCGCCGGACGCTTCCAAGGGCGATATACCATCGGAGAGATGACACGGCATGCGGGGAAAAATTCCGTGGATTCCGGGTTTTCGGGAGTTTTCTCCGGAGCCCTCGAGTGACGCATGATAGATCATCGGATAATGCATGCAGGGTGAACACATGGGGGATTCCACCTCAGAAGCCTCTGCACGACACCCCATATTGCATGTTCATTTTCGGATAGTTACATTCCGTTATCGCTTCACAAGCGTCCGGTGCCCGCATGAAGGATTTTTCCATCAAGAAGCTCTACTACTCGATCAGCGAGGTGAGCAAAATCACGAACCTGGAGCAGTACGTCCTGCGGTACTGGGAGTCCGAGTTCGACGAACTGAAGCCCGCGAAAAACCGCGCCGGGAACCGCATCTACACCAACAAGGACATCCAGCTCATCCTGTTCATCAAGAAGCTGCTACGGGACGAGCGCTACACCATCGAGGGGGCCAAGCAGGTGCTGAAGACCTATTCGCCCGGTCAGGAGCACGATTTCGCCAGGGAGGAAGAGGATACCGATCCCGCACAGACGGCTCTGATCTTCGAACCCGAGGGCAAACTGCGCGAGGATCTGCTGAAAGTCCGGCAGTTTCTCGAGGATCTGCGCGAGCGCATCCGCGGCTGAAACATTTCCCTTCCTGCCATCCCGCAGGACAATTGCACACCCGCGACACACCGCTCGGGGAACATTGCTTCGCTCGTCCGCTCGCGCAACATTAGGTTTTTCTCAGGAACTTGTCGTATATTTCATATCTCGCATCCCCGTGATGCGACGGTCCGGAACGTAGCGCAGCCCGGTAGCGCACTACCTTGGGGTGGTAGGGGTCGCGGGTTCAAATCCCGCCGTTCCGACGAAGCAGAGTGAGAACGAGCATCCATTTGGGTGCTCGTTTCGCTTGTACCCGGGAGTCCGACGAAGGACACAGAGGGCCATCCCTCTGCCTCCTCCGCTTACTGGAAGAGACTCCCGGATCCCAACCGCCCCGCCATCTTCCCCGTCGTCTTGAAATGCATCTTCGCATACTTGCGCAGCGCCTGCGCTCCTTCGTTTTTCACGATGTGATCCGCCGCCCGGAGAATGCCGCTTTCGTCCGAGGCCCCGAGAGGGAGACGGCAGCCGGCCTGCTGCTCGAGCTGCGCCATGCGGCGCACGAATTCATCGCGGGCGATGACAGACGCCGCGGCGACGGCAGGATCGGCCTCGGCGCGCACATGCTGATGCACGCAAATCGTGCGTCCCTTTTTCATCAGTGCGCGTTCGATGACGGACTCGTTGCCGAATTTGTCACAGATCGCATGTCCGACACCCTCGTTCTTCTCAAGCAGATTCTCGATGACCCGTGCATGCATCCACGCCAGCATGCGCTGCGAATTCTTTCCGAATGACGCTTCTTCCATCAACTGATTGTACCGCTCGGGAAGGATCGTGACCACCGTCGTGCGATCCCCACAGATCGTGCGAATCTCGCGCGCCGCATGCGTGATGCGCTCCGCAGCCAGTTCCTTGCTGTCGCGCAGCAGCAAGGGACGCAGCCGCTGCAGCGTTTCCGCATCCACGAGTACGCCGCCGGCGACCAGCGGACCAAAATAATCCCCCTTCCCCGACTCGTCAACACCGATCCATGTCGTGACCGTCTCCGGCAGAAACGCGCTGCGCAGCGGTTCATCCCCGTGCAGCTGCATTTGCACCAGGTCCCGTAGCGGCGTCTGCTTGCCCTGCACCTTGGGTGTGAGATTGCCCTTGGAATTGAAATACACCAGGACCTTCACCGTCTTGCTTCCGTCGCCGACGTCGGCTTGGACGTTCCAATCCTTGTGCACGATTGGCTCAACGAGCAGCCCCGCCGCCGTGCAGCGGTCGAGGATGGTGTTGAGTTCTGCTTCTGCGCGCTCTGAAGGTGTCATGGAGAGAAAATAACGTATTTGACACACGTTTCCGCTTCGCCGTATTTTTCAGGATGAATCTGCCTGCGCTGCAATCTCCGAAAAGGAAATACACCGCCGCCGCCTCGGCCGGTGCACTCGTCGTGGTTGTGATCGTCGCTGTCTGGCTGCTGAGCCGAACCTCCGCCGAATCGACCTCGCGTTTTGTAGCAACTGATCCGGCCGACATTCCCCCCGTGCTTGTCGCGGATCCCTCGGCGCATGGACTCGTCCAGTACGACGGCACCGTGAAGCCCCACATGCCCTTCATCTCGGCCATGCTCGCCGCGGGTATCGCGCGGCCGGTTGCCGACACCATTCAGAAGCATCTCGAAACCCTGTCATTCGATTTCCGCATGTGCCGGCCGGGACAGACCTTCACCGCGCAGGTCGACTCCGCAGGCGCGCTGCACACCTTCAGCTATGTCTCCGACCGCCTGCACAGCTACTGGATCTACCGGGACAGCACCGGAACGCTGCAGGCACGCACCTGGGAAATCCCCGTCGAGTCCGAACTGCTCTCCATCGAAGGCAATGTCGAGACGTCGGTGTACCAGACCATCATGGCCATGGGCGAAACACCGCAGCTTGTTTCGGATTATGTCGACGTATTGGGCTACGACATCGATTTCATTTTTGACCCTCGTGTGGGCGACCGCTTCCGCATTCTCGTCGAGCGACGCGTGCTCGACGGCGACATCATCGGCTACGGTCCCATTCTCGCTGCGGAATACGAAGGCGAACTGACCGGCCGCGTCATCGGCTACCGCTTCGATGCGGGCGAGAAGGACGGTCCCGGCTATTTCGCTCCCGACGGGGAAAACCTGCAGAAGACCTTCATGCGCTCCCCGCTGAGCATCCTGCGCGTCACAAGTGGCTACGGCATGCGCACGCATCCCATCTCCGGACAGCGAAAAATGCATACCGGCATCGATTATGCCGCTCCCACAGGCACGCCCGTCTGGGCGGTGGGATCCGGCACCGTGGTGTTCACCGGGTGGAAAGGCGGATACGGAAAAACCATCGAGATCAAGCATTCCGGTGCCGTGAAAACACGCTACGGGCATCTGTCGAAAATTCTCGTCCGCAAGGGACAGGCCGTGCGGCAGCATCAGACCATCGGCGCTGTCGGAAGCACGGGCTATTCCACGGGACCCCATCTGCATTTCGAATACCTGGTCAACGGCAAATTCACCCAGCCGCGAAAGGTGAAGAATCCGTCCCTCAAACGCCTGACGGAAGAACAGATGCCCGCGTTCACGGGCGAGATGCAGCGTATCGACAGCGTTTGGACGAACACGCCGAGACACATCGGTAGGCCGCGACGCAACGCCATCGCCGGCGCCCGAAGTCCCGCCTCGCGTGCGGATGCCTGATGCGGCCGAGCACCGGAGTCCTGCCTGCGATGGGTCACACAACTCTGCAGGCGAATGAAGCAACCATCGTTCGAAGCACCGCCCGCTGCCGCAGACATCTGCGAATTCCTCGTCCGCGGTGAGAAATCCTTTCCTGCCGGGAAACTCCGTCGCTCTCTTCCCGTAGAGACGAATACCCTCTGTCATACAGCCCTGGAACGACGATGAAACACGTCCTCACCGCCCTCCTCTTTGTTGTCCTCTTTCTTCCCGTCCGCGCGCAGGTCACTCCCTCCGACAATCTCGAAGTCACCGGCATCCCCCCGATTCCGGCATCCGTTGTCGAGCGGACGAACCAGTATCTCAACGTGCGCGGCGCCGGGTTCACCGGCTGGCTACCAGACGGCAGCGGGATGTACATCTCGACGCGCTTCGGGAACACCAACCAGATCCATCTCGTGAAGGGACCCGGCATGGCACGCCGGCAGCTCACCTTCTTCGAGGAGCCCGTCTACGGCGCCTCCCCGGATCCGCGCGACGGGAAAAACGGTTTCTGCTTCATGCGCGACGTGGGCGGCGGGGAATTCTACCAGATGTTCTACTTCGACCGCAACCAGGGGACGTCATGGATGCTCACCGACGGCAAGAGCAGGAACTCGGGTCCGAACTGGTCGAACAAAAGCGGCATCTTCTGTTTCTCCTCCAATCGCCGCAACGACAGGGACACCGACGTCTGGATCATGGATCCGGACCAGGCCGACGGCGCCTGGATACTCACCGAACTCGACGGCTCCTGGTACGGCGCCGCCTGGTCTCCCGACGATAAGCAGCTTGTCGTGCTGCAGTATGTCTCCGCAAACGAAACGCGTCCTTACATCGCGGATCTCGAGAGCAGAACCATAGAATCGATGTTCCCGGAAAGCGGCCGGCAGATATCCTACGGAAATTTTG
>JAFGKR010000195.1 GCA_016928515.1 Bacteroidota bacterium | reverse complement strand
TCTTCTCAATGCTGTGAGGCTGTCATGCACCGACTGATCCCGTTTCTCCTCGTAACGTTTATTCTCCCGACAATGCTCACCGCGCAGTGGGTGCAGCTGCCCGGTCCCTACGGCGGCATCGTGCAGGCGCTGGGCGAGACGGCCGACGGCAAGCTGCTGGCGGCGCAGTATGCAGGCTCCATCTACATCTCATCGGACGACGGGAGCAGCTGGGAGATTGCAGAGACTGCATCCTGGACGGAAAGCATCGCCTTTTTTGCCACAGCCCCGAACGGAACCGTCTTCGCGGGCGTGTATCAGAATCTCTACCGCTCTTCCGACGGCCTGTCATGGGAGCCGCTTGCGCTGCAGGAAATCCCCGCCTCGATCGCGTTCACGGCGGATGGAGATGTGCTCGTCGGCGGCATCGGCGTGATCCATCGCTCGAGCAATAACGGCGACAGCTGGATGGAGCTGCCGGTTCTCCAGGCATCGGCGCGTATGATCCGCCTCACGGTCACGGGAAGCGGGGCCTGGCTGGCGGGCGCCTATCGCGAAGGAGTGTTCCGGAGCACGGACGAAGGCGCGACCTGGGAGGATGTCGGAACGGCGCTGCCCAACGATGAAGTGTATTCATTGAGCACCGTGGACGGTGGTACGGTATTCGCCGGACTCAACAATACCACGTACTTCACCACAGATCTCGGCGAGACGTGGGAACAGGTCACCGGCATGCAGGGCGTCAACGTTTATGCAGTGCATCGGCTCTCCCAGGACCGGCTCGGAGCGGAGACCAGCGGCGGGTTCTATACGTCGGAAGACGATGGCCGTAGCTGGACCCACACCGCCGGAGATCGCATCCGGCAGTATTTTTCCGCCTTCCATGTGTCAACGACGGGACTGCTCCTCGCCGGATCTGACGGAACGCTCCTGCGCAGCACGGATGAAGGAAACACCTGGCAGAAAAGCGACGACGGGATCCACGTCACGGGCATTTCCGCCCTGTGCTGTCCGGTAGACGGAAGCTACCTGGTTGGGGGGATGGAATGTGACATCCGACGTTCCACGGATGCGGGTCAGTCGTGGCGAATGACCGATACGGTGTTTCGATCATTCACGACGGAAGACATCATCGAAGGACGAAACGAGGTGTATGCGGTCACGTATGACGATCAGCAGTTCAAACGATCCACCAACAACGGTATAAATTGGACCGCCGTCCCTCCACCCTCGGAGAATTTTTACGGCACAACCCTCGCAGCAACGGCATCGGGACTGCTTGCAGCGACATACGACGGCGCCTGCTATTTCACCTCCGATCTGGGATTGACCTGGGTGCAGCGGGATTCCATTCGGCCGTTCAGCGGCACGGTCAACCGTGTGAAGTTGCTCACTGACCATTCCGCGCCGGCGACAGTCTATGCCGTGACGGATTACGGGCTCTTCCGCAGTGCGGACGAGGGAGGCTCGTGGACGCGTCTCTCGTTGACCGGCACATACGGCGATGTCACCGGTTTGCATCAGGCCTCTGACAGTACGCTGTATGTGTGGTCCCGCAGCACGCTGTATCGTTCCATCGATCACGGTGATTCATGGAACGACATCTATGAATCAATCGACTTGCCCTACCATTCGCTCATTGCATCGAACAGCCGCTCAGACATTTTCATTGTCAACCGGGATGGGATTGCCTGCTATCTGAAGAGATACGGCAGATGGGAGCAGACCGGTTTTCCGCACAAAGCGAACGACATCACGGCGATGGCTGTGGATCAGGATGATTTCCTGATCATTGGAACCACACACAACGGTATCTTTCGCAGCGAGGGAACCACGCTCGGCGTTCCTGCGCGCGCATCTCTTTCGCGCAGCCTTCGCATCGACGCCGTTTATCCACAACCCCTGCGTGCGCGGGCCGCGGTAACGCTGCGGATTACTCTGGAAGAAGCAGCGGAGATCACGCTGCAGGTATTCGACATTCTCGGGAACATGGTCATCGAGCAATCTTCCCGACGGATATCTGCCGGCTCACAGGGTTTCAGCCTGAACACAGATGGACTCGTGCCGGGTGTCTACACCGTGCGGGTCACAGCTGGAATGGAACGGGCGGAGACGAGACTGATGATTCTGGACTGAGGGAGAATTCATTATTTGAATGCGCCGGCGAGGAGGTTCTTTACCGTATCGCCGCCCTTGTCACCCACGAAATCGATGACGATGGGGAGAAACTTCTGAATCGTGCCGGCGTCCAGACCGAGCTTCTCGAAACCTCCGGCCAGGGATGCAAGGTTGCCGAGATCACCGGCACCCAATGATGAAGCGATTCCGCCCAGCATGCTCCCGATGCTCCCGCCTCCGTCACCCGTCGTCGGGGCCGATGCAATCATATCGTCCACGCCGGGCACCGCTTCGGCGATCTTTCCGAAATCCGCCGATCCGAGCTTGTCCTTTGCAAGACCGAACAACAGTCCCGCGCCTCCCTCCGCCTGCTGCTCGTTCACACCGAGCGCGGACGTCAGCTGCTGAATGAGTTCCAATGATACCTCCGGGATTGTCATTGTGAAGAAAAATGATGGATAATGAATTATACCACCCGAACCGGGAAATGGTTCCCCGCCGCTGCCTCTCCGCTGTCGGCGGATCGGTTCTGGCGGGCCTTCTGCGCCTCAGGCGCATTCGGCTGCTCTTGCTCCCGATCCTGGCGCCAGGAAAAAATGCGTCTTTCCGGGCGGATTCGTGAATCCGCCCTACATATGATCGGAAATCCGTATATTTCCTTCCGATACCCCGGTTTTGCGCTCCGCTTCGCAATCCCCTTCACTTCCGATCGACCAACACTGAGGTTGCAGCAATGCGTTTTGTTTCCCCCCTCCTGCTCGTCTTTCTCCTCACCGCAACAGTTTCCGCTCAGGACAGTACATGGTTTCGCATCATCACAACGGATGTGGGTTTCGGAAACGACACCAAGGCACTGCGCTTCAACTCTGTCGATCTCAACGGTGACCGTTATCCCGACATCGCCGTCGTGCGCAATATTTACAAGCGAGGTGATATCCGCGTCTATCTCAATGAAGAGAATCCCGCCGGGACCCCTCCGCGACGCTTCGCGGACTGGACGGAACAGAGCGGCGTCAACGTACATCCGACTCTTGACACTACCAAGCGCGGGGACTGCATCTCCTTCGGTGACGTCGACAATGACGGCGACCTCGACCTGATCGCCGCGGTATGGATGTACGACACCCGAGCGCCGTTCCCCGAGGATAAAAGCCAGGTCATGCTGAATGACGGCAATGCCGTTTTTGCGCATGTGGTTGATGACGGATTCGAGACGCTTGTGGACCCGCAGGATGCGAGGTATCCGCTCAGCGTTTCGGGTTCTTCCTTTCTCGACTACGATCTGGACGGCATCCTCGACGTTTACATCGCCGCGTACTGGCGCACACCGCAGGGACCCTATCATCCCGACCGCCTCATGAAAGGCAATGGCGACGGCACGTTCACCGACGTTTCCCAGCAGGCTCGCGTGACCGCCGCTTTCCCCATGCAGGGCGCGAGCTGTACGGACTGGAACAACGACCGCTGGATGGATGTGATGACATCACCTTACTGTCGCAGCAATGGCAGCCTGCTGCGCAACGAGGGAGACGGCACCTTCCGCGATGTGGGACCCATGGTCGGATACAATGCTCAGACGATGAAAGGAGACAACGGTCAGAATCTCTGCCAGTGGGGCGCCTATCCCTACGATTATGACAACGACGGAGATATGGACGTCCTGCAAGTACTCGTGCACGGCGGATTGGACGGCAATGAAGGCCGCACGGTCATCGCAACAAATCAGGGACCCGAAGAAGACTACGAACTCGTCTGGGAGCTGGACCGCCTGCATCGGGACAACCCACAATCCTATCACCTCGGCAACATGGACGCCCAGTGGCTGGACATGAACAACGACATGCTCGCGGATATCATCATTACCGAATGCGAGTATCTCGATAACACCGACCGGCCGTTTTTCTACCTGCAGAGCGCGGACCATCATTTCTACGATATCACCCGGAAACTCCGCTTCGTCGGCAGAATTCGCAGCCCGCATTCTCTCGAGGCGCTGGATTACGACCGCGACGGGGATTACGATATCGTGATGAATTCCAATCACTTTTCGGCGCAGGGCAATAATGACCGGGCGGACATCGTTTTTCTGGAGAACCGGATCGGAAACACGAACAATTGGATCGGAGTGCAACTGACCGGTCCGGACGGCGTCAACCGTTCCGCCGTGGGTGCGCGCGTAATCGTTTACGCCGGCGGAGTGCGGCAGATGCGTGAAGTGCAGGCCGGCCGAGGGCATTTCTCCGGCCAGCAGCCATTGGAACTGCTGTTCGGCCTCGGGCAGAACACGGTCGTCGACAGTCTCGTTGTGCTGTGGCCCCGCTATCCGTTCGCATACACCGCACTGACCGACATCCCGGCGAATCAATACATCGACATCGACGGCAGTGTACTCGCAACGGGCGATCTGCCGGTAGCCGGGGAATTCACGATGAGTGTTTTCCCGAATCCCGTCCGTGACATGCTGCAGCTGCAGACCAATGCGCCTGCGAATGCACGCGTACAGCTCTGGAACGCACTCGGACAGATGGTGTATGACGGCACCGCGTCCTCGGCCTGGATCGACGTTCACGGAGTGCAGCCCGGCATGTACCTTCTGCACCTGCAGTGGAAGGCGCAGTCGGTGACCCGACGGGTTTGCATCATGAGGTAATCCCGTATGCCCCTCACCGCAGCAGCCCGAATCATCCGCAATGCGCGGCATGTCACTGCCTTCACAGGCGCCGGGATTTCCGTGGAGAGTGGTATCCCGCCGTTCCGGGGAACCGAGGGACTGTGGAACAGATACGACCCGCAGTCGCTGGAGATGAGTTATTTTCACAGCCATCCCCGTGAATCCTGGGAGGTCATAAAGAAGATCTTTTACGATTTCTTCGGGGAGGCACGGCCTAACGACGCCCACCGGGCATTGGCGTTGATGGAGCAACACGGCCTGCTGCATGCGGTGATCACGCAGAACATCGACAATCTGCACCAGGAGGCCGGAAGCCGTAACGTAATCGAGTTTCACGGCAACTCGCAGATGCTGCTCTGCCTCGACTGCGGCGCGCGGCGTCCCGCCCGCGAAGTGGATCTCGCCGTCCTGCCTCCCCGCTGCACCTGTGGCGGCGTGTACAAACCGGATTTCGTGTTTTTCGGCGAGATGATCCCCGAGGACGCGAGCATGCGAGCATTCAGGGAAGCGGAGCTGGCTGATGTGTTTCTGCTCATCGGCACAACCGGCGAGGTCATGCCGGCCAGTCTGCTCCCCGAAGAGGCGAAACGACACGGCGCCATGATCATCGAAGTGAACACTGAAGCATCGAATTACACTACCCGCCTGACCGATATCTTTCTCGAGGGAAAAGCCACGGCCGTGATGCGCGGGCTGCGAACGGAATTGCTCATCATGTAGGTTGCGAACCGGGGAGAGTGCGCTTCAGGGCAGTTTCTTCCTATTGCGACTCGACAGGGTTGCGCACCATCCATCCCAGCAGGAGACCACCCAACAGGGATTCAACCGTCACGCCGAGGAACCAGGCAAACGCCAACCAGTAGGGGATAGGCATAGAGGCATACGATCCATAGCCCATGGAGGTGCCGGCTCCAAGACCGAAGATCAATCCGTAGAGCAGCGCATGACGCATGGATTTCGGGTGGACGAGCCATCCGTAGATCGCCGAGAAGCAGAATGAGACGATGAGGCCGACAAGGTAGGTTACGTGCATCTTCATCTCCTCCATCGGACGCCAAAGCTGGCTGGTCTCTTCATACATCGGGGCGAGAAGCACGTAGTGCAGAATCATATCGAGCAGTGACCAGAGGACGAAAACGGCAAGCGTGGAAAGAAGGATCTTTTTCAGCATGGGAATGCCTCCGTTCAGGGAATGGACTGATGTGGGGATATCAGGAGGAAGATATCCAATCCCATCGCGGAGATCAAGCCTCCCTGGTCGATGACTTCTTTCCTCCGGATAACCGGTGATTTCTCGGCACCCGGGAACGCGGCGGGGACAAAATACTGCCCGACAGAAAAACGCCCCGTCAGGACTATGAACGGGGCGCTGCAAACAGATCGATCGGGATGCGGGAAATCAGGCGTCGACCGCCTCCGGAATTTCAATCGTCTCGATCCAACCATAGGGATCGTCCAGCTCACCGTACTGCATGCCGGTGATGGTATCGTAGAATTTCTGCGCTACGGGACCGATCTTCATATCATTGATGACGATGGTCTCATCGCGGTATACCAGTTCACCGACCGGGGAGATCACCGCTGCGGTACCGGTACCGAACGCCTCCTGCAGCGTTCCCGCGCGATGGGCGTCCATGATCTCGTCGACGCCGATAGCGCGTTCGGAGACCTTCATACCCCAGTCGCGGGCCAGATGCAGTACCGAATCGCGCGTGATGCCGGGGAGAATGGATCCCTGGTCGAGCGGCGGCGTGATCAGGTCGTCGTCGATGAGGAACATGATGTTCATCGCACCGATTTCATCGACGAATTTCTTTGTCACCGCTTCGAGGAAGAGTACCTGGGCGAAGCCTTCCTTCTTCGCCTGCATTCCGGCGTAAAGGCTGGCGGCATAATTGGCGGCGGTTTTCGCCTGGCCGAGTCCGCCGCGCACGGCACGCACGTGCTCCTCGTCGACCTTGATCCGCACCGGATTCACACCTGCAGCATAATACGACGCGACGGGCGAGGTGATGATGAGGAAGCGGTATTTGCTCGAAGCGTGAACGCCGAGGAAATTGCCGGTGCCGAAGCTCAGCGGCCGGATATAGAGGGAATGGCCGCGCTGATGCGGAATGAATTTATGATCGATGCGTATGAGTTCGCGAATCGCTTCGACGAAAAATTCCTCATCCATTTCCGGAATGCAGACGCGAACGGCGGAGTTGTTCATGCGTTTGGCATTCATGAAAGGACGAAACAGATTCACTCCACCCTTCTTCGAGCGGAATGCCTTCATTCCCTCGAAAATCGTCTGACCGTAATGCAGCGTGCAGTTCGCGGGATCGATCGCCATCGGCGCATTGGGCTCGATGCGCGGCTGTCCCCATGCGCCGTCCGCGTAGTCGACGACGAACATGTGATCAGAAAAATACACGCCAAATCCCAGTTTGTCATAGTCAATCCCGTCGTAACGGGTTTCCTGTGCTCGGATAAGTTTCAGGTTCTCCATATCCACTCCAATTGGTGCGCGGTACAGTATGGGAAGTCGCTCCCTCCGGCAATATTGAGGAATATACGCAGAATTCCGTCGAGAATCTTCAGACCGGAATATGCCTATTTCTTGCCTCCCCCGAGGAGATTCGCTACCCAGAGAAAGAGCACAGCACCGATCGTAGCGACGAAAAGGCTCCAGGGATTGAAGCCCGTGACGGATTCCTCACCGAGGTAGGAAAAAATGAAACCGCCAACCACGCTTCCGATCACGCCGATGAACACATTGAACAGACATCCCTTGTTCGCTCCCACGCCAGTCACGTTCTTCGCGATCCAGCCGGCGATGCCGCCGAGAATGATCCAGCCGAGAATGCCCATGATTTCTCCGGATGTTGAACAGGTCCGTGTCGTGAAATATAGGATACCGGGCATGCGGACGCAATGTGGAGGCGGGAAGGCGGTGAAGGCGGGAGGCACGGCCTGCGGATCAGCGCGGTGCCGCTTCGGGAAAAAAACACACCGCTCCGGGCGATCCGAAGCGGTGTATTATCCACGAGGTATGTGTGTGTCGTACTGTTTCGAATCCTGCCCGTAAGAATCAGGCCTCGACGCCCTCCGTGACCGTCGTGAAGATGTTGAAAGCCGGGGGCTCTTCCATGTGCTTCTTGACGGCACAGAGGGAAGCCGACTTGATCAGTGCGTCACGGTATTTTTCGGGGAAGGTGGGAGGCACGGTGATCTCGAGGTTCACCTTGCTGATCATGCGACGGACAGGATCGAATTCATGGGACTGCGTCAACTCGATGCCCTCAGTGGGCAATCCACGCTGCCGGCAGAAACCGAGTACGTAGATTCCCGCACACGTCCCGAGTGAGGCAAGGAACAGGTCAAACGGAGCGGGCGCCGTCCCGTCACCACCGCCAAACGCCGGCTGGTCGGTGGAGATGCGGAATCCATTGTAGATTGCATCGACTTTTTTATTCCCAGGGAAGACGATTTTCATTTCCATGTGCATGCTTTCAGGTATTGGGGTGATACATTTCTGTCTATAGGACGTTTGATGAACGCGGCGAGGGAAAGGATTCAATCCGAACGAGGCATCATTGGATAAGAGGCTGAATCCTGCTAACATTGCACACTGACATTTGTCCTTCCCACCGCGCATCGAGAGTACGTGTCCCTTCCGTCATTGAAACTGAAAACCAAGCTTCAGCTGTCTTTCGTTCTGATCGCCTTCCTCTCCATTGTCATTACCGGCCGGCAGGCATACAGGAACGCGAGAACCGCGCTGGAACATGCGACCTTTCAGCGACTCACCGCTCTGCGGGAGTCTCGTCGCCAGGAGGTAGAGCGCTATTATTCCGAGTTGCGCAGCGACATTCTCTCCGCGAGCGCTGATCGCGCGGTCATAGAGACGGCGCTGAAGCTCCGCCGGATGTATGCTCCTTTCCGGAATGATCGGAACACCCGTGTGACACGCATCACAGCGGCATCCCGTGCCGCGACAACGCACATTTCACCCCGCCGCGATAACCGGAACTATCTTTTGCAGCTCGCGCTCATGGATTCACTGCTCGCTCCCTTCATCGCACGCCGCAGCTTCGATGATGTGATTCTGGCGGACGCCACGGAAGGCGATGTGCTGTACACGGCAGAGAGGAAAGCGGCGTTCGGCACGAATCTGCGTGACGGAGCATTCGCTGCATCACGTCTGGCGGAAGCGTTTCGAAGGGCACTTGCAGGAAACAACGCAAATCGCGCCTGCCTGTTGGATTACGACTCCGACGCATCTTTCACGGATATCCCGGTGTCATTCGCTGCAATACAGATAGCCGGGACCGGAACTCCCGGCATGGTGTTGATATTCCAGATCTCCATCGATGAGATCAACGCCCTGATGACCGACCATGGCCGTTGGGAACACGATATCCTCGGAGAAAGCGGCGAGACCTATATCGTCGGTGCGGACGGGAAAATGCGGAACGATTCCCGCTTTTTCATCGAGGAACCCGACCGCTACCTCGCACAAATTTCCCGCCAGGGATACGGGACGAATGTCCTCGACGCAATCCGCACGCATCATACTTCGGTGATGCTTCAGGACGTCCGTACCGATGCGGTCGCAGCCGCTTTCCGTGGGGAAACGGACACACGGATCGTCCGGGATTATCGGGGAGTCCGCGTGCTCAGTTCTTTCACCCCGCTGCATATTCCGGACCTGCATTGGGTGTTGCTTGCCGAGATCGATGAACTCGAGGCTTTCCGTTCGGTCTATCAACTTCGTGAACAACTCATTCTCAGCGGGCTTATCCTGATGCTCTTTGCCGTCATTCTGGGCTTCATCATTTCGGGCACCATGACACGACCGATCGATGCGCTGGCTCGTGTTTCCGAGCAGTTCGGTCGGGGAGA
>JAFGKR010000027.1 GCA_016928515.1 Bacteroidota bacterium | reverse complement strand
GACTCATAATCCATTGGTCGCAGGTTCAAGTCCTGCAGGGCCCACTCCCTGCTTCCGAAGCTCTTGGAAGCAGTGAATGCACGACGGACCGCTTCACGCGAAGCGGTCTGTTCTTATTTTGGGGGTACGTAGCTCACCCCGGCGACATCGTCCTCGTCGCTGAGTTTGAAAAATGCGAGCACCTGCTTGTTCAGGAAGTCATCTGTGGCGGGATCCATCAGGTTGAGGCGGTACTCGTTGATGAGCATGATCTGCATCTTGATCCATTCGTCCCAGCAGTCGAGGCAGGCATTGGCCCGCAGTTTCTCGCGGACTTCCCCCCGGTAAAAGGCGGTTTTACTGACGGCTTCTTTTTCCTGGCCACAACGGGCGCATGTGATGACGGACACGGTGTAACTCCTTTGGGGAATGAGCAATACGATAATCCAATAAACACACGATACGGCTGAAAAACGTTCCCGTCGGACGTTTCATTTCAATTTCGCTTCGGGGGAAGGATGATGTCATCGTCCGGTATCGGCTGCGGTGGATATACCGGTCGTGGTGGAATTCCGGGTTGCGGGAGTGGCAGTTTCACGACCTGTGAATCCGGGACGGCGATGCTGCTGTCGGGTGCACCCCCCTGTTCCGCATCCAGGGTACCAACACTTTTCACATCGCGCAGCACATCACTTGTTTCGATGTCCCTGCGCTCCTCGTCGTAGAGATCGAACCACGGATAACCGTAATCCGTGTAGGCCGCCGCGGAGACGGGGGTGTCCGGCGGCTGCTCTCCGGTGATTTCGGTAAAGGCTTCACTGTTGACGATATACACCACCGCTTCGATGCATTGATCCGTATCCCAGGTGTGCAGTCCATAGCTGTCGGGATAGATTTTTTGCCGCATCTTTCCGCCCGCACCGAGACCCATGGTCGACGATTGCGCTTTGGATGCCATTGTTGGTGCGCCTTCGGCCAGCCTGTACATTTCCTGGTGGGGGGGATGATCGGGGAATCGCCCGGGGACGGGCTCGAACACCGCGATGCGAAGGGCCTCGTCGCTCTCTTCACCACGGACCTGCACCTCGACGGAGGTGCCGCTCCCCAACGGCACTGCGACGAACTGCCGGATATAGTCCTTGCCGGACTTGATGCCGTCCAGCCAGGGTTGATCAGGCGCGACCAGGTAATCCTGCGGATTGTCTGAAAGAGTTCGATCCCATTCCTCCCCTGTCAGTACGTTGACCTCGCCGACACCGATCTTGACCGCATTGGGCTTCCACCATGCGCCGTCGAAATCGATCCACATCGCTTCACGTTGATACATGGGAATGAAAAACGCGTTCTTCTTCTGCCAGTCCGCCGGTACTCTTCCCGTGTAGTCCGCCACGCGATACATGGGAAAGGTTCCCAGTCCCGGGGGCAGGGGATATCGCGTTCCGTCATCAGGGATGCGGAACGTACGCTGAAACGTGAGTGAGAAGCGGTCGCTGAAACGCAGTGTGTTCTGATCCACCGTGACTGTTCCACGCGACAATGTATCCTCCCCGGACGGTGTCCCCCCCCGGGACTGCCTCTGCTTCGCGCTTCGCTCGTCGGTCATTCCGCCATCGATCAGTGTTGCCCAACCCGCTGTATCGAAGGTGGGAAACGCCGCGGAAGCGGCGAAATCGATTGCGTTTTCGGGAACGGCGAACAGGAGCAGTCCGCTCACGAGGGCTCCGGCCAGGAGGGGAACGAGGGTGTATGACATGATGAGCTCCGGATGATGGACGGTATTCTCATTATACCGTACGCCGGAAGGAGGGGTTCCTATCGGATACCCGAATCCAAAAAACCGCTCCGTCCGGAAAGACGGAGCGGTAAAAGACTGGGATCAGATGGTTTTACAGTCCGATACGCTGCTGCAGCGTTTTTTCATCGGCCTGACATAGTGAGAAATTCATGTTCCGTGCCATGCGGATCGTGCTCAATTGCGCATCCTTCTTGTGGGGTTGATGCGCATGATGCACCTTGTTGAGTAATCCGACGGCATGAACAGTGAATCGTTCTGATAACGGTAACGCAACTCTCCTCATACAGAACTCCACGGTGAAACATCAGCGATTCACAAGGGCGTATAATAGACATCATTCCGCAAAGACTCAATCCCCAATTCCGTCCATGGGGCAATTCATGACCTTGACAGATCGGATTGTCCTTTGAGGTCCCCAAAATACCGCGCTCCCGTTTCCGGGAGCGCAGGCAGAGAAGAATGCATTATTTTCGGGAGCAGGATCAGCCGAGATAGGAGCGGAGCTGCTTGCTGCGGGAGGCATGGCGAAGACGGCGGATGGCCTTTTCCTTGATCTGACGTACGCGTTCGCGTGTCAGGTTGAATTTTTCGCCAATTTCCTCGAGCGTCAGGGAGTGTTCGCGGTCCAGCCCGAAGTAGAGGCGAATGACTTCCGCTTCGCGCTCGCTGAGCGTGGCGAGCGCGCGGCGCACTTCCACCTTCAACGATTCGGTCATGAGCGTGTTGTCGGGATTGGGCTGGCGATCGTCCTGAATCACATCGAGCAGTCTGTTGTCCTCCCCCTGCGCAAACGGTGCGTCCACCGAAATGTGGCGGCCGGAGATTTTCAGGGTATCGGCGACCTCGAACAGCGTCATATCGAGTTCTTCCGCAAGTTCACTCGCACTGGGTTCGCGTTCGTAGCTCTGTTCCAGTTCGCTGAACTTCTTCCCGATCTTGTTGAGCGCACCGACGCGGTTGAGCGGCAGACGCACGATGCGCGACTGTTCGGCCAATGCCTGTAGAATCGACTGCCGTATCCACCACACTGCATAGGAAATGAACTTGAAACCGCGGGTCTCGTCAAAGCGCTTTGCCGCCTTGATCAATCCCAGGTTGCCCTCGTTGATGAGATCACCGAGCGACAGACCCTGGTTCTGATACTGTTTGGCCACGGAAACCACGAAGCGGAGATTTGCCTTGGTCAGTTTCTCCAGGGCCGTCTGTGCGCCGCTTCCCCCTGCCTTGATCCTTTTCGCCAGCTCGATTTCCTCGTCCGGCGTCAGCAGATCGACTTTTCCGATCTCCTGCAGATACTTGTCCAGGGACTGACTTTCCCGGTTGGTATACTGTTTCGATATCCTCACTCTATCACCTTGTTGTGACAAAAATCCTTCGACAGGTTGTCGCGCTGTCACGTTCGCCTCGCACCGCTCTGGTACGCAGAGACATCACGTCTTGTTTCGAAGGAGATGGTTCTCGGTCATATCTCTGAACTCTCAACACCGGCAGGGACGAGGAAATTCCTTTCTCTTTCGAATCATGTTGCGTCCGGTCGAGGGAAAGGGATTTCATGACATCGGGTTGCAGCAAACACGCCCTCTCTTCCGAACAGGGAAGAAAGGGCAAACTTCAATATGCAACAAAGGGAAAAAACGCGCAAATCCATGGAGGCGCGGAGACGGGTCGCATCGCGCAGCAGAGGGTGGGAACCGGAGGAACTTCACACCACTTTGACGCAATTCCCTCCGTCGGATATGGCACGATCCATGGCCTGCTGCGCCAGTTTGAGAATGTGATCGACATCAGAGGACTGGCTGAGCGTACAACCGGCAATACTGATGGAAATCGAATAGCTCGATCCCGCATGGGAGAGCACGTTGCCCGAGACCGCCTTTCGTATCTTCTCACCGCGAAGGTAGGCATCCTCGGGGGAAGAATAGAGCAGCAGAACACCGAAGGAAACGTCGTCGTAACGCCCGACGATATCATACGCGCTCACATGCTCCTGCAGGGTTTTACCGATGTTGAAGAGAATTTCCTCGATCTCGTAGGCGCCGCGTTTCTGCTGCAATTCCTCCGGACTGTCGAGGCGCACCAGGAAAAAAACGGCAGAATCACCGCGTGCCTTGATGCGTTCCTGTTCCTCGTGAAGCCGCCGGAGCAGCAGAGTGCGGCTGGCCGTCTGCGTCGTTTCGTCGAGCAGCAGGTGTTTGCGGGTTTTCTCGTAATACCGCGCGTTCTCTATCGCGGTCGCCGACCTTACGGCGATACGTCGAAGAATGGCAAGATCCTGTTCCGCGTACTGATGATTCTCGCGATACTCGACGACGAGCAACCCGTAATACGCCCGGGAGGAAACGAGCGGCACGACGCACAGCTGCCCGAAGGAGTTGATCGCCTCCTTCTCGTGAAATCGATAGGCAGGAGGCGCCGGTGCATCGAGAATGATGCCGGCGGCATTGTCCAGCGCCGCTTTCAGCACGGAACCCGACATGTCCACCGTGACGCCCTCGGTGACGTACGGAAGATTCGCGGCCTTGGCGAGACTTTTTACGATGACCCAGGATTTCCGCTCGGGACTGTGAAGGATCACCGCGACATAATCCCAATCCATGATTTCGCTGACTGCTTGGGCTGTGACAGTGGCAACCCCGTAGGAGTCGAGATTGCGATCGATTCCTTCCTGCATGCGATCGAGCACACTCAGCATGCGAGAATCCGCCGCAAGGTCGAATTTCTGGTTGTAGCTGCCGAGAAGGAGGTTGATCAGGGAGGTGACCCGCCCGAGTGAAGCGACGGTTTCCAGCCCGAAGGCATCGTGCGCCTTGCTGTCTGCGGCGAGCACCGCAATCACGTCACCGCCGAAAAACATCGGTACGCCGACGAAGGATTTTACGCCCTCGGCGGCGTCGTAGAAAATCACCAGGTCCGACTCGCTCGCAGCGGAAATATCGGAGACGATCTCCGGTTTGGCATCCAGGGCGATACGGCTGATCAGATCACTCCCGAGACTCAGACGCCGGGCCGTGGTGAAGTTGACGGAATCCGTGCAGAACTCTCCGATGATGATCTGTTCGCGATCCATGTTGATCCAGAACAGTCCGACCGTATGCGCGAGCACATGCTCTTTAAGCACCTGCAGGAGTTTGTTGGTCAGAAAATCGAACTCCGCCCGGGGGTCGTCCTGCGGGAGGGATTCCGTATCGAAGCGGTACAGGTCGGCAGGGATTTCATCCGGGGGTGCCGTGACCGGGGGATGGGGAACGCTGCGGGATTGCGCAGGCGGCACTGCAGCATCGGATCGCTCCGCGCCGCTGCTCTCCGCTGCCGTATCCTGTGTTTCTTCGTCTTCCTGCAGGGCGCTCGACCGGGACAATGTCTGGTAGAGAAGCACCGCACCGAACACGAAGATGACGGCGGAAATGATCCGAATGGAGACGGGATCATCGAAATAGATGAAGACCGCCGCTGCTGCGAGCATCACGGCGCCAATACCGATGCTGGATGTATTCACCGTGCAGTCGAGGTTGTGATGATGGATACCGGCGACTTTCGCGTAAAGCGGAAAGTACGGCACCGGGGATACAAAGGCAAGAAAAGCGAGGGCGTCATCCCGAATCCGCCTCGTCGCGCATGTAATGAATTCCGCTGACGACGTCGCTGTCCGTAACCTCCTCCAGACCCAGGTTGCGCCGTAGCGCCCGAATACTCTTGCGCAGGACCTGCATCCGCTCGGCGAGCTCCGCCTCTGATGCAGCGGCATCCCCGCCGTACCGGGTTTCCGCCAGTGCATGCATCTCCTTTTCGAGGCTCAGGAGAAGCTCCGTCTCCCCTCCTGACTGTGTCTGCGTGGAATCTTCATCCTTCACCTGGGCGGATCCATCGTTCTCGTGTTCCGTCAACAGCCTCTCACGGACATTCTTGAGTGCATCGATTTTCTGCTGAATCGCATCAGCCTGTGCAAATCCGTAAAGAATCGCCAGGCGCAGGGCGTCCTCTGCCTCCTCAAGACGGCCGAACACGGCATACGTGAGAGCGAGATTGGCATGCGCTGCGGGATGACCGGGCACCAGCTCGATTGCCAGCAGTAGATACTGCAACGCATTTCCGGGATCGCTCAGCTTCAGGCAGATCGAACCGAGATTGATGAGATGTTCGGCGTTGGACGGATCAATGCGATACGCTTTTTCAAACGCCATGCGCGCATCGTCGAGTCGGTCGAGCTTGCCGCAGATGACACCGATGTTGTTCCATGCTCCTGCGGATGATGCATTTTCCTCCAGTACGGCCTTCAGCTCAGCGAGCGCTTCCGGATACCGGCCGAGTTCGTCATATGCCGAAGCGAGACGAATTCGCAGACGTTCCCGTTCCTGTTCATCGGACATCCGTTCGATTCCGCGCGCGAGCAGCGGTGCCGCCGTTTCGAAGTCCCCTTTCTCGTAAAATTGCAGACCTTGTGTGATTTCGTCGTTCATGTCAATTGTGGTGCGTTCTCGTGTCATCGAGGGAAATATACGAAATCCCACCCCGGCACTTCCAGAAAATCCGCCGACCTCGATCCCACACAAGTGAAAGCAGGACAAGGCAAAACCGGCGGAACGCATTCGGGGTGCCGTGACGTGCGATTGCCTTTCGTTTCGCGGTGGATATATTTTAGTTTCATCGTTGGAATCCAATCACCGGGGCCCATGGCTGACTTCATTCATCTGCACAATCACTCCCACTACTCCCTGCTCGACGCTGCCAGTACGATCGACAGCCTGATCGATGCCACCGTTGCACAGAACATGCCGGCCTTCGCCCTGACCGACCACGGCGTCATGTTCGGTGCAGTCGAGTTCTACAAGAAGGCGCGGCAAGCGGGAATCAAACCGATCATCGGCAATGAGATGTACATGGTCACCAGAGGCTCGCGCTTTGACCGCGACGCGAGCGAGACGCACCCGGAAGGAAAGCGTCACGGATACAACCATCTCGTCCTCCTGGCGAAGAACGAAACAGGCTACCGCAACCTGGTCAAGCTGACAACGTATGGACACACGGAAGGATTCTACTACAAGCCCCGCATCGACTGGGAGCTGCTGCGACGGCATCATGAAGGACTGATCGCCAGTACGGCTTGCGCGGGCGGTGTGGTGTCCACCTATCTCGCCGTCGGGGATTATGATTCGGCACGTGGCGTGGCCGTGGAACTGCGGGAGCTCTTTGGTGATGATGTGTACCTGGAAATTCAGAATCACGGACTTGAGCGCGAAGCGATCATTCGCGAGGGCATGCAGCGTCTCTCCACGGAACTGGGCATGAAACTGATCTGCACCAACGACATCCATTACGTCAACCGAGACCATGCGATTGCTCACAACGTCTATCTGCATATCGCCGATGTGCGCGAAGCAGAGGACATCACGCGCCTGCGCTACGAAACCGCGGAATATTACTACAAGAGCGAGCAGGAGATGCTCGCTCTGTTCAAGGATTATCCGCAGGCGATCGAATCCACCGTCGAGGTCATGGAGAAAGTCGACTTCGAGCTCCCGCTCGGTACGCTGCACATGCCGGACTTCCCCATCCCACCCGAATCCGGAGCCGCCAATCTTGACGACTATCTCCGCGTGCTCGTCTATGAAGGTGCGGAGCGGCGTTACAGATCGCTCTCCGGAGAAATCCGCGATCGTCTGGATTTCGAACTCGGCGTGATCACCTCGATGGGCTATTCGGGGTATTTCCTGATCACGCAGGATTTCATCAACGCTGCAAAGAAACGTGGCATACGGGTCGGTCCGGGACGCGGATCCGCGGCCGGCAGCCTTGTGGCGTATTCCCTCGGCATCACCAACGTCGATCCTCTGCGCTACGATCTCCTCTTCGAGCGTTTTCTGAATCCGGACCGTACATCCATGCCGGATATCGACGTGGATTTTCAGGATGATCGCCGTGAGGAGGTGATCTCCTATACCCGTGAAAAATACGGCGAACATTCCGTTTCCCAGATCATCACCTACGGAAAACTCAGTGCCCGTGCGGTGATCAAGGATGTCGGGCGGGTACTTGGCGTTCCACTCAACATTGTCGAATCCATCACCAGGCACATCCCCGTGCGCATGGGCAAGGTGGAACCGCTGCGTTACGCCTTCGGCATCGAGAAGGACGACTCCGGCCGCTGGCAGGCACCCAAGGAACTCGACTGGGTGAGGAAAAGCACCGATCCCAAGATCCGCCAACTGATCGAGTACTCCATCATCCTCGAAGGGCTCAACCGCAACGTGGGAATGCATGCCGCAGGCGTGGTCATCGCACCGAGCGACACCAGCGACTATGTCCCGCTTTACAAGACGCCCAACACCGAACTGATGACACAGTTCAACATGGGCGATCTCGAGGAGGCCGGCCTGCTGAAGATGGATTTCCTCGGCCTGATCACACTGAGTGTCATCGACCGGGCGGTGAAGCTCGTCCGACAGACGCGGGGCATCGATATCGACATTGAAACCATCCCACTCGACGACGAGAAGACGTTCGACATGATCGGCGAAGGACACACGGTCGGCGTGTTCCAGTTCGAGTCGTCGGGAATGCGGGAATACCTTTCGAAGCTGAAACCGCGCTCCATCGACGACCTCGCCGCCATGAACGCCCTGTACCGGCCGGGACCGATGGAATTCATTGGTGACTTCATTGACCGAAAGTTCGGACGGAAGGAAATCGAATACCTGCATCCGAGCATGGAACCGATACTGAAGTCCACCTACGGCATCATCGTCTTCCAGGAGCAGGTGATGCAGCTGGCCAGTTCCATCGCGGGATTCACACTGGCGCAGGCCGACATCATGCGCCGCGCAATGGGCAAGAAGAAGGCCGATGTCATGGCGGAGCAGCGGGTCGCCTTCGTCAAGGGCGCGGAAGAACGCGGCATCTCCAGAAAGGTGGCGAGCGCGATCTTCGATATGATTGACAAGTTCGCCAACTACGGATTCAATAAATCCCATTCCGTCGCGTATTCCATCCTTGCCTACCAGACCGCATGGTTGAAGGCCAATTACACACCGGAGTTCGTGGCCGCACTCATGACGGCGGAAATGGCCAAAACCGAAAAAGTCGTCATGCTGATCGACGAATGCCGCAAGCTGGGCATCGAAGTGCTGCCTCCGGACGTCAACGAAAGCGTCGTGGATTTCAGCGTTGCGCATGACCGTATCCGTTTCGGTCTGGCAGCGATCAAAAACGTCGGTATCGGCGCGGTGGAAGGTATTGTCGAAGCACGGAACCGCGGTGATGCATTCACGACGATATTCGATTTCACCGAACGCGTGACCACACGTGCGGTGAACAAGAAAACCATGGAAAGTCTCGTACTGGCCGGTGCGATGGACTCGCTGGAGAGCAACCGTGCGGAGCTTTTCTCGGCCATCGAAAGCGCAATCAGTCACGGTTTGCAGAAACAGCAGGAATTGGAAATCGGGCAATCCAGCCTTTTCGACGACATCACGGACAGCGTCACCGCTGCATCCACACAACCCTCCCTTCCGAAACTGGAGGACTGGAGCGAAGCCGTCAAGCTCGCCCGCGAGAAGAGTGTTCTCGGCTTTTACGTCTCCGGTCATCCGCTCGAGCCATGGCGTCTCGAGGTGGATGCCATTTCCAGTGTACAGCTGGGCAATATCACACCAGACATCGACGGGACCGTGATTCGTGCCTGTGGCATCATTTCCGCCCTGCGAACGAAAATCGATAAACGCGGCCGTACCATGGCTTTCATCACACTTGAAGATTTCACCGGCAAGGCCGACTGCCTGGTCTTTGCCGATGCATATGAACATTCCGCAGCGGACGTCGCCGAAGATCGTCCTGTCGTCATGACCGGCAAGGCCGAAGTGAGCGGTGATGCCTTGCGCATCGTCGCGGACGAGATCATCGACATTGCGCGTGCGATTCCGAGCCTGGCGAGATCCCTGATCATCTCTATCTCCACGATCTCCGCCACGAAGAAACAGATTCAGGACGGCATTTCCATGCTCGAGCGTTATCGTGGTTCGGGGAATTCCCCCTGTTTTTTTTATGTTACCGATGGTAACGGCCAGTCATGGAATCTCGTCAGCAGGGCACTGCGTATCGAGGTGACCCGCGAGCTTCTGCTTGAACTCCGTGCCGTTTTCGGTGCATCCAACGTCCGAATATCGCTCGATACATAAAACACACAGCGCAAGGAGATCCCCCCGCATGAACCTTCTCGAAATCACCGATGCAAACTTCGCTCAGGAAGTGGAACAATCCGACCTTCCGGTCCTCATCGATTTCTGGGCCGTCTGGTGCGGACCCTGCCGAATGGTCGCGCCCGTCGTCGAGGAGCTTGCCAAAGACTACGACGGCCAACTGAAAGTAGGGAAACTGGATGTTGATAATAATCCCAATACCGCGATGAAATTCGGCATTCGCAGCATCCCGACATTGCTCGTCTTCAAGGGCGGAGAAGTCGTCGATCGCATCGTGGGCGCCGTCCCGAAACAGGCCATTGAAGAAAAAATCAAACCGCTGATCTGAACTTTCATCCGACCTGCGATATCCATGCCTCCCACCGAAGGCTGTTCCGTCACCCAGTGTCGGATCAGCCTTTTTCTGTACGCAAACCGTACGACTTTTTCCGCTTTTTCCGAATAGACAATCCGTTACTTTTTGTTTGCATTTTGGCAAGCCCCGCCCTAACTTGGAAAACCTGGAAGTATGATTTGCCGCTTCCGGAAATGATTGCAGCTCCTCGTGTGTCCTGCTGCAACTTTTATCAATAATTCATGGACGCATCTGACTTGTTGAGCCATCATTCGATCTGAATCCCGTCATTCCGGGCCACACCGGAACAGAGAATCCGAAAGATATCCCGTTGTCTCCGGATGTGTTTCCGATTTCCTCTTCCGGTGGGACGAACGTGGTTTCCAGGTGTGCGTCTGTTTCCGAAACTTCAGGAAGGAAGAATCTGTGAAACTGACACATATTCCTGTACGAGTTTTGCTCCTTCTTCCCATCGTTGCCATTCTTGTACAGAGTTGTTCGTCGCTCGAACCTCTTCCCCGCTTCCGTACCTCCAGCACCTCCTTCGCCCCTGACCAACTCCCGATCGCAGAACGCTCCAGCAGGGATCTCATCGATCCCACCACTGTCGCCTCCTATTCCATCATCAAGGAGCAGGCCACGCGACAGGAGCTTCCCGAGACCGAAGAGGACGTCGAGCGGTTGATTGTCAATCAGTCGCTTGCCTCCACCAACCGATTCGTCGATAAAGTCGGACTCGACATCGAGGAGATAGAGGACGAACTCGCGGAAGGAGATGATGCGGATATGGAGGAAGTTCCCGCCTTCGAATCTGCCGTGGACAAGGTTCTCGAACAAACCCTGGCAGGCGCGCTGGACGAAGCCACCGAGATCAATGCGGCGGTGAATCGGCCCGAGCTGATGCGAGAGATCATCAACCTGCTCGGCATCCGGTATCGTTACGGAGGAACCGACGCGACCCGCGGCCTCGACTGTTCCGCCTTTACCGGCACCATTTACAGTCGGGCACTGGGCATTCGCCTGCCGCGCAGCTCAAATCAGCAATTTCGCGAGGGAGCAACAATTAAGCGGACCGAGCTGAAAATCGGCGATCTGGTGTTCTTCAAGACGCGCCGTCGCCACGCACCAGTTTCCCATGTCGGGATTTATATCGGGCATAATCTTTTCGCGCATGCAAGTACGAAATATGGCGTGGTAATCTCCAGTCTCGAACACCCCTATTACAACCGCACGTACGTTGGAGCCCGCCGGCTTCTGGAAACGGAAGTCTCCGAAGCCCAGGCCAGCCGATAGCGATACCTGATCCGCATTCCGATCTTTCAGGGGCGACATTCTTGTCGCCCTTTGTTTCACTGTACGTGCACACCGCTGCTTCGCCGCTGCAGCAGCGCAGTGGGAACCTGACCTTATTGCGCCCGGAACTCCTTGTCCACGATATCGATCATCCCCGGATACGTGATATCCCCGAATTTTGTGCTCAGCCGTGGCTTCGCCCGCAATGTGATGCGCGAAGGTGAACCGTTCACCCCGCCAATAGCCATGGCGAGATTGACAACGCTCTCGTACCCCTTTTCCTTGAAAAACTTCGCCAGGTCAAGATTCATCTGCAGAGGGATGATGCTCGTCTGTCCCGTCCCGGGAATGGTGATCGGATCACTGATGTCCCCGTTGATCGTGAGCGTGTTGTCGATGATCAGCGTCCATGCGAAGCTGGTCAATGTCGCGGCGGCCTGCGGCGTGCCGCCGGTGCCGTCGTTGGGATTCATCGCGGCTACATTCAACGTGAACGATGCGGGGAACTCATCACGCGCAAACGCCGCGGCAAGCTTCACACCGTCGGCAATACCGAAATCCGAAACGGAATTCTTGTTCGCCAGCTGAATCCCCATGAGCTGGAAATTGTTGACGGAATCCAGTTTGAACTTGCAGCGGGACAGATTGGTGAGATCCCACGGAATCCGCTGCAATCCGCTGCAGGAGGTGAACAGCAGCAGCGAGAGCAGCAGGACGCCGGAACGGAGCAGGACGCCGGGGCGGAGTAGCATTCTCATGATTTCCTCTTTCGGTTGCAGGGTGAATGGGGGAATATATCCGGTCCATGTGTTGCGATCAAGCAACAGGGATTTCAATGCTCGTTGCTGAAAAGATGTTCCGACGTGAATTCCATCCCGTCGCAAAGAACTGCTTTTCTCTTCATTCACTGTCCCGAAGGTTTCTTCACGTCCGATTCCTCGCTATTTTCCTCCGAAAGTCACTGCGTTCCAGTGCGAACGGAAATGCACGTGGCCGAACAGCACTCCCGCAGAAATCCGTCACCTGACTGCATGAGCACATCCGAGACATTTTCATCCCGCTGGGGCATGATGCTTGCCATGCTGAGCATGGCGGTCGGCACGGGAAATATCTGGCGCTTTCCGCGGATCGCCGCGACCAACGACGGCGGGACCTTCCTCATCCCCTGGTTGATCTTCCTCTTTCTCTGGTCCATCCCGCTGCTCATGGTGGAATTCACCATGGGAAAAGCCCTGCGGGCCGGACCCGTCGACGCCTTCGGACGGATGATCGGCAGCCGTTTCCGCTGGATGGGACTGTGGATTGCCTTCACTGCGACGGCCATCATGTTCTACTATTCCGTCGTGACCGGTTGGTGTCTGCGCTTCCTCATTGCATCCGTCACAGGGGAAATACCCGACGCCGTTCCGGGCTCCTTCTGGCGGGGTTTCGAGGGAAGCACCCAAGCGGTGCTGACCCACCTCACAATGGTTATCGCCGCTATTGCGCTGGTCTACCACGGCGTACGCGGCATTGAACGCGTTGCGCGTATTCTCCTGCCGACGCTGGTTCTGCTCGTCATTCTCCTGCTCATCCGCGCGGTGACGCTTCCCGGGGCACAGGTCGGACTCGATTTCCTCTTCACCGTCCACTGGGCCGACCTGGCAAACGCCGAGATCTGGCTGCAGGCGCTCACGCAGAACGCCTGGGATACAGGTGCGGGTTGGGGTCTCGTACTCGTCTATGCCATCTATGCACGGACGCGGGAAGACACAACCCTGAACGCAGCTCTGCTCGGCTTCGGGAACAACAGCATTTCGCTCATGGCGGGTATTCTCGTGCTGACGACGATTTTCTCCGTACGACCCGATGCCGCATCGGAAATCGTCGGCGCCGGCAACAACGGACTGACCTTTATCTGGGTACCACAGCTGTTCGCGAAAATCCCTGCCGGACAATTTTTCATGGCGCTGTTCTTCCTCGCCCTGCTGTTTGCCGCCTTCACCTCACTGGTATCCCTCGTCGAACTCGCGACGCGTGTGCTCGTAGATCGCCGCATCCCACGCCGTCACGCCGTGCTGCTCGTCGGCGCAGCCGGAATGATGTTCGGCCTCCCCTCCGCGCTCAGTCCCGCATTCTTCAACAACCAGGATTCGGTCTGGAGTATCGGTCTGCTGCTGTCCGGACTCTTTTTCACCTTTGCCGTTCTGAAATACGGAGCACGCCGCTTCCGCCTGCAGTTCATGAATTCCGACGACAACGACTTCCGCCTCGGCGGGTGGTGGAGATTCCTGGTTATTTTCGTTTTCCTCGAAGCCGTCGTACTCCTCGTCTGGTGGCTGAGTCAGACGTTGTCGAGCGAAGGATGGCGGGAATCCCTCAATCCCTTCAGTGAATGGAGTCTCGGTACCGTGTTGCTACAGTGGGGGGTGGTGCTGATGCTCATCATCTGGTGGAATCGCCGCGCGAACAAGGGAAAGGTGCGAACATGAACGACGGTGCTTACTTCACCATGCTGCTCGTGCTCGGTACTGTCTGGGGCGGATTCCTGCTGCTTCTGATATATGCACTGAAGCGCGAGGCCCAAAAACACCGGGGAATCGATTCCCCCGGGAAATCCGGCGCGAGAGAGAATCCGGGTGCGCGCGAGAATCCGGGTACGCGCGAGAATCCGAAAAGCATTCACTGAGATCCGTTCAGCCATCCGGAGAACACAACGCATGACATCACAGAACGTTCGTGCCCGACGCATCGCGGACATCGAGCCCTCCATTTTCACGACCATGAGCCGGCTCGCCGTCGAACACCATGCCGTAAATCTCGGACAGGGTTTCCCCGATTTTGCCGGTCCCTCCTGGGTGATCGAGGAATTCATCACCGCCCTCCGGAAAGGACACAATCAGTATGCTCCCATGTCCGGAATCCGAAGCCTGCGGCAGGCCGTCGCGAACTATCACAAGCGTTTTTATGATCTCGAATGGGACGCGGACACCGAGATCACCGTCACGGCAGGTGCGACCGAATCGTTGTTCTCTTCGATGATCGCGCTGCTGAACCCGGGTGAAGAGGTCATTCTCTTCGAGCCCTGGTATGACAGCTATCATGCCAACTGCCGTATCTGCGGGGCGGTACCGGTATGCGTGACGCTGCACAAACCTGACTTCCGCATCACGCCGGACGCACTCGCCCGCGCCGTCACATCGCGCACGCGGATGATCGTCATAAACAATCCGCATAATCCCACCGGACGCGTGTTCACCCGGGAAGAACTGCAGACTGTTGCGGATGTGGCCACTGCGCACGATCTGCTCGTCATCAGTGATGAGGTGTATGAATTCCTCGTTTTCGACGGAAGGCGGCATATTCCCTTCGCAACAATGTCGGGAATGCGCGACCGGACTCTGACTATTTCCTCGACGGGGAAAACATTCGGAATGACGGGATGGAAAATCGGTTACACCATTGCATCCGCCGAGCTCACCGATGCGGTTCGTACGGTGCATCAATTCGCAACCTTCGCCGTGAATACGCCGGGCCAGCACGCCATGGCACACGCACTCGACTGTCTCGAGGAATATCTCCACGAATTCCGTGCCGTGTATTCAGGGAAACGCGATCTGTTGAGTGAAGGACTTCGGGACAGTACGCTCACTGCGTACCGTCCCGAAGGAACCTATTTCATGATGGTGTCACTCCCCGCGGATGCGGGAATGGATGATGTCGAATACGCAACGCGCCTCGTCACCGAACGCGGCGTCGCAGTCATTCCTCCCTCGGTGTTTTACAGTAACAGCAGGGAGGGAGCAACCATGCTGCGGCTCTGCTTCGCCAAAACCGACGAAACACTGCGTGAGGGAATCGCGCGTCTGCAGAACGGTGTTTGATCCGTCTGTCCTGCGGGATCAGTCCCTGCTGCGGGAGAGAATACCGATGATACCGCCGATCAGCATACCGACTCCGAAGGCACCGAGCACGGCGGAGAAGGGATGCACCTTGATGTATTCCTCCGATTTCTGCACCGCAGGATCGATACTCTCTTCGCGGATCTTCGTTACCCGTTCCTTCGCTGTCTGCTGAAAGTCGGCCGCTTTCTGCTTGATGTTTTCCGCGAAGTCACGGGAGCGGTCCCCGATTTCTTCGCGCGCCTCGGCGATACCCTGCGCAATACGCTCTTTGTTCTCGAGATACCCTGCATAGAGTTCATGCAGCCTGGACTCGATAACGCTCTTCTGTTCGCCGTACTTGCCGGAGATCAGCTTCACGAGATCGCCTAGATTTCCCTCGACCTTGACGAGATCATCCTCGCTGAGCTTGTCCCATTTCACGGCGACGTGACCCCGAAAACCCTCCCACTCTTTCTCGAACCGTGGTAATGACATATGCGTTCTCCTTGTGTTATCTGGACCTTGAATCATCGTGTGTCGAAAATTTGACTACTCTATACTATAGCAACTCAAACAGCAAAAGGCAAATGCCTCCCGTTGCCACGGGTTGAGGAAGGTGCACGTTCGCGCTATATTGGTAACGGCCTCGCTGTTCCACTGCATCGATATCCCATGCATCAATCCTTCCTCCTCATCGGACACCGGGCGTCGGGAAAAAGCACGCTGGGACGCAGACTCGCCGACGCTCGCGGGCTTCCATTCATCGATCTCGACGAGGATATCGCATGCAGCCACGGAAAAAGCGCCGCTGATCTGGTCGCGGAGGATGAACCCGCATTTCGCGAAGCGGAACGGGAGCAGCTGCGCAGCATCCTTGCACACAGGACCCCCTCGGTCATTGCCGTGGGTGGAGGATTCAAGGTCTTTCCTCCCGGTATCCTTACCATTTGGATTTCGAGGGACGGTTGGGATGAAGATGCCATCGCACAGCGACAACGCCTGCGTCCCGAGCTCCCGGCGGAGGAAGAAATCGCATGGATGCGGGAGACGCGGGAGGAGCGCTATCGCCGCGCTGCACACCTGCGTCTGCAGATCGAGCGTGGTTGCGGAATTGAGGAAGCTGCACACCGCCTCGTGCTGCTTTCCGAATGGCTGGAGAACGCTGTCGGTGCCCCGGCCATGCGCCGCAGCTGGATGCTCCCGCGAGACGAAGATGACCTGGCGCGCTGCATCGCCGATGTGACGTTACTGGCCATGGCAGGTGTGGAAATCCGTTCGGACCGGTATGCCGATCTTCCGGATCTCGACGTCCCCTGGCTCGCATCCCTGCGTACCGAAGAGGATGGCTTTTTCCGGCGCGCCCGAAACGCCGCCGCCTTCGACTGCGACACCGGTTTGCTCAAACACCTCGATCTCAGCGGACTCGCACCGCGTCCGCTGATTCTCAGCACGCACCCCAATGACGTGTACAAGGAATTCTTTGAGCATCTGATCGGCCTTCCTGCGTGGATCGAGAAGGCCTGGCCGGAGTGGAGGCACCTCCTGATGCTCAAGTACGCCCCGCGCGTGAAATCCTGGACCGAGCTGCGCTATGCCTATCAGCTCTACAAGGTCTACGAAAAAAATGGCGGGCGGATAACCTTCCTTCCCCAGGGAAAGCCCTGGCGCTGGGTGCGCGCGATGCGCCTGGTCGCCGGCAATGAATGCAACTATGTCTCCTCCGGGTGCTGCGAGGAATCACACCTTCCGCCTGCGCTCGACTATTTTCTTCCCCATGTTCAGGAGCCCGCGCCAACCACTTTTTTTGGCGTCGTGGGGAATCCGGTCGAGCAGAGCTTCGGCGACGTGTTTCACCGTGCGATGAGTCTACATGCGGATGGGGGACGTGACAGCTACTTCAAGATCCCTCTCACGGCGGCGGAAATCGACAACTGCCTGCATCTGCTGCCGCAATTCGGCTTCCGTGGCCTTTCGGTCACCTCTCCGCTCAAGGAGGCCGTGACGGAATCCAATTTCGTGGGATGTGAGTCCGATATCCCGGCTGGAAACACGCTCGCGTATGTCAAGGGAAGTTTTCTGCTGTACGACACCGACGAAGCCGGGATGTGTGCCGCGCTGGAGGAAATCGAGGCAAGGGGAATTGAACCCGGTCCGACACTGATTTTCGGATCTGGAGGCGTCACACATGCGTTGCGACGTGCGCTTCAATCCCGCGGATGGAATCCGGTTCATCTCGTGCGTGCGCGCGACGGCTGGGGTACGCATGCCGACAGCACGGTGACACTCGTCATCGATGCATCCGGCGGTACCGCTGATGCCGCCGCACATGCTCCGCGCGCGCGCGCATGGCTGGATATGCGCTATCGTGATGTCGCGCGCGCGCCTGATGGTGTCGAACGCGTATTCAGCGGCATGACGTTCTATACGGCGCAGGCCATGGCCCAGCGTCGGCTCTGGGGGTGCGCGGAGGTGCGTGATCATCCCTTTTCACATCCGGAAAGCAAGGCATAATCTCATGCGTGGCAACAGTTTCGGTCATTTTTTCGTGTTGACGGGTTTCGGTGAATCACATGGCGCCGGATTGGGGGCCGTCGTGGACGGCTGTCCTGCAGGTGTATCCCTCACGCAGGATCACATTGCGCGCGCGCTGCGTCGCAGGCGACCCGGGCAATCCGTTCTCACAAGCGCGCGCGCGGAGAAAGACACACCGGAAATCCTCAGCGGTGTGCTTGACGGGCGGACGCTCGGTACTCCGATCGCAGTCCTCGTGCGGAATCGGGATGCACGGAGTCAGGATTACCGGCCCAATGCATATCGAACGGGTCACGCGGACCGGGTCTGGGAGCAGAAGTACGGGTTCCGCGACTATCGGGGCGGAGGACGTGCTTCCGGTCGCGAGACCATCGCGCGCGTGATCGGGGGTGCCATTGCCGAGCAGGCGCTCCCCAATACCGTGCACATCGTTGCATTCGCACGACAGATCGGTCATATCACACCGCCACCGCCGGATGCGACGCTCACGCGCGCGCAGGTCGATGCCTACCCCAGTCGCTGCCCGGATGCAGATGCGGATGCGGCTGTCACCGAGGAGTTGCTGCGCTTGAGAGAGCAGGGCGACTCGGTGGGTGGCGTCGTGGAGCTGCGTATCGATGGCGTACCGGCAGGACTGGGTGAACCGGTCTTCCGGAAAACCAAATCAGAGCTTGCATCCGCGATCATGAGTATCGGCGCAGTCACGGGCATCTCTCTCGGAGATGCCTTCACCGAATCACTGTTGCCCGGTTCGTCGTATCATATTCCTTTCGAGGGTGCCCCGCGCGGGACCGACGTGCGTTCCTACGGCATTCAGGGAGGAATCACCAGCGGCGAGCGCATTGTCCTGCGTGCGGCAATCAAGCCTGTCAGCACGCTGGGCAGCATGGCCCGCCAGGGGAGACACGATCCCTGTATCGTCCCACGCATCATTCCTGTCATCGAAAGCATGGCTGCGCTCGTTCTGATGGATCTCTGGCTCGCGGCCCGGTTGGACAGATTGTAAATACCCCGCATGATACGGGAAATGAGAATTCCGGATTGCACATGACAGATTGCAGATTTGGTTTTCACCAATCTGCACTGTGAGCGTTGCAGTCTGTCGTCATCCTGATACAGATGAAGCACTATTTTCAGACCACATTTCGCGCTTTCAAACACCGGAACTTCCGTCTGTTCATCACCGGACAGCTGATCTCGCTGATCGGGACGTGGGCGCAGCGGCTTGCGGTCGGTTGGCTCGCCTGGGAGCTGACGCGGTCGGCATTCTGGGTCGGTGCAGCGGCGTTTGCCGGACTGTTTCCCGGCGTCCTGGCGGGGCCTCTGGCGGGATCGGTCACGGACAGAATGGACCGTCTTCGCCTGTTGAAAATCACGCAGAGCGCGTTTCTCGTCCAGGCGAGTGTGCTTGCCACACTGACGATCAGCGGCATCATCAGCATCGAGCTTCTCTTGCTTCTCGAGACGCTGCTGTCGCTCATCACTTCGTTCGATATTCCCGGCCGTCAGGCAATCGTTGTCGACCTCGTGGGAAAGGAAGATCTGTCCAACGGCATCGCCATCAATTCCACGACGGTGAACATCACGCGGATGATCGGTCCTGCAATCGCGGGTGTCATCATCGTCGCTTTCGGTATCGGCGAGGCCTTTCTCTTCAACGCGGTAACGTATATTGCGGTCCTCATCAGTCTCTCCATGATGCGCGTGCAGGCGCGCGCGCGCGCGGCGGAAAAGCAGCGGTTGATCTCGCACATCGCAGATGGACTGCACTACGCCTGGCGCACGCCGAACATCCGCAACTGGCTGTTGTTGTTCTTTTTCATCGCACTGTTCGGCATGCCTTACGGCACGCTCATGCCGGTGGTGGCGGAGGCGGGATTCGGGAAGGGCGCGGCAGGATTGTCCTGGCTGGTGGCCTCGTCGGGTCTCGGTGCCACTGTCGGCGCACTGCTTCTTGCCGGACGCCGCAATACACGCGGCCTCGCGCGCGCGCTGTTTGTCGGCGCAGCGGGTTTCGGGCTTGCACTGATTGTATTCGGATTCATCCCGTCCTTCGAACTTGCGGTGGCGTTCATGCCGGTTTGCGGTTTCGCTATGATGCTGCAGATGGCAGGCATCAACATCGCATTGCAAACCGAACTTGCGGAGGAGCAGCGCGGCCGCGTGATGAGCCTGCTGAGCATGGCCTTTCAGTCGGCCTTCCCCCTCGGCAGCCTCTGGATGGGATGGATTGCTGAGCGATACAACCCTTCAGCACCATTTATTCTGGGCGGAACACTCACCTCGCTGTCAGCACTGTGTATCGGATCGGCACTCCTCCTGAGGAAACGGAAACGTTCCTGACCGTGATATCCCCACCCATCCCGTCCTGACGTCACCGTATTCATGCCCATTCCGGAGATCGGAACGAACTTCCTGTTCCGCACTGTTCATATCAGTACGACGCACTGCTGAAACATCGAATCGTCTGACGCAGAACGATCATCATACATGGCGAAACATTTTTGCCCTTTGCTCTCTGTTCTGAACACGTGTATCTTCTTGATCCACGATAGAAAGTGTCCCTTGTATCTGACAACGAAAATCAATCTCAACCAGCGGATATACATATGAAGCGCGCATTCCCCATCCTGGCATTTTTCCTTCTGGCCACCATTCTGACCGGTACGTTGTCGGCACAGGTCGGCAAACAGGCACCGGCGTTTTCCCTCAAGGACAAGGACGGCAGAACGTACTCTCTGGAATCCCTCAAGGGAAAAGTGGTCGTCCTCAATTTCTGGGCGACCTGGTGTCCTCCCTGCCGGGCGGAAATCCCTGATTTCAAAAAAGTGTACAGCCAGTACAAGGACAAGGATGTGGAGATTCTCGGCGTTTCTCTTGACCACAAGGGCTGGTCGGTGATCACGCCATTTCTCAAGCAATGGGAAATCAACTATCCGGTCGTACTCGGCGGCGCGGAAATCGCCCGAGACTACGGCAACGTCCGTTCCATTCCGACAACCTTCATTATCGATAAAGGCGGGAAGGTCGTCGACCAGCATGTTGGCGCAATGAACGAGGAGATGTTGGTGAAAATGTTCGAAAAACTGCTATAGCAGAACCCGCTCCATCGCTTCGGCGAGCAGGTCCACCTCGACGACCTCGATTTCTCGCTTCTTTTTCGCCGGAAGACTTCCCCGGGGAATGACGATGCGGCGGAAGCCGAGCTTTTCGGCCTCGGAAACGCGTTTTTCCACCTGTCCTACCGACCGCACTTCTCCGCCGAGTCCTACTTCACCGACTACGGCCGTGCCGTGATCAATGGCGCTGTCACGCGTGCTCGACACTACCGCGGCACAGACGGCCAGATCCACCGCGGGTTCATCGATACGCACCCCACCCGCTATATTGACGAACACGTCGTACTGTCCCACGCGCAGACCGTAACGTTTTTCGAGCACGGCGAGCAGCAGAGAAACCCGGCGCCCGTCGACACCGGACACCGTGCGTTGCGGCATACCGTAGCTGCTGGACGTCACCAGGGCCTGCACCTCAATGAGCAGAGGTCGCGTACCCTCGATGCTCGCGCTGACGCAGGATCCTGAAATCCCGCGTGTGCGTTCTGAGAGAAACACTTCGCTGGGATTTGCCACTTCCCGCAGTCCCTCCTCGCGCATTTCGAAAATCCCGATTTCATTCGTGCTTCCAAAGCGGTTCTTCAATCCACGCACGATGCGGTACGCGTGATGATGATCGCCCTCGAACTGCAGAACGGTGTCGACCATGTGTTCGAGCACCCGTGGACCAGCGATCACGCCGTCCTTCGTCACATGTCCCACAACGAACATCGGGATATTGGTCGATTTCGCATGCCGGAGAAGTACCGCTGTGCTCTCACGCACCTGTGAAATGCTCCCCGGTGCACTTTCGAGTTCTGGACGATACACTGTCTGGATGGAATCCACAACCACGAGATCGGGTTTTTGCGCGTCAACCGCATGAAGGATGGCTTCGAGGTTGGTTTCGGCCAGGACGAGAAATCCTTCTCCTGCTACTCCGAGTCTTTCTGCGCGCAGCTTGATCTGCCGCAACGATTCTTCGCCACTGACGTAGAGAATTCGAGCATCGCCGCGGCCGAGCTGCATCATCAGCGTGGATTTTCCGATGCCGGGATCCCCGCCGAGGAGAATCATCGAACCGGGAACGATGCCGCCACCGAGCACGCGGTCCAGTTCCGGGAGGCCCGTGCGCAGGCGATCATCCTCGCGCGCATCCACGCGCGTGATCGGATGAACCTGAGCATCACCGCTCACCGCGCGCGCGCCACGCCCCCTGGCCTCCTGCCGCACCACTTCCTCGGTCAGCGTATTCCACTGTCCGCAGGCGTCGCAGCGTCCACTCCACCGTGGGAAATCCGCACCACAGCCCTGGCAGACATACCGTGTCTTCTGTTTCGCCACGGATCAGCGCCGCTTCATCATCGTGTCTTCGAGCTTGACTTCCTGTATGCGGAAGGATCCGGAGAATGTCACCCGCACCGGCTTGGATTCCTCCTCGAAAGACTTTGTCACGCCGTTCACCGTGGCATCGATATATCCGGTCAGATAGCCGTCCTTTTCCTCCTCGATGGTGATCGTCCCCTCGAAGCTCTCCCCGTCGATGCGTTTCCGCTCGTCACCCAGATAAAAACGATAAAATGCGATCTGCCTCGCGTCTTTCAGTTGATACGTTCCGGGGCTGAAAGAAGGCATTTCAATGCCGAACCAGGTTTCCAGGGAGCTTTCCGCGAGCTTATCGAAACTCGAGATCACCAGCACCTGGTTCCTTCCCTCCTTCAATTGAATGACCCGGATGGCCTGCAGGGCATCGTCGATGTTTTCAGGATCGTCGATCGAGGCGTTTTTGATGAAATACCTTTCGTTGAAGGTAAATTCCCGCTCGGCTGAAGGCGGTGTGATCGCTGGTTCCGCCTTTTTCGGTGGCGGGATTTCCATGCGCACCTGCTCTTCGCTCCCCGAACATGCAGCAAGCAGAACGGCGAACAGGACGATTGCTATGGATGTGCATCTCATAATCCCTCCGGGATGGTTATGGAAAGGCGTGATGAATCTAGAGCGTCGATATTTCCTCGTTGAAAAACGTTTCGAGAAGCCGCTGGGCGGCGAGCAGGGGCGGAAGCTCGCCCCGGGAGACTTGTTTCTCCATTTCCGCCATGACATGCGCGACACCTGCGTGCCCGCGAAAGCGGTCCTGGAGAGACTGTGCGATACTGTCGTGCATCCACGCGAGCGCCTGTTCGCGACGCTTTTTCTCAATCCAGCCGTTTTCCGTCATTCGCGCGCGGAAATCCTTGATCGTTTGCCATATCTCCTCGATGCCCATACCGGTCAACGCGGAACAGGTGAGGACAGGGGGAGACCAGTCGGGTGTGGGATATTTCATCAGGTGCAACGCCATTTCGTACTCGTGTTTCGCTCTCTGCGCATGCCGGGCATTGTCGCCGTCCGCTTTGTTTATCACGACGGCATCGGCCAATTCCATGATGCCACGCTTGATGCCCTGCAGCTGATCCCCCGCGCCCGCAAGCATGAGTAGCAGGAAAAAGTCCACCATGGAATGGACCATGGTCTCGGACTGACCCACACCCACGGTCTCCACGAACACGACGTCGTAGCCCGCCGCCTCGCAGACGAGCATGGCTTCACGTGTTTTGCGGGCCACGCCGCCGAGCGATCCGGCGGAGGGGGAGGGGCGGATGAACGCGTCGGGATCAACCGACAGTTTTTCCATGCGTGTCTTGTCGCCCATGATGCTGCCGCTCGATCGCCGGCTGCTCGGATCGATGGCCAGAACGGCGATCCGGTGTCCTTCGTCTGTAAGCCGCGAACCCAATGACTCGATGAATGTGCTTTTCCCCACACCCGGGACTCCCGTAATACCCACACGGACAGATTTCCCCGTGTGCGGCAGCAGGCGCTCCATCACTTCGAGCGCTTTGCGTGTATGTTCAGGTCGCAGGCTCTCGATCAGCGTTATCGTCTTGCCCAGCACGACACGGTCGCGGGAGAGGATGCCCTCGACGTGCTCGTCGATACTCAACTCACGACGGGTGCGGCGCTGCAGCGAAGGCGACAGGTTTCCCGGTGAGGTCACCCCCGGACGAACTTCCAGGCGCCCCTCCGAACCGCGGGCGGTTCCTTCCTCCCCGGATTCGGCGCCGCTGTGCGCCTCGCGTTCGATTTCGTCGTGCGTATCGTCGATGCTCATCATGGTGAAAATGGACAGACGGATGAAACCGTGAAAGTCTGTTTGGCGTCACCATTCCTCCGCCGAGGCGAATCAGGGTCATGGAAGGGCAATCAAAACAGACGATTGTAACCGTTGAGTGCTGCGACGCGATAGGCTTCCGCCATGGTCGGATAGTTGAATGTTGTCGTAATGAAGTATTTGATCGTATTGGCCGGTCCTTCCTGCGACATGATCGCCTGGCCAATGTGCAGGATTTCCGACGCGTTCTGACCAAAGCAATGAATACCGAGCACTTCCAGCGTCTCCCGGTGGAAAAGAATCTTCAGCATGCCGGCCGTCTTGCCGGTGATCTGGCCGCGGGCGAGGTTACGGAAAAAGGAACGCCCGACCTCGTACGGGACTTTCATCTCGGTGAGTTCGCGTTCCGTCTTGCCGACGCTCGAGATTTCCGGTGTTGTGTAAATGCCCGTGGGAATGTCGTGCACCAGATGATCGGTACAGACACCGTCCACAATATGCGTCCCGACGAAGCGACCCTGATCATAGGCCGCACTGGCCAGACTGGGAAAACCGACGATGTCGCCGACCGCGTAGATGTGTGGTACGGCTGTCTGGTAGTTTTCGTTCGTTCGGATATTGCCTCGATGATCGATCTCGATACCCAGAGCCTCGAGATTCAGTCCGGATGAATTGCCTGTACGTCCGTTGGCCCAGAGAAGAACGTCCGACTTGATTTTCTTCCCTGTCTTCAGATGCAGGATGACTCCGTCCTCCACGGGTTCGACGCGGTCGTACTCCTCGTTCTGCCGGATCAGAACGCCTTCCTCGTCGCGCATATGATAGCTCACGGCGTCGCTGATTTCGTCATCGAGAAATTCGAGCAGTCGCTTCCGTGTGTTGACAAGATTCACCTTGACCTCGAGTCCCCGAAACGCCGAAGCATATTCACATCCGATGACACCTGCGCCATAGATGGTAACCGAATCGGGGATGCGTCCCATCTTGAGAATCGTATCGCTGTCGAGTACATAGGGATTATTGAAATCGACATCGTCGGGGTGGTAGGGATGCGAGCCTGCCGCGATGACGAAATGATGTGCCTTGAACGTACGCAGCGCGCCGTCATGCTCGCGGACCTGGATGGAATTCGCGTCGAGGAAGCTCGCTTCGCCGTGGATGACGTCGATATCATTGCGATCGTAAAATCCCTGGCGATCGCGCACCTGCTGATCGACAACTCCGCCGACAATTTCAATCAGTTCATTGAAATCCACACGCAGCTGTCGTGTCACGCGGTCGAACACACGGTTGTGTCGCAGCTCTGCATACTGCTGGATGACATGGATCAGCGTTTTGCTCGGAATGGTGCCCCAATGCGTACATCCGCCTCCCACTTCGAGATAGCGCTCGACGACCGCAACCGATTTACCGGCCTTTGCCGCCTTGATCGATGCGCCCTCGCCGCCCGGTCCACTCCCGATGACGATAATGTCGTATGTTTTTTCCATCTATCCGAAAAAAATAAAAAGTCGGTAAAAACAAATATACACATTCCACGTCTGCCGGGAAAAACACCCGAAGGCGTACGCGCTGACCCATACGACAACAGAACCGGAAACGTTCACTCCAGTGTCTCGGCCTCCCACGAGGTGCGTACCTTTTCCATTGAAATTTCACTGCCGGAATCGTTCTTTACAGCGTATCCTGTTCCAACAGAAAGACTGCGATGATGAAATATCGTCCCCTCTCCATCCCTCTCCTCCTTCTGGGTTTTCTTCTTTCCACAGCGGGCTGCCAGGCACAGAGCTGCGGAAACGAACTGATGGAGGGCGAGGAGGGAAAACAGACCGAACGACGCACGAACAACGGCAAAGGAGACAACAGTATGTTCCCCATACAGAAAGACGATGAGACCTGGAAGAAGGAACTCACCGACGAGCAATACCGCGTCCTTCGCCAAAAAGGCACGGAGGTCGCATTCAGCGGCAGGTATTACACCTGGGAAGAAAAAGGAGTGTATCGCTGTGCCGGGTGCGGCAGCGAACTGTTCGCATCAAACACCAAGTATCATTCAGGTTCCGGCTGGCCCAGCTTTTATGCACCGCTCGACGAAGCAAAAGTTATCGTGAAAAAGGACGACAGTCACGGCATGCTTCGCGAAGAGGTGCTCTGCGCTCAGTGCGGGGGGCATCTCGGGCATGTCTTCGAGGACGGGCCGAAGCCAACCGGTCTCCGCTACTGCATTAATTCCGTTTCTCTCGACTTCGAAAAGAAATAAGAGGTCACGAATCTGCACATCCACATGTGTATGGACATGGACGGTGGGAATTTTCGCCGTCCCTATCGTGTCTTTTGGCTGTAACTATCAGGTCAGAAATTTGTCTCTTGAAAGAGGCGTCACTTTTGAAGTAATTCGTGAGACAATGTTCTTAACGGATTTTCTCGCAAAAAGTTGGCTGATCCGGATCAAGAGTGTTTCCTTGGTCAGAAAAAATTCCTATTATTCAATCGGTATGCTCCGGAAACACTGAATGCAACACAACTGCGGGTCTGCATGGTGAAACGTTTCCAGTTTGTTGTTCTCCTCACCCTCGCCTTTGTTCCGTCTCTGTACGCACAGCCCAACCTGATCTTCAAACGTATCGAGGTCACGTACCCTACGATCAGTCTGGCGTTCAAAGCGACGTGTAACGGTTCCTTCCGCAACGACATCCAGCCGGAACAGTACGAAGTCTATGAAAACGGTCTGCGGGTAAAAGACGCGACACTGTATTGTCCCCCAGAACCCGAATGCTGTGTTTCGGTCTCGATGGTTTTCGATCGGTCGGGAAGCATGCTTGAGTTTGACAAACTCCAGAAGATGCAGACCGGCGGCATTGCCTTCGTCAATTCCATGAATCCAGACGGCCTGCCTTGCGATGAGGCGGCGGTGATCAGCTTCCGGGAGTACGTCGAGATCAATCAGGCGATGACTACCAGCAAACCGGATCTGATCAACGCTATCTCGGCATTCAAGGCCGAGGGGCGCACCGCGGTGTGGGATGCCGTTGCCGTCGGTATACAGGAACTGGTCATGTCCGCAACAAACCGCTGCAAGGCGGTTATCGTCCTGACCGACGGTGGTGACAACAGCAGCCAGTATTTCCTTACCGTCCAGGCCGTTGCCCAGTTCGCGCTGACACATGGCGTCAAGGTCTTCACCATCGGCTACGCGCTGCAGCATCCGTCTCATGGCGCGGCCCTCGAGTACCTCGCGAACGTTACAGGCGGAAGCTACTACTTCACTCCGGCGGATCAGGATCT
>JAFGKR010000194.1 GCA_016928515.1 Bacteroidota bacterium | reverse complement strand
TCGACCAGTGTACGCAGGAGGTCCAGATCCTGCCGTGTGTATGCCTCGGCAAGTCTCTGGAACTCGGCTCGTGTGCTATCCGCATGATCGACCATTTCGAGCACCATCGCCGCCTGTTCACGCAGGGGGATCGAGGAAAAAGCCTGCATCTGTTCTTCGGGTGATTCGATACCGATAACCTCCTTGCCCTGTTTGCGTGCAATGGCCATGAACAGCTGCTCGTAGGATGTGGCCTTGCAACCGAGAATCTTGTTCATGAGGAGTCCGACCAGCCAGAGGGGCCGAAATGCGAGCATGGGCTGAATCGACACACCCACCGAATCCTGTATCCAGCGGTCCAAGCGGGCGAAATCCTCCTCCGTGTATAAATCCTTCAATGTGCTGTCGCCGGGGAGGAAGGAGAGGCGGCCGACTTCCACGAGCAGGCGTTCGTCATCGAGATCCAGTTCCAGAGCGATCTGAGCGGTCGAATCAACAGCGCTCAGCACGGCATCCCCGAGCACGGCATCTGCCGGACAGATCGCGTGAATGGTTCCGAACAGATATGACGGGGCCGGAAGATCCTTGCCCTCGATTTTCCAAAGCAGGCTTTGTGCCGGAAGGCTCGGGCCGCCAATCAGAAGGAACATGACGAATGAAATCGCGCAATACCACATTCTTTTTCTGTGCATATCGATCATCCTTGGGTTCAGGAGGATGGACGTTCCCGTCCGGAAGCATCCCTTCGGTCAGTGCGTTGTGATGTTTTCGTGTTTCAAAGATGAAATCCCATTCTTACGGGATACGGAAGACAAATCCATCGATCCCCTGTTCCGCCAGAGATTTTCGCTTCCACTCCGCAGCTGCTTCCGTTTCATAGCCCCCGACCACCAGGCGGTGCACCCGCCGACCGTCCACCGTGGCCATCTGCACGTGGGCATTGTCGATTCCCTTTTGTGCGAGCCGATCGAGGTGCACGAGGAGGTTGTCGAATCGTTCGAACGAGGCGACCTGCACCCCCCAACCGCTCAGTTCCGCTCGGGCGACGTTGACCTGGAAAAATGCGGTATTCCCCTTGGATTTTTCGTGGTCCGCCTTCCCGTCGTCGGAGAGAACCTCGACCTTGACCCGGGCCGTGCCGGTTTCGATCATCCCAATTTTCGCGGCTGCACCGCGCGACAGATCGATGATGCGTCCCTTCAGGTGCGGTCCGAAGTCGTTGATGCGCACCACGACGGATTTTCCGTTGTCGAGATTCGTGACACGGACTTTCGAATCGAACGGGATGGTTTTGTGTGCGGCGGTGAGTCCCCACATGCTGAAGCGCTCTCCGTTCGCAGTTTTTTTTCCGTGGAATTTTTTCCCGTAATAGGAGGCGATACCGGTCTGAGTGAATCCCGGCTGCGCATGCACAACACCCATCGTCATCAGGAGGATGACAACGATGACGATGGCAGCAGGGGTGGTGGACGAAGCGCCCGTATTTCTTCCGATCATGGCATTCAGGTCAGTGGTCATGAAAATACGGTTGTTGAAGATACTGATTTGTCCTGAGAAATGCGGATATTATGCAAAAGTCCGCAAACGCAAATTCATTGTGTTATGTCCAAGCAACGAAATGCCGGAAATGAGGGTGCGTCGGATCGGAAAGGCACGGGTTTTCTGGTTCTGCTGATCGGAGGCATCCTGTTTGTCATCGCGGTTCTCTATGCGCTGGGAGCATTCTCCTTCCTCGCGGAAAACGGCGAAGCGAAGCCAACCGACAACGGTACCGGAAACGGCTACATCCCTGAAGAGAAGTGGCTCAAACGTGCGTACGCGATCGACCGGCTCTTCCACGAAGTGTACACCGCCGGCTGGGAAGGTGCGAACGGCGCCATCGGTGATGCGTTTCTCTTCGCGATCACGAAGGACAGCAGTCTGCTTCACTTCCACACGGTCAAGCACCCGATGCGCGATCTGTTCAACGGAACCTGGGTGGATGATCGCGCCTGGGCTGCGCTGGCGGAGATGTACTGGTGGGACTTTACCGGTCGCACCCGCGAGGAACTCGTGGAGTCCGCCGAGATCCGATACGTCGAAGCGAAGATGCAGGGACGTCTTTCCAACCACGAAGGGTACTGGAGCTGGTACAACTGGCCCCCGCAGTCGGACGTCCGCGATCAGATTTTCACCAACAGCAACATGAATCAGATGGTCACCGTCGCCTGTTGGCTGTACGAGGCAACCGGGAAAGAACAATACCTGGAGGACGCGCTCAAGGTCTGGAACGGTGACGGAACGACACCCGGGATCGAGCAAATCCTGTACAAGGGCGACGGCAGATGGGAGGGAGCACGTGGCCCGGCCGCCTTCGGGAAACAACTGCCGTGGGAAGGCGCCTCGTACTGCAGCATCGGCGCCGCGCTGTACCGTGTGACGAAGGATGCGAAGTACAAGGACATTGCAGTCACCACGGCCCGACGGATCATGGATCCCGCCACCGGATGGGTCGATTCTGAACACTTCTATCAACTCCGCATGGACGGCAACGGCGCTTTCGTTCATTTCATTCTTGACGCGTATATGCTGGCTCCCGAAGAGCTTCCGGATATCCCCACGAAAGTGGAGCGTATGCTCGAGCACGTCTGGACCAATCATTTCGGAAAGGCACGTGTCATACTTCATCGCTCCGTTGATCACGGCATTCGGAACGGCTGGAATCCCAATGGTGGAGAGGACGGGTACGGCGTCGACGAAGTTGGTACTGTTCATCCGCAGTCTCAGGCGGTGCGGGCGTTTGGAGTGTTCTGTTACGTTCTTGACAGATTTGTCAAGTAACCGGGTAGGATCTGCAGGTCCTGGAAGCAGAGTGCAGAGTGATGATGAAAGATTTCGGATCATATCGCACATACTTTTTGCTGCATCTCGGCTGTCCACATCACACCGCGAGTGATCTGAAATCTGCAGTGTGATGCTCTCGAAGGGCCGGTTGTGCATCAGGTCGGTGCGAAACGAAACAGGCGGAGTATGGATTTCATAACGCAGGTTACTCTCGGTGGGGCGGTGGGACAGGCCACGATGCATCGTGAACTGGGCAACAAGGCCGTGCTCTGGGGCATGTTCGCCGGCGCGTTGCCAGATCTCGATATTCTTGCGTATCCGCTGATGGATTCGGTGACCCAGCTCACCTGGCACCGCGGCATTTCGCACAGTATTCTGCTCACCATGGTTCTGACACCACTGCTGGGATGGCTGATCGCCCGCGTGCATCACTATGCCGTTTCCATAGAGAAAGCCGCGCTGTTCACCTTCCTCGCTCTGGGGACACATATCCTGATCGATCTCCTGACGACATACGGCACCATGATTTTCGAGCCGTTTTCGAACGATCAGTTGGCATGGAATGTGCTGTTCATCATTGATCCGCTGTTTACGCTACCGCTGTTGATTTTTCTGCTGTTGTCACTGCTGCCGGGGGAATCCCGTGCGAAGCAGTTCCGGAATGCCATCGGCATGATTCTCGCCTTTGCCTATGTGGTAGTCGCACTGTTGTTCAAATTCGGCACGGAATTATCTTTCGAACGAGCCCTCGAAGAGAAGGGCATCCAGGTGAAACGCATGATCACGACAGCGACGCCGTTCAATACGATTCTCTGGCGCTGTGTGGTTGAAGACAACGGCGGATTCTGGATCGGCTATCGGTCACTGTTCGACAGGAATTATGAAATCCCGTTCTGGTATGTGCCACGAAATGAACTGCTGTTGGCGGGTATCGAAGATCAGCGCGCAGTGCAGACGCTGCGCTGGTTCTCCGACGGATGGTTCAGTGTGCGAAAAACGCCGGAAGGTGAACTCCTTTTCCAGGATCTCCGCTTCGGGGAATTCGATGTCGCGGTTCCGGAGCACAGCTTCGGACAGGGTGACCCGCGCAATCTCTCATTCACCTTCACGTTTCGCCTTTTTCCCACAGGAGATGCGACGGGCCCGGACAAACTGACAATCGAACAGGATTTTCCGATGCCGGACATCAAAAATTCCCTCGAAATTCTCTGGAAACGTATCAAGGGCACCGATCCTCCTGCCCGCACTGCGAGAGCAGCTTTCAAACGCTGACATGTCTTTCTCCCGTACGCGGGGATATGCTTCCCTGCCTGAGCATCCTCCTGTGTTCGGTTCCTGCCTCCCTGTCCTGCGCTTCCCTGTTCCCTGTCTTCACGTTCTCCCTCTTCCTGTTCCTCATCGCCCCGTTCACGCGAGGATTACGGCGATATCGGTGCTTGCTGCTTCGACTGGTGTTCCCTCGATGGACGCCGCGATCTGACATTCGGAGAATCCTGCATCGGCGGCGGCCGATTCGATGTCCGCACCAGTGAACGGTATGAGACGTGTGCTGCGCAGGGAATGTTCCGGGGAAGATGTCCGCTCGATGATGGTCAGGATGTTGAACTGGAGTGCGTCCGGAAGGAAATCGTAGAAACGCACGATGATGCGTTCCCTTTCACGACGGATATTGACGATGCGCTCCTGCTCGGCGAGAATGCGTTCGTAGTTGAGGAGCTGGATGATGACGCGTCCCTTTGTTGCAAGCAGCGTTCGCCAGTACGTGAGGACATTCCCGAGCGCCTCCCTGGAGGGAAGATGCGGCAGTGAGTTCCCGAGGCAGAGAAGAAGCTCCGTCGAGGCTACGGGGAGAGGCTGAAGGAAATCCCCCTGCAGAAAACGAATGTCCCTTCCGTGACGTTTCGCATGGCCGCGAGCGCGTTCGAGCATTTCGGCAGAGACATCCACCGCAGTGACATCCCAGCCGAGCTGGGCCAGAGCGACGGCGTGAACGCCAGTTCCGCAACCCATGTCCACAGCATGTCCGGGCAACCGCCCTATTTTGGCAAACAGCGCGAGCTGTTTCTCCAGGCGCTGATCGAACTGCGTCATTGCGTCGTAATCAGCGGCGAGGGCGTCGTAGAATTGTTCGGGAGTCAGCATGGTATTCTTGAAGTCTGTGTGATAGATGAAACGAAGTGTACAGAGGAAAGCGGTAAGAGAAAAGAAACGAGTGGCGCAGGAATGACGAGATGAATCGTGACGCAGTGGCGGCTTGTCCTGCAGTGGCGGTGTGGGTATATTTCCGGGACGATGCGGAACCTACAGTCATTCATGAATCGTATTTTCGGAGTTTTTCTCTTGGGCACGCTTCTCGCTGGCTGCGGCCCGTCCGTGTATTTTGTGAAACCACCCGAATGGAAGGATGCGTTCCGGCGGGATTCGACGATTGCGTCCTATCGCGATGTATTAAAGGATGTTACGATTTTCCTCGATCCCGGGCACGGCGGTGAGGACCGCGACGGTATCGGTCCCGCAGGTGATGTGATCGAAGCGGACGTCAATCTGCGCGTCGCGCTTACGCTGCGCGATTACCTGAAACAGGCTGGCGCCAATGTCATGCTCTCACGGGAATCCGACAAAACCGTTCCGCTGGAGGCACGTGCGCAGCAGGCGAACGTCAACAAGGCCGACATCTTCGTCTCCATTCACCACAACGCCGCTGGAAATCCATATACGAACTACACGACGACCTTTTACCATTCCCGCCCGGCGGAAATGGGTTACGCGCCCTCCAGCCATGATCTCGCCCGCTACATTCAGCGCGATCTGGCGTACGCGATGGGAAATCCTGGTCCACTGGCATCCTTCGACGGGACAATGTCGGACTATCTTCTCTACCCCGGAAAGGGATTCTCCGTTCTTCGCAACACGGAAATGACCGCCGTCCTTGTCGAATGTGCTTTTTTCACCAGTGCATACGAGGAGCAGCGGCTGAAGCTGCCGGAATTCAACGAGATTCAGGCATGGGGGATTTTTCACGGTATCGGCAAGTACTTCAAGGCGGGCATCCCACGGTTGCAATACACTTCGCCGCTGGTGTTCGAGGAGCAATCACCCAAGATCGAGATCGAGATCAGCGACCGCTCCGAAATCGTGGATGAGAGCATCCTCGTCTACATCGACGGCAAGGAACAGGGCTTCACCTTCAACCGGAAAACCGGCAAAATCATCGTGAGTCCGTTCACCGAACTCTCGCAGGGATACCATCATCTGACCGCCCAGGTTCGTAACAGCAACGGGAATTCCTCCGCGCCGTTCGAGCGGTATTTCGCGGTGGGGAATCCTCCGGTGTCGCTTCGTTCCTCCGCGGAACCGGCCATCCTGCCGCCGGATCGCAGTGCGTTCAGCATGGTCACCGTTCTCGCACTCGACAGCACGGGCAGTTCTGTTCCCGATGGGCTTCCGATCCGTTTCCGTGCATCCACAGGCATAGATACGATGCTGACCCTGGAGAACGGGGTTGCGCGTATCAACGTATATCCCGGACGCGCGGAACGTGTCACGTTCGAGGCAACCAACGGCCCGGTGAGGTCGGAAGGGATCATCACAACATCCACGGAAGCGAAATACTCGCGCGGTATTGTCATGAGCACCGATGGCAAGGCGGTGGTCGGCGCCGTCATCGAACTGCCGGGCGGCGGCATCGTTCGCACGAATGAGCGTGGTGAATACATTATCGCCGGGAAGGAAACCGACGGTATGCGCGTCGCATTCACCGCGACGGGATATTTCGGCAGGACAGAAACACTCGGCGGACGTCCCATCCAGGATCCGGTGTTGCTGACACCGGTCGCCGGCGGTGTCCTGCGGGGGAAGACGTGCATTCTCGATCTGCTCGGTGATGCGGAGAAGGCACAGGAGCGGGTGGATTTTCGCGCGCTTCGCCATCTGCAACAGTTGTTGACCGCCAGTGGTGCGCGTGTCATCGTCCCCGCCGGGGACACATCCCTCCAATTGAAAGATGCCATCGCACTCTATCCCGATGCACCGGTCTTTCAATTCGGTGCAGACGCGGGTGACCGTACGATCACTCTGCGCGCGAACAGTCTGTCCAGAAGCCGCGATTTCGGCGTACGCATGCAGCGCATTTTTCCGCAGTTTACGGGTGTGGGACTCAATCGCTTCGTGCTGCGCGTTCCCTGGCGGGATGAGTTGAAGAACACGCTGCAGATATCCGTCACATTGCCGCTACCTTCGGGGAGGACGTACGTGCAACAGGTTGCGCCGTTGTTCTCCTGGAATATTGCCTGGGCTATGTACGCATCGATACTCGCCGATGAAGGCTTCGGTACGGAGGGGACGAAGATGGTCGAAGTTATCGTCCATGACGATGCCGGAAAACCTGCGCCGTATGTTCAGGTACAGCTGAATCACGCGCTGACCGCAATGACCGACAATGAGGGGCGTTGTACCTTCGTCGGTATCACGGTCGAGGAGGATGAAGTGCACGTTCTCGATCCCGGCGACTATGTGATCAAGGGCGTCCGCACCGAAATTATGCGCTGACCGTTCCTATCCACTCGAATCCTGTATCCCATGCTGAACCACATCTGGCTCGCATTGATTGTCATCGGCATTTGTACCGCCGCGGGGCGGGATATCTTCGAGGTCGTGAACAACAGCTACGGCAACGGCATCCCGTGGGAGATCCGGGAAGGGGATCTCATGCGTGATGAGGAGGGTGCTTCGCTGCACTTCACCCTCCGCATCCCTGCGGAGGAACTCCAGAGGCACTTCACGACGGAGGTGATGGCCGGGGATGTCCATGTTCCTGTAAAGTTTTTCCCGCAGGGAGCAGACAATGCATCTCTCGTCCTGGACGTGACGGGTGAAAGCATCCCGGAGCGCTTTGCCATCATGGCCGAGGCGCTTGGCAGTGCGGAGACGCTCACCGGCCAGCTGGATCGGCGCGGTGACGGCTGGAGGATGCGCTTCGATGAGGTGTCGCTGGTGTATCTCCGCAAGGTCACCAATGCGGCATTCGAAATCGCCGGTGTCGCCGTGCAGATCGCGCTTGGCCTGATCGGTATCATGGCGCTCTGGCTCGGGGTGATGCGCGTCGCCGAGCAGGCCGGACTGATCACCCATCTTGCCCGTCTGGTGCGGCCGATCACCGTGCGGCTATTTCCCGATGTGCCCGCGGATCATCCGGCAGTGGGATCGATGATCATGAACATCGCCGCCAACATGCTCGGCCTGGGCAATGCCGCCACACCCTTTGGTCTCAAGGCCATGGAGGAGCTCGACAAGCTCAATCCCAAGAGCGGCGTCGCCACGGACGCGATGGTGACCTTTCTCGCACTCAATACTTCCTGTGTCACATTGATCCCTGCAACGGCAATCGCCGTGCGTGCGGCCGCCGGGTCTTCCGATCCGGCGTTCATCATTGGTACGTCTTTTCTCGCATCCCTCACTGCCACGATCAGTGCTGTCATCATCTCAAAACTCCTTGCGAAAGTCCGAATGTTTCGCTGGGAGCGTTCGGAGGCCGACTGATGGATATCTTCCGCACTATCGTATCCGTGCTGTCCGCCGTCGCTATTCCGGCCCTGATGCTGTTTTTCCTCGTATATGGCGCGTTTCGCAAGGTCAAAGTGTATGAAGTCGCCGTCGAGGGTGCGAAGGAAGGCTTCGAAATCGCCGTTCGCATCATTCCATATCTGGTGCTGATGCTGGTGTCCATCGCCATCTTCCGCGCAAGCGGGGCGATGGATGTATTTATCACGCTTGTCAGTCCGCTCACCGATCTGCTCGGTATCCCCGCCGAAGCGCTGCCGATGGCGATCATGCGTCCGCTCTCCGGCAGCGGATCGCTGGGCATCATGACCGAGACCATGCAGGCATACGGAACGGATTCCTTCATCGGAATTCTTGTTTCCACACTGTACGGCAGCACGGAGACCACGTTTTACGTGTTAGCCGTGTATTTCGGCGCCGTCGGTATCCGCAACACGCGTCACGCTCTCCCCACCGGTCTTCTCGCCGATTTCATCGCCTTCCTCGCTGCCGTATTTTTTGTGGGATTGGTCCTGTAGGGCGGGATGACGGGGACGATAAGGACCGTCGCTGCAATGGTGGCTTATGAGCGTGATGTCCCCGTCATCCCGTCCTACAGTTATTTTCTTTCCCAGCTCCAGAGCCATTGGTCGGGATGCGAGACGAGGCCTGCGCGGACGGGATCGCGGCGGATATATCGCTGAACACTGCGCAACTCCTGGTGGCTCCGGAGGATGCGGTGATAATCACTGTCCTGCCAGAACGGTCCGCGAAGATCGAGCACCCGTGTCGCAAAATGCGCCACGGGAGTCTTGAGCGCGTCCGCGACATGCAATGGTGTCGGTCCGCTGCGCAGGGCGAGATCCTGCGAATACAGGACATGCACATGCGTTGGTAGAATGACATACCCTTCGAGAGTGCAGAGGACGCCTTCCATCGCATGAAGGGTGATCTGTGTGAATTCGGCAACTGCCGGATGCGCCAACCAGCCGGGACCCGGTGAGGTCGCGAGCACCTCGTCCCAGAAACGGAAGAGATGAGCCGCGAAAGCATCCGCGGGGGGATCCTCCGGGCCTGCGGCGGAATACTCCCGGGCGCAGCCGGCACGATAGCACATGAGTTTTTCGCGCGCAGAGAAGGGGATGGAGTGCACAAGGCGACAGGTGAGAAAGGAATACACAGTGTGCAGGGACGCGCAGGTAATGTCGCGTCCGAAATACCTCTGATCGAGCGTGGACATGATGGTTCTCCCTGAAAGTTTTCAGCCGGATTGCTCCGATAGTTGAAATCTAGGAGCAAATACGTAACAGGGAAAGGGAAAAGTGCGGGGAGGACGGATCCGTCACCATCGATATCAGGAGGAAAGCTTTTTCAGGGATGCACCCTGAGGGAGGGATTCAGTGACCGACCTTTTTTTTTAGATCCGCCAACTTCCTGCGCAGGATGGCGAGAACCGCATCCACATCCTCCTTCCTGCTCAGATGCATGGTAATCCATTTCATCTTTTCGGACATGCGGTAATGTTCGAACGCTTTGCGGATGTGAGGAGTCAGCTCACGAAGGGTGTAGTACTGCTCCTCTTCCGTCCGGGGAATTGAAAGGGTCACGGAGAAGTAGCCTTTATAGAAATGCAGCACACAGACGACGCGCGAGTGATAGGAGGCGCGGTATCCCCAGCCCTCCTCGTTCTCATACCATTGCATGGACCAGTTGATGCGTGGCTCGAGGAGTTCGAGCTGATGCTCGAAGCGACGCAGCTCGATGGCCGGCAGAACGCCCAGCAGCAGGTCGATCTCCGGACGCGTCGGCGGATGCTTGAAATCGTTGAAAGGCAGTTTAGGTGTTCTGTTCTCCATCATGGCTCAGGCGGACAACGTCTGCCCGGTGACAAGACGATACGCTTCGAGATACTTCTCCGTCGTCTTCGCAATGACTTCGGCAGGAAGTGATGGGGCGGGAGGGGTTTTGTCCCATTTCACAGACTCGAGATAATCCCGCACGTACTGCTTGTCGAAACTCGGCTGAGCGCGTCCGGGCTCGTATTCGCTCATTGGCCAGAAGCGAGATGAGTCGGGCGTCAGTGCCTCATCGATGAGGATGATGTCGCCTGCGTCGTCGATGCCGAATTCGAACTTCGTATCAGCGATGATGATGCCCCTCTCGCGGGCGTAATCCCGGGCGAAGATGTAGAGTTCAATGCTGAGATCGCGAGCCTTCTCCGCCGCCTCCCGACCGACGATCTCCGTCGCCATCTCGAAATCGATATTTTCATCATGACCGACATCGGCCTTGGTGGACGGAGTGAACAGTGGTTGGGGCAGCATGGAGCCGTCAACGAGTCCCTCGCCCAGAGGGATGCCGCATACGGACTGCGAGCGATTGTATTCCTTCAACCCGCTACCGGTCAGGTATCCCCGAACCACGCATTCGATGGCCAACGGCTTCGTCTTTGTCACCAGCATACTGCGACCATCGAGCTGTTCCGCATACGGTGTACAGTTCTCCGGATAATCGGCGACGTTCGTGGAAATGCAGTGATTCGGCGTGATATGGGAGGTCTCATCGAACCAGAAGCGCGAGATCTGTGTGAGCACCGTCCCTTTCATCGGAATGGGATCCGGCAAGACCACGTCGAACGCTGACAACCGGTCTGTGGCGACGATAAGCAATGCGTCGCCGAGATCGTAGACGTCACGGACCTTGCCGCGGCGGAAGAGTTTCAGTCCTTCGAAATGGGTTTGTGCGATCGCCTGCATCACTGTTCTCCTCATCATTGGTCTGCATTCATCCCGGATGGAAACAACAAATCCCTCGTTTTCGAGGGACTTGCTCGTTGCGCGCCCGCAGGGACTCGAACCCCGAACCTCCTGATCCGTAGTCAGGTGCTCTATCCAATTAAGCTACAGGCGCAGCTTTACAGAGAAACAAATATACTGCCGGCATGGGGGAAAATCAATAGGTGGTATGTTCAGTTGGTATGTGCAGTTGGATTTCCGCATGGCCGGTTGTATGTTTTGAATCCGACGCATTGAGAACAAACTCTGACGCAATACATGGAAAACGGCCCGCACGAAGACCTCAACGACCTCATGCAGCGGCGGCGCGAGGAATATGACGAGCTCCGCGCCCTCGGCGTGCAGCCCTATGCATACGAATTCCCCGTCGACACCACCGCGGCGGACATCCTCTCTTCGTTCACCGATGAAGGAGAACCCCGCGATGTCAGCACCGCCGGCCGCATCATGACCATGCGGCGTATGGGCAAGGCGTCCTTCGCACATCTCCAGGATCACACCGGCCGGATTCAATTCTACATCAAGCGCGACGACGTGGGCGACGACGTCTACGCTGCGTTCAAGCTGCTCGACATCGGCGACATCGTCGGCGTAAAGGGCTTCGTATTTCGCACGCGTACGGGGGAGATTTCCGTGCATGTGAAGGAACTGCTGCTGCTCGCCAAGTCACTGCGTCCCATTCCCGTTCCCAAGGAAAAGACCGACGAGCAGGGCGACAGGGTCGTCTTCGACCAGTTCGCGGACAAGGAGCTGCGCTACCGCAAGCGCGCGTTGGATCTCATTCTGAATCCCTCGGTGAAGGATGTGTTCCTCAAGCGCACCACGCTCATCCGCGCAATGCGGCAGTTCCTCGACGAGCGCGGATACATCGAGGTGGAGACCCCCGTGCTGCAGCCGCTGTACGGCGGTGCGGCGGCACGCCCTTTCGTGACGCATCACAATGCGCTCGATATGACGCTGTATCTGCGTATCGCCGACGAACTGTACCTCAAGCGCCTCATTGTCGGTGGCTTCCACGGCGTGTACGAGATCAGCAAAGATTTCCGCAACGAGGGAATGGACCGCAACCACAATCCCGAGTTCACGATGATGGAACTCTATGTGGCGTACAGGGATTATCGCTGGATGATGGATCTGGTCGAGGAAATGCTCTTCGTCATCAATCGGGCGGTGAACGGTTACAATACGGCGGTCGTGGGAGGAACGGAAATCGACTTCACTCCACCGTACCGGCGCGTGAGCATGTTTGAAGCCATTGCGGAGCATACCGGTGAAGACCTTCGCGGGAAGGATGAGGCCGGGCTGCGGGAGGCCGCCAAACGTCTGCACGTGGAATTGGAGGACAGCGCCGGACCGGGCAGGATCATTGACGAGATATTTTCGGAACGGGTGGAAGACAACCTCATCCAGCCTACGTTCATCACCGATTACCCGCTCGAACTGTCGCCTCTTGCCAAAAAGCACCGCAGTGAGGAAGGACTGGTCGAGCGTTTCGAGCTGTACATCAACGGACAGGAGATTGCGAACGCCTTCTCCGAACTCAACGATCCCATCGACCAGAAGGAACGCTTCACCGAGCAGGCACGTCTGCGCGCGCGCGGCGACGACGAGGCGATGACCTTCGACGAGGACTATGTGGAGGCACTCGAATACGGGATGCCTCCAACCGCCGGTCTGGGCGTCGGTATCGACCGCCTGACCATGCTGCTGACCGGCGCGGAATCGATTCGCGACGTGATTCTCTTCCCGACCATGCGTCCGGAAAAACCCCGGGGCACCTGACCATCCGGCCGAGACCGGATGTCATCAATCCGACGAAAGAACTGTCCGCACCTGCCAGGCGAGCAATCGCCCGAAGTATTTGTTCACTTCTCAGTATCCGTGCTGATCCATCAATAAAGCCGATGTCATTTCTTCATGAGCTGAATTCCGTTCAGAAAGAAGCGGTCAAAACGCTGGAGGGACCGGTGATGATCGTCGCCGGTGCCGGCAGCGGGAAGACCCGTGTGCTCACCTACCGTATTGCATACCTGCTGCAATGCGGTGTCCCCGCCGGCAACATCATGGCGTTGACTTTTACCAACAAGGCGGCTCGGGAGATGCGTGAACGGATCGAAACCGTTGTGCCCGGAGAAGCTGCTCGGCGCATCTGTATGGGAACCTTCCATTCCACCTTTGCTCGCCTGCTGCGCCGTGAAGCCGATCGCATCGGCTTCCACCGGAATTTCTCCATTTACGACACCGACGACAGCCAGAGTCTGATCAAAAACATCATGGGGGATCTGGGGATCAACACGCAGCAGGTGGCCCCGGCAGCCGTGCGTCATGCCATCAGCAGCGCAAAGAACCGCATGATGACGCCGGAGCAACTGGAGGAGAAAGCGTTCGATATCTTCGAACGGAAAGTATCTCAGGTGTTCGCGGAATACGGGAAGAGGCTGCGTGCGGCCAACGCAATGGATTTCGACGATCTCCTTCTGCATCCGATCCGGCTGCTCGACGCACACCCCGACGTTCTTGATGCATGGCAGCAGCAGTTCCGTTTCATCCTTATCGACGAGTATCAGGACACCAACCAGGCGCAGTACCAGATCGTCCGGCGCCTGGCCGAAGCACATCAGAACATCTGCGTCGTTGGTGATGACGCGCAAAGCATCTATGCCTTCCGCGGTGCCGATATCCGTAACATCCTTGACTTTGAGAGGCATTTCCGGGACGTCAAGGTATTTCGTCTCGAGCAGAATTACCGTTCCACGAAAACGATTCTTGCAGGGGCGGATTCCGTCATCAAGCACAACACGAAACAGATCGCCAAGACGTTGTGGACGGAAAACGACGCCGGGGATCTGATTACCGTGCTGGAGACCGCCGACGAGGCCGAAGAGGCACACAAGATTGTTCAGTGCATGCAGGAAGAGGCGCACCGTCGCAAGCTGCAGCTCAACGACTTCGCCGTGCTCTACCGTACAAACGCACAGAGCCGTGCCATCGAAGACGCCATGCGCCGCAGCGGCATCCCGTATACCATTGTCGGCGGTGTGGAGTTTTACCGGCGCAAAGAGATCAAGGACATATTGGGCTACCTGCGACTCATTGTCAATCCCTCAGACGACGAGGCGGCGCTGCGCGTGATAAACTATCCGACGCGTGGCATCGGCCAGACCACGGTCAACCGGCTCCGTACCTACGCCGCTGACGAAGAAGTCACCTTTTTCGAAGCGGCCATCAACGTTGCGCGTGTACCGGGGATGACGACGGCGGCGATACGGCGCGTCGAAGGATTCATCCGCCTGATACAGAAGTATGCTTCACTGCGGCGCGAGATCTCCGCGGGCGAACTGGTCGGCTCGCTCATCGACGAACTCGCCATCGTCGCATCCTACAAGAATGAAGGCACCGCGGAAGCGCGTGCCCGGCTCGACAATGTGCAGGAGTTACTGTCCGCCATTTCCGATTTCCATACTGAGGAAGGCCAGAACACGTTGGAGGCGTTTCTTGAACAGGCATCCCTCGTTTCCGACATTGACAGCTATGACGAGTCCCGAAACGCGGTCACCCTCATGACCCTGCACGCGGCGAAGGGATTGGAGTTTCCCGTGATCTTTCTCGTCGGGATGGAGGAAGGACTGTTTCCCTCGTCGATGGCGATCGATCGGGACGAAGTGGAGGAAGAACGGCGCCTGTGCTACGTCGGTATGACACGGGCGATGCAGAAGCTGTACATGACACATGCGCGTTCGCGTCTTCGCTGGGGAGAACGCCTCGAGCAGGTCCCGTCGCGTTTTCTCGATGAGGTGGATCAGGCAACAGTGCAGCGGGAATCCACCCGTCGTCGCGCGCCATACGCCGGCAACGGTCATGGGCGTCACCGTCCGCGCGGCAGCGCAGGCGCAGCAGGCAGCGATGCCGCTCCGCGGAAAAAGCGCTCGGAGTACAGTCAGATCGGCGATCATGATTCCTATTCGCAGACAGACGGTGAGATAGGCATTGGGAGTGATGTCATTCACGCCACCTTCGGGCGCGGCAAGCTGCTTTCCGTCCAGGGAAGTGGCGAAATGGCCCGCGCCGTCGTTCTCTTCGATTCCGTGGGGAAAAAGACTCTTGTTCTGAAATACGCCGGATTGAAATCCGCCTCCTAGGGTGGATTCATGAATCCGCCCTGCCAGATCGAAGCGTACCGTCAGAAACGGAGAGAGGCAACCGGTTCGAGGAGCAAGAGGACAGGATTGTTTCTTCCCTTGACATTCATCACACATATGTCAAGATTGCATGTATCTGTATAACCAGATCATGGGGTCAGGATATGTGCAAAATTGCCGTCGTAACCATCTTGCTGTTTCTTGCTGTCAGGGCGCAGCATAGCGTGGCGCAGCATAGCGTGGCGCAGCATAGCGTGGCGCAGCATAGCGTGGCGCAGCATAGCGTGGCGCAGCATGGCGTGGCGCAGCATAGCGTGGCGCAGCATAGCGTGGCGCAGCATAGCGTGGCGCAGCATAGCGTGGCGCAGCATAGCGTGGCGCAGG
>JAFGKR010000193.1 GCA_016928515.1 Bacteroidota bacterium | reverse complement strand
TTTCTCCGCTGATTCCTTCCTCCCTGCCATATACGTCGACATCAGGTAGCGGTATCTTCTCCGGACATGCGTTTTCGCAGGAAATCGAACACACTGCCGAGCAACGAAATGGTGCCGATCACGAGCACGGCGATGATCCAGGGTTTTACCGCTTCGTACAGCGTGAAATTCCCCCAGTACGCCCGGTCTTTCCATGGAGAATCGAATCCCAGCCAGATCAGGATGATGAACAGCAGGAGAACGACCAGCGCATGGAGCGTCATCGCCAGCCAGCGGCCATGACGAGTGAGACTGGTCAGCATCTGGAACTTGTAGAGGAAGATGAAAAAGATCAGCAGGCCGAGAATTCCCACCGAGACGGCGATCAATCCGCGGATGTCCGCGTCATGCGGCCACAGCGTCAGCACGTTCAGCAGCCACAGCCCCACGATGGTGAGTGGAAGGGTCAGGGAGATGGCGAGCAGAAAAGCGCGGGAATAGAAACGATTCCGCTGTTCGATATCCGCCCTCTCATTCTGGTATGATTCTGTCGTTTCATTCACGGCCGTCTCCGGATGCCCTGTGTTCAGGAATCGCTTCCGTCATCCCGTTTCCGCGGTGTGTAGGTCACCTCAGGATCGATCTCCGTGACATAGGGACCGTCCCAGCTGCGGTTGAACTTGCTGTGGAGCCGGGCGACGAGTGCGCGTGAGGTAAGGATGATGCCTGCGTTGCGGGAAGAAAGGAAGGTGTCTCGGGACCAATTCCCGGTGCCGATCCAGGCACGGTCACGATCGGCTATGAGGTACTTGCCATGTTCCACCCGCGCGAAGGAAATGAAACCGCGACTGTGTTCGGGGATGGAGGAAAACTGCACTGTCACGTTGGGCTCGGACTGCAGTTGCTTGAGATCCTCCTGTTGTCCGGGATGCAGCGACCAGTCCGACACGAGGATCTGTACCCGCACACCGCGACCGGCAGCCGCACGCAGTGCCTCCTCGAGGGGTGGATGGCTGCGATAGGTCAGCAGCTGCAATTTGAGGGAATCCTTCGCCCCGCGGATCAGATCCAGGATGGCGGTCTCGTCCCAGAGCAGTCCCTGAGGAAGGAGATCGTCGGGACTGAACACGGGGGTGATTTCATGGCGGCCGAGCGAATCGGTGATCACCACGGGAAACGGTGTGGTACACGTACCGGCACTTCGTCCCGCCTGCACGATCGACGCGCCGCCGGCGAGCGCCCAGTCAAACGCGAAAAGATGGGCAAAGGCGGAAGCAACGGGCAGGTTCGTGACGCGCACGCCAAGTTCGTTGATCTGCGTCAGTGCCCGCCAATCCCAGTTCTGGCTGCCGACGAAAACCGTTCTGCCGTCGACGATGAAATACTTCGCGTGATGGACGCCGCCCCCGGTAGGCGCACTGATATCGTAGAGGCGTATCTCGCTCCCCGGTGTGGTCCGCAGACGGAGGAGCGCGTCCGCGTATACCTCTTCGAATTTCTTCTCCACAAGGATGCGAACTTCTACCCCGCGATGCCCTGCCGCAATCACCGCATCGAGCACCGGCTCGAGAGCTTCGCCCTCGCGGTGTGCGATGTAGAACTGCGCAATGTCCAGCGTCTGCTCGGCGCTGTTGATCGCATCGAGCCAGATATCCACGGTCTGCGGAATTTCCGGAACATCGAGAAAGGTTTCCTCCGGAATGCTTTCCACAAGAGTGATGGATGCCGGAGGACTCTGCCATTCTTCCGTCCGACCGCAGGCGATCAGGAGAATGAGAGGGAGGAAGAGAAGGATGCGGGATGGTTTCATGCCGTCCAAACCGTTTTGATGTTGACAAATTCCTTGATGCCGTAATGGGAAAGTTCACGGCCGAAACCGGAACGCTTGATACCGCCGAACGGCAGACGCGGATCGGACTTGACCAGTCCGTTGATGAACACGCTGCCCGCCTCGATGCGCTCAGCCATCCGTTTCGCGCGCGCGAGGTCAGCGGTCCACAAACTTGCACCAAGACCGAAGCTGGTGTCATTGGCGATGCGCAACGCCTCTTCCTCGTCGGGGACCCGGATGATCGCGGCAGCCGGGCCGAAAGTTTCCTCGTCATACATCGGCATGCCGGGCCGCACGTGGTCCACCACCGTTGGTGGATAATACACGCCGGGGCGATCGAGACGACGGCCGCCCAGCAGCAGTTCCGCACCCATCTCCACGGAGCGGCGTATCTGTGCGTCCAGTTCCAGAAGCAAATCCTCGCGCGCCATCGGACCGACATCGGTATCCTCCTCGAGCGGATCGCCGATGTTCATGGCGCGAAGCGCATCGAGGAAGCGGTCGAGGAAGCGGTCCGCCACTGCTTCATGGAGGATAAAGCGTTTCGCGGCGATGCAGCTCTGACCGGTATTGATCATGCGCGCGGTGGCACCCGTGGCGGCGGCAGCATGCACATCGGCATCCTCGAGCACGATGAACGGATCGCTTCCGCCGAGCTCCAGCACTGTTTTCTTCAGACGCTGTCCGGCACGGGCAGCCACCTGGCTGCCGGCATGTTCCGAACCCGTGAGTGTCGCAGCCGCCACGGCGGGATGGTCGATCACCGCGGCGACGGCGGATGAAGGTATGAGTAGCGTCTGAAAGCATCCTTCGGGAAATTCCGCCGCTCGAAAGACGCCCTCGATCAGCAGTGCACAGCGGGGAACGTTCGACGCATGCTTGAGCAGCGCGGTATTGCCCGCCATGAGCGCGGGTGCCGCGAAGCGGAATACCTGCCAGAAGGGGAAATTCCAAGGCATAACGGCCAGCACCGGGCCCAGAGGATCGAAACGCACATAGCTCTCGGACGCATCGGATGGTTGTACTTCGGAACGAAGGATGTTCGGAGCGGAATTGGCATAGTATTCACAGACCCAGGCACATTTTTCCACCTCGGCACGAGCCTGCGTGATGGTTTTTCCCATTTCGAGCGTCATCGCTCTGGCGAAGGTATCCACATTCCCGCGCAACTGCCGGGCGGCACGATGCATGCATTCGGCACGGTGTTCGATGGGGACGGTGCGCCAGGTGCGGAACGTTTCCGCGCTGCGCCGGATTTTCTCCTCCCGTTCCGACTCCGTCAGTTCGTCGAACTCTTCGATCGTTTCTTCGGTTGCGGGATTCACGGAAGCGAATGACATGGTCAACCTCATGCGTGATTCAGGGGATGCGGAGTGTAAGATGCGGAACCGGAGGTTCAGGGGCAAGTTCTCAATAACACACGGAACCGGGAGGCCAGAAGAGGCGTAGAATCAGGGTGTTTCCGCCGTCTTTCTCATGACGGGCTGTTGTTGCAACTGGAGCGCATAGTCTGTATTTTGGCCTTGTTTCGTCATTACTCAATATCCATGCCGATGCTCATGAAAACGCTCGCCCCCCTCCTCCTGCTTTTCGTCTTCATCCTCACTCCCGCTGCCGCTTCCGCACAGATCGCCTTCGGCATGCAATATTCCGTCGCCCCGGAAGACGCCTATGCCAAAGTCACGCTGCCTGCCACCGCCTTGGCGGACATGATCGCGGACGCGCCCGACGGCATCACTCCGAAGGACGTCTGTCTCGGAGAGAAGCCCGAAGGCACGCTCAGCGGTTACCAGGCCGATTTCGACGGTGACGGACGCGAGGAAATGTGGATGCTGTATCATACCGGTCCGGACCAGGGGGGATGCAATGTCACCATGGTCGTCTCTCCGATCGGAGGCGGAAAGTACCAACTCATGGACCTCATGAGCTTCCCCGGAAGCGATGCCCTGATCCGCCCGATCGTCACGCTCAACGAGGGTGTGCAGATGTACCTGCAGAACAGCGAGGTGCTCGACGGCGACATCACACAGGTCAAGGGATCGGTGCTCGCCTACACGCAGACGGCGGTGATCGTCCTGACCTCATGGGTACAGCGCGAGGGTATACAGGACGAATCGTTCATCACCGAGCAGGTGGACGCCGTGTTCACGGATATCAACTTCGACAACGTCAAGGAGCTGGTTGTCCGGTTCAACGTGCATGAAACCGGCGGCGGCGCGGCGACCTCGAAGAACCTGGTTGATCAGTTCATCCTGACGCTTGACTATCTGCCGAATCACATGCGGTACGGTGTCTACGATTCGGTCGGCTATGACAAGATCCAGGAAGCGGAGACGATGGCGAAGGTCGGGCGCACCAAGCTGAACCGTGACGAAACGCGCATCGAGGGTATCATCAGCCTGCGCGAAGCACTGCAGATCAACCCGTTCATGACCTGGGCGCGCGTCCGGCTCGGTGAATTTCTGCTGCATGACGGCAAATACGCTGATGCGGAACAGACGCTCCTTCTCGCGAAAACCTTCGATGCCGAATACAACAAGACCTATCGCATTCTCGGCGACACCTACCTCCGGCTGAACGATCTGCAGAAGGCCCTTGCCGCATACGAGCGCTACATGGAACTCGGGCCGGAATCCAACTATTACAAAAAGAAAGTCGAGCACAACATCAAGCAGATCACGATCCCGAAGCGGCGCTAACAGCAATCTCACAGGAAAAGGTGATCACCCGTGCCTGATTTCAACTTCGCAAAGGGAAGCGGAAAGCGGGAACAAGGTTCGTCCGACGGACGAGGAAGCGTCCTGGACAAGTACCCGCAGCGCGATCTCTCCCACCTCGAGAAGCATCCGGACGAAAGCCGCGAAGACACATCCACGCACAAACGTGATGCCGACACTTCGGACGCGGCATCCTCCGGGTTCGCACCGAAGGCGGCCGGCGACAAGCAAGCCACGCATGAAGATGTACCGGCGGATGCGGCCGGACCGGAGGACAACACTTCTTCCGGAGATGCTCCAGGGAGTGCGGGGAATGCACAGACAGCCCGTCCGTCGAGCAAGTGGCCGTTGATCGCTCTCCTTGCTGTCGTTCTCTTCCTGATCCTTGTCGCATTCATCTGGCATGTGAATCCCTGGCCCCCGCTGCGCGACGGGATTGCCGGTCTTTTCGGATCCGAGAAGACGTCCGTGGAAACCATGGAAACGAAGGCCATCACCACGGACGAGGTGGATGAGCTTCCCCCCGTACCGATTCGGTCCTGGGATTATTTCCTGCAGGTTTCATCCTGGAAAGAGCTGGGCAAGGCCGATCTGGATGCGGAACGCTACCGGGCTCAGGGACTCGACGTCATCGTCGAAAGCGAATATATTCCGGCGAAACGGGCGACATTCTATCGTGTCCGCCTCGGACCGTATGCGTCTGCCGAGGATGCCGCACGGATTCGCAGCGAATATTCCGCCGTGCTCCCTGCAGGCGCCTTCCTCGACAGCACACGCCTCCTCGAGGATGAATTTCCGACAGAGGAAAACGCGACAGTTGAAAACGCTCAATCCGCCGGACCGCTGAGTCGGACGAACACTCGCGATGCACAGCATGAAGCCGTTCCCGGCAGGACGGAGTTCGATCTCATTGATCAACCGCTGAGCGGTTGGGCAGTGAAAGTCTCTTCATTCAAGGAAACCGGCATCGCCCGCACGGAAGCACGAAAGCTGCTTTCGCTTGGCTATCCGTCCTTTATCACCCGCAAGCGCATTGGCGCCACGACCTGGTACCGCGTTCTTGTCGGTCCCTTTTCCGAGAAGCGTGACGCTGACAGATACATGGAGTTGTTGAACGTCACCTATGGAAATGAAGCGTATACGGTCAATCTCGCGACCGATTGATGCTGTTTGTGGCCATCCCCGCCCGATTCGACGCTCATCGTTAGGCAATTGTTTGAAATTCCATTACATTACATGATTCATCGGACGGTCTGAACATAGTCCGTTCGGTTCGTTGAATGCCGCAACTGCATCAGATATGTTACCTTTTGCAGAGGAGCGTGTCTACAGAATGGGGCATTCTGCCCAACAGCCCAACCCCGAAAAGACAGACATATTTATCTGTTGTACTCTTTTCACTCAATCAACAGGAGCATCCTATGAAAAAACTGGTTCTGTTCGCCTTGCTGGTGTCACTCGCAGGGTACACCCAGGCACAGCAGGCGACCGTCAAGAGCCCTGCCGCGACCGATTCGAAAGTCCTGCTGCCGAATGCAGCACCGGTCCCCACCATCCTTGAGCAATTTCTTCCTCTCCGTGAGGCGGCGACCGGTGGAGCCGTCCGGAATACGGGAAGCGTTCTGCGCAAAACGCAGAACAGGGATCTGTTCGAGATCGGCCTAATGGCCAATACGTACGGAATGATCGGCGATACTCGCAATCAGGTGGCATGTGACCCCAAAACGAACACCGTTGCGGTCATTTTCCGTGGTAACGACCGCGGTACCAGTGACGGAAACACGCTGTATATCCGCTATTCGAGCGACCACGGTGCAACATGGACGTCGCAGGGCGACAACATCGCAAACTCACCTGAACCGCGGTATCCGAATATTTTCCTCCCGAACAACGGTTCCGGCGCCAACACGTCCGTCCTCTGGTCGAATGTTGTGCAGTTCGGAGACGGCTCGAGCGGGCTCGGGTCCAACTACGCAATGAAAGCCGACATCGGCAACACCAATCCGAGCTACAGTCAGTTCGAAATGCCGCCGAACTGGCTGATTCCCTGGCAGATTCGCATGGATCAGACTACCGGTGATCTCTACACCCTGGCGACCGCGCTGGAGCCTTCCAACGGCGAAGACACCGGGGAAATCTACCTGTTCCGTTCCCAGGACAAGGGTGCCAGCTGGAGCGTCGTTTCGTGGGATAATCCCGCATGGGACGGCAGCTTGGACTCGCCAAATTACTTTGAAAGCAACCTGCGGCTGGACATCTCACCGAACGGGACGATGGTCGTCGCGTGGGCATTCATCGCGGAACTCGTGGAAACTCCCGGTTCCGCGCTTATCGTCGGACCCGATCACGGAATGCAGTGGCGGACTTCGACGGACGGTGGTCTGACCTGGAGCAGCGTTCAGACTCTTTTCCCGAAGGATATCAATCCGAAACCCGTCCCCTTCAATTCGCGTCTCGCGATGACCTGGGATTTCGATGTTATTCTGGATGCCGATGACAAGCCGCATTTCCTGACGGTCTGCTCCGCCGGCATCAATCCGATCTCACCGTACGATGACGCGCCGACGGACAGCACCATTCTCCTGAACTATGTCGATTCGACGTTCGCAACGGAGATCACCATCGACGATCAGGACAACTGGCATCTCGTTCCGATCGGACCCGTGCGTCGCGTCTTCACACGCCGCACATCGCTGACGGAACTCACGTCTGACGAATCCGGTCTGCCCTTCCGGAACGAACCCTCGTGGGCACGCAGCTATGACGGAAGCAAGATCTACGCAAAGTGGATCACTCCGTTCCGCAGTCTTGTCGCCCAGGGCGGTGTTGCCTATGTCGATACCATTTTCCAGGTGTATGTCAACGGCCGTCTGGTGGCGAATGCCCCGTCCAATCCCGGTTGGGCATATGACTGGGATTTCACCAATCCCGAGAACAATACCTTCGCCATGGACAGCACGATGCGCATGACCTCGCTCGAGGAAATCGCCGCGAAGTACACGAAACTGGCATACTATGCCGGGGACAACGGCCAGATGCATATCGTATTTGTCGAGTGGGGCATCGGTGAAACGCCGGATGACGAACCGATCCTGTCGGACAACGTGGTCCATTACATTCAGGGCATCGAGGTCCCGACTCTTCCCGCATCCGTCGAACAGCTCGACGCGACACCGGGCGATTTCGCGCTTGCGCAGAACTATCCCAATCCGTTCAATCCGGGCACGGAAATCACCTTTACCCTTCCGAGCGCCGCACAGGTCAGCCTGCGCGTGTTCAACCTGCTCGGGCAGGAGGTCGCAACCCTGGTCAATGAGTACCGCGGCGCGGGCACTCATCGCGCCACGTTCGACGCCGAAAATCTCCCGAGCGGCATGTACATCTACCGTCTCGAGAGCGGTGCGCAGAGCGTCTCCCGCAAGATGATGCTCAGCAAGTAAGAACGAATTCCCATCCTTTCCGCGATCCTCCGCTTCGGCGGGGGATCGTTTTTTTTTACCCTCCTCTGACATCCACCCCTAAAAAAGGCTGACCGACCCGTCTCATTATTCCGGACGGCTCGGTCAGCCTTTTTCCTCATGGATGCAGATATGTCTTACAAACCCGGTCCTGCGCTCCGCTTCCTTGCCCGACATGCGTTCACAAATTCGGTCAAGCGTCTTTCATCTTCGGAAGCCATGCGTGCTGCTGTGAACCCGGTCCCATGGTTCTCACCTCGTGGGTGATGCGAATTACAAACCCGGTCCCGCATGTTTCACATTCACCAGAAGAGCGCCGCAGCAGCGGAGACTGTCGAGAATCTGTTCGAACGCCTCACCGCGTCCTTCCCGCCGCGCCTGGTCGATCAGATGCTTCTTGACGACCTTGGCGAACACCGTCGGTGAAATATGCGCTTCGCCCTGCGTCACAAAGGTACCGAACAATCCATTCTGATAATAGAACCAGACATGAAATCCCTCGATGATGTCACCGCTGAGGGCCACGCGGGCAACAAGAGAATCCGCCTGCGCTCGCGACAATCCGTGTTCTTCCGTAAGGTAGTGCAAGCAGAGTGAGTAATGATTCTCTCCGCGCACGACGCGGTGGGGTTCGGGAAGCCGTTCAGTGATTTCATGCAGTCGGGCATGTTCGATACCGATTCGCTGCTGCAGTCCGAGAATCTGATGGAGCAGATCCCGGCATGAGGCGTCGGTTTCACTGTCGATATGGCGTTCAAGACGGGTAATCTCCTCCTCACTCAGACCATAATCCGGATCGAGCTGCAGCACCAACAGGCGGGATTCGCCGACGGTCTGATTGTAAGACTGAAGGATATCACGCACTTCCTCCTGCAGATTGGCGATGGAAGATGATCGCTCTTCCGCCTCTCGCGCCATGCTCTGGAACTCCTCGATGCTCATCTGTTTCCCGCCACAGGCCGAAAGAAATCCTGTTGCGACAATCACAAGAACACCGCGAAGGGCGAGCGATGAAACTCGTTTCATTTGTTTGTTCTTCACATTGTTGCACCGGAGAGGCATGATGCCCTCTCCGGTACTCCTTTCAATACATTGCATTCACTGCTTTCATCGGCGGTGGGCCGTGAAGGATGCGTAAATTGCGGATAAAATTTCGTGAAAACAAACTGTATTTCGACTCTGTTTCTGTCTGTATTTCAGACAATTTTTCCGCTGGTGTTTCACCCGAGACGCTGCGCGGAGCGGAGACGCTGCGCGGAGCGGCACCGCGTATTACAGTTCGATGGTTTCGCCGAATTGCAGGACGCGTGCCTTCATCCCCATCGCCTCCACCTTCTTGCGAAAGAGATCCGGATCGGCCTGGATGACCGGGAAGGTGTTGTAGTGCATGGGAATTGCCAGGTCCGGCTCGACAAACTCCACCGCCTTCACTGCATCGTCGATGCCCATGGTGAAATTATCACCGATCGGGGCAATCATGCAGTCGATATGATCCCGTTCACCGATCAATTGCATGTCGAGAAAGAGACCGGTGTCGCCGGTATGATAGACTGTCCTGCCGGCCATGCTGATCAGCACGCCCGCGGGCTCGCCCATGTACATTCCCTCCGGAGAGGACGAACCGTGGTGGGCGATGGTGAACTTCAGGCGGCCGAAGGGGAAGGTGAACGCACCCCCGATATGCATGTTATGGGCCCGTGCTCCTTTGGAAGCGGCGTAATTGGCGAGTTCGTTCACCGCGATGACCAGTGCGTCATGCCGTTTTGCGATTTCCAGTCCGTCGCCCAGATGATCTCCATGCGCGTGCGTGAGAACGACGAACTGTGCCGTGATGTCGTCCGCTTTCATCGGCGCGTTGGGATTCCCGCTCAGAAAGGGATCGATGATGAGACGGTACGTCCCGTCGTCGAGGAGAAAGGATGAATGGCTGAGGTACGTCAGTTTCAGCATACGGTTCCTCCGTGTTCATGTGTCGGATGGGATATTCAATAATATAGAACCGGCCTTTCCTGAACGCAAGTACGTTCTCCCCCGTATTCCCCGCTGCTTCCTGCCACCTGCTCCTGCTCCCGCTACCGCTCCCGCTCCTGTTCCCGCTGCCCTCCTCCACTTCTCCGCCGGCAGCAGATCCGCAACGGCGGACCTTCGGCCGCTCCCGCCGCCCTCCTCTTCCTCTCCGTCGGCAGCAGATCCGCAACGGCGGACCTTCGACCGCTCCCGCTTATTCCCTTTTTGGTCCGAAATTCCTTTTTCTCGATCGGGAAAATGCGTAGATTTGCATAGGGAGTTCGCGTTCTTTCACATTTCCGTCACAGTCACATTCTGAGAAGGAATTTCAATGTCTACCGCACTGAACGACTTCATGCAGGAAGTCAAGGCAAAGTCCCCCGGAGAATCCGAATTTCATCAAGCCGTCGAAGAAGTCGTCGAATCCCTTCTTCCGGTTCTCGACAAGCATCCCGAGTATCGCAAGGCGAAGATCGTCGAGCGGCTTGTCGAACCCGAACGCGTGATCATGTTCCGCGTTCCTTGGGTGGCCGACAACGGTGACGTACGCGTTAACCGCGGCTACCGCATCGAGTTCAACAGCGCCATCGGACCGTACAAGGGCGGCCTGCGTTTTCACCCCAGCGTTACGCTGAGTATTCTCAAGTTCCTCGGCTTCGAGCAGATTTTCAAGAACAGCTTGACGACGCTGCCGATGGGCGGCGGAAAAGGCGGCTCGGATTTTGATCCGAAATTCAAATCCAAAAATGAAATCATGCGTTTCTGCCAGAGCTTCATGAGTGAACTGTTCCGTCATATCGGACCAAATACCGACGTGCCCGCGGGCGATATCGGTGTCGGCGGGCAGGAGATCGGCTACATGTTCGGTCAGTACAAGAAGCTGCGGAATTCCTTCGACGGCGTGCTGACCGGCAAAGGCCTCACGTGGGGCGGCAGCCTCATCCGGCCCGAAGCGACCGGCTTCGGCGTGGTCTATTTCGCCAGTGAAATGCTGAAAACCCGTGGGCAGTCGCTCGAAGGCAAAACCGTGGCCGTCTCCGGTTTCGGCAACGTCGCCTGGGGCGCTGTGACCAAGGTCAACGAGCTTGGCGGGAAGGCCGTCACACTGTCCGGTCCCGACGGCTACATCCATGATCCGGATGGCATCTCCGGTGACAAGATCGAGTATATGCTCGAACTACGCGCCAGCAATCAAGACATCGTCGAGCCGTATGCCACACAGTTCGGCGTGGAATTTGTGCCGAACAAGCGTCCGTGGGAAGTGAAATGTGACGTCGCACTCCCCTGCGCGACACAGAATGAACTCAATGAAGAGGATGCGAAAGCTCTTCTGGCCAATGGCTGCACATGCGTGTGTGAAGGCGCCAATATGCCCACGACGCCCGATGCCGCACGACTCTTCATCGATTCCGAAATCCTGTATGGTCCGGCAAAGGCAGCCAACGCCGGCGGTGTGGCCGTATCAGGTCTCGAAATGTCGCAGAATTCGATTCGCATGAGTTGGTCACGTGACGAAGTCGACGCACACCTTCATCGCATCATGAAGAACATCCACCAGTCCTGCCTCGATGCCGCCGGCAAATACGGCATGCCCGGTAACTATGTCGCTGGTGCGAATATCGCGGGATTCACCAAGGTTGCCGACGCCATGCTCGCACAGGGTGTGGTCTGATTCTTCCTCTCTCCCCGTTTTGCAGAAAGGCGGATTTCCCATGGGAATCCGCCTTTTTTTTTGCTTCCCCGTCCTTCGATACGACCTCTTCCCCGCTACTGCTGCGGCACCACGACTTCATTTTCGAAATTATACAGTTCGCGAATGTCGCCCGATTTCTTGAGCACCACACCCGCACTGGTCTGCCCGTCGACGCGAATTTCCACAAGCTCCGGAGCACGCACGTGCCGCACATAGCCGGTTTCCTCGATCACTTCGAGGGAATGCAGCCACTCCCAGTCGATACGGTCTTCATCCCGATAATGCCGCGTGGTGAAATACGCGATATGGAAGGATGTCAGATTCTGGAAGAAATGCGACCCCTGGGACGGATCGGGGAGCATGTTCGGCAGTGAAGTCTCGACAATGGCATGTGCGCCGGATATCCCCGTGAAACGCACCGGGATACCGAGCCACGGATCCGCAGAACCCCATCGCCCGGGACCGATCAGGAGATAGGGACGTTTTTCCGTGACCAGTTTGCGGTTCAGTTCCGTGATCTCCCGTGCCATCTCCTGCGTTTTTGCATTGTCGAAATCCTCCGGGATGACGTAAATGATATCCTGCAGTCGATAGATCCCGTTGCCGAGAACATTGCGACTCCGCAGCAGCAAATCCTCCGGCTTCAGATGATCCTCGCGAATCTCGACTGTCCCTTCCTCCTTGACCATCGGTCGTACCTGCAGAAAATCGAACTCCGATATGTCGTCGAAATGCTGCCCGAGCACCCCGGCGAATTCAATCTCGACCGGACAGTTCATTGCCGTTTCACACAGGCTCATGAGCAAACGCAGGACTTTAGCCAATGGAATGAATTCCGACTGCAGAATGGGAGCGAAGTTCACCACACGCAATCCCTTGCGAAACGTCCCTTCGTAGAGCGTATCGTCCTCGGCACAGTATGTGGAAGCGAGGTATTCCAGCGTCCCGTGACGTTCGGCATCCTTGACGTCCAGCAGCTCGAGGTTCTCCTCCTCGCTCGGCTTCTGATGCAGCGGATCCGCTTCGAGATCCACCGCCCAGAATTTCTTCTGTGAGTTGGAAAAGTAATCCTTTCGCGTGGCGAATTGCGGCATGATCGTAGGATAGAGCGGACAAAACTGAGCGCTCACCCCGCCGTCGACGATGGTCTTGCCCAGTCCCACTGCAAGATTGACTATCCCGTCGAATTGCTTGGCATCCCCGAAAGGATAATAATTGAATGACCGCGCCACACCCGAGTAATGCGGGTAATAATATCGGTCGAAGCGCGTCCCCGCCATCTCCTGAATGAGCACCGCCATCTGTTCTTCCTCGATGCGATGTCCGGTGGCCTCGATATAGTTCTTCGCCCCGCGCAGGTAGGTGGAGGCAAAGACGAACTTGATGGCCTGCTGCAGCTCCTCGAAACGTACATCCACATCAATGTTGCTGTTCGGAAGCATCACCGTGGCGTAAATTCCGGCAAACGGCTGATAGAGCGTATCCTCGAGCAGACTGGACGAACGGATCGCAAGCGGCTGATGGTTGCGCTGCACGATCGCCCGCAGATCCTTCTCCACGTTCTCGGGAAAGTGGGCCTGCATGAAGGCCTGGACGATTTCCTCGTCCGGGATATTCTGAATGACGATGGGCAGGAGGTCGTTCCGTTCCATGAACTGCGCAAACACTTCGGTACAGAGAATGATCGAGCGTGGGATTTTTATGCGCACGTTGGCGAAGTAGGATGGATGCAGATAATTCTTGAGGATGTTGTCGATGAATGCCAGTCCACGCGCTTTTCCCCCGAGTGAACCACGCCCGATGCGCAGGAAGGTGGCACGCGAAGCAAATTCCTCGGGAGTAAAATCATGGATCAGGCCCCGCTCATCGAGAATCACCAGCTCATCGATTTTCCGGACGATATACTCGCGCAATTCGTTGATGGACTCGAACTCGGTGATCTTCACCGGTTTGATTTCCTGGGCGAGGCGGAAACGCGTGCGGGCGAGAAGCCAGTTCGAGAAATGATCACGCGACGCATGGTAGCGCAGACACTCGTCAGGAATCATCTGCAGTTTTTTCCGAAGCTGACGGATTGTCCGTGCACGATCGACTTCCGTGCCGTCTGGCATGCGGAAAACAAAATCCCCGAATCCGAAATTGTTCAACATGAAATCCCGGACTTCCTGCAGCAATGTGCGCGAACTCTTGTTCGAAAATGCTGCGTTGAGCGCCAGGATTTCTTCCTTTAAATCCTCCCGCGAGGACTGTACGAGCACCGGAAGCTCCGGGCTTTTTTCCCTGACGCGGCGGATGTACTTGATGCCCGCCCGTTCATCCTCGATTCCGTTGATGGGGAATTTGATATCGGTGATAATGCCGAGCAGTTCCTTTCGATACTTGTGAAAGTAGCGCCAGGCTTCCTCGAAGTTCGTGGCGTGCAGAATTTTCGGTCGTGCACGTTGGCGCAGCAGCTTTTCGGCGAAGTTCTTCCCTTCCTCGATCAGCATCTGCCCCTGCTTGATCAGCTCCGTGTAGATCAGGGGGAGAAAGGAAGAATAGAACTGTGGGGAATCCTCCACGAGAATGATGGCGCGAACGCCGAAATCCTTGCAGTCGGTACGCGCGTTGATCCAGTCCTCGAGAAGTTTGATGATGGCGAGAAAAAGTTTCCGGTCCCCGGACCATATGAACACGCGATCAAACAGATCGATAGCTCCTTCATTGAGCAGCATCTGCAATTCCTTGCTCTGATAGCCCAGCAACGCGACGGGGATGTCGGGGTATCGCTCCTTGACCCGCCGGCAGAAACGATCGAGGCGCATGTCACCCAACCGCATCATGGTGATGACGAGATCGAACTGATGCTCATCGAGCGCGTCGAGCGCCGCCTCCCCGGAATAGACCCGTGTGATCGACGGCGCATAATGCAGGTTGAGTTCGAGGTATTCGCTGAAAATCGCCTCGGTGAGCTGTCCGTCGTCGACGAGGGTGTAGAAGTCATACCGGCTTGAGACGAGGAGAATGTTATTGACGCGGAAGCGCATCAGGTCTTTGAAATCGAGATCGTGCGGACTGATATCGCGGTTGGAAAATCCCGATTCGAGAATGACGTCGCGAAGTTCGTCACGTTTGATTCGTCTGCGTTTCATAAAAAATACCGATTGCTGGTCGGGGCTGTACGTATAATCTACGCCCCGTTGCAGGCACGCGCAAGCGGAGAAAAAAAAGTTTTTGTGTCTGCGAATTTTTTTTCATTTTTGTATACCACTGCATTCCAACATATCGGGTCCGATTCTACGATGCACCCACCGACAGTAATCTGATGGAGATTTCCATCGACCATACGGACGATATCAGATAAATGTCTGATCTTTCCCCCCTTCTTTCCTTTATCACTCATCCAGCTACAAGGAGTGTTCGATGTCAACCGCATTAACCGATTTCATGAACGAGGTCAAGGCGAAAAATCCCGCCCAACCGGAATTCCACCAGGCAGTTGAGGAAGTTGTCGGCTCCTTGCTCCCTGTCATCGACAAGCACCCGGAATACCGGAAAGCAAACATACTCGAGCGGATCGTGGAACCCGAGCGGGTCATCATGTTCCGCATTCCGTGGATGGACGACAACGGCGACGTCCAAGTCAACCGCGGATACCGCGTCGAGTTCAACAGTGCCATCGGTCCCTACAAGGGCGGCCTGCGCTTTCACCCCAGTGTCAATCTCGGCATTCTCAAATTCCTCGGCTTCGAGCAGGTGTTCAAGAACAGCCTGACAACGCTGCCGATGGGCGGTGGCAAGGGCGGGTCGGACTTCGATCCGAAAGGCAAGTCCGACAATGAAGTCATGCGCTTCTGCCAGAGCCTCATGAGCGAATTGTTCCGTCACATCGGTCCGAACACCGACGTTCCCGCCGGCGATATCGGTGTGGGCGGACGTGAAATCGGATTCATGTTCGGGCAATACAAAAAACTCCGCAATGCGTTCGAGGGCGTACTCACGGGGAAGGGGCTCACCTGGGGCGGCAGCCTTATTCGTCCTGAAGCCACGGGCTTCGGTGCCGTATACTTCGCGCAGAACATGCTTGCAACGCGTGGTGAATCCCTGGAAGGAAAAACCGTTACCGTGTCCGGTTCGGGCAACGTGGCTCAATTCGCCGTGCAGAAAGTCAACGAATTCGGCGGCAAGGTGGTCACACTCTCCGACTCCAGCGGGTATATCGTGGACATGGACGGCATCGGTCAGGAGAAATGGGAATTCGTCATGGACCTGAAAAACAACCGTCGCGGCCGCATCAAGGAATACACCGAACAGTATCCGAATGCCGAGTACTACGAGGGCACCGGCCTGTGGAACGTGCCCTGCCAGGTGGCTCTCCCCTGCGCAACGCAGAACGAACTCAACGGTGACGATGCGAAGACGCTGCTTGAAAACGGTTGCTACGTCGTCTCCGAAGGTGCCAATATGCCGAGCACACCGGAAGCGGTCGATCTCTTCGTCGAGAAGAAGATTCTCTACGGCCCGGGCAAGGCCGCCAATGCCGGCGGCGTCGCCGTCTCCGGCCTGGAAATGAGCCAGAACTCACAACGTCTCTCCTGGTCCCGTGAAGAGGTTGACGGCCATCTCCAGACCATCATGAAAAACATTCATGATGCGTGCACCACGGCCGCGGACCGCTACGGCACTCCGGGCAATTACGTCAACGGCGCCAACATCGCCGGCTTCCTCAAAGTGGCCGACGCCATGCTGGCCCAGGGCATCGTCTGATTCCATCAGACATTCACGTATCGCTTTCGAAAGCCCCTGTCCGCTGATCGGTCAGGGGCTTTCATTTTCGCTCTCGCAATCGACTGCATTTCTCTCCGATCACCCCTCGATCGAATTGTTCTTCAGCACGACGCCTCTTCCACTCTGACCGTCGACGATGATCTCGATGTCCCTGTCGGCAACCACGTGCCGCAGATGCGGGGTCTCGGCTACGGCGGTCTGTCCGTTCAGCCAATCCCAGTCAATGCTGTGCTTGTCGTTGTAATGTCGCAGAGTGAAATACGTAATGCGGAACGAGGTGAGGTTCTGGAAAAAATGCGAGCCCTGTGACGGATCGATGATCATGTTGGGCAAACTGGTTTCGACGATAGCCGTCGCACCGGAGATGTCGGAAAATACGACCGGGATGCCCAGCGAGGGATCGGACGACCCCCACCGTCCCGGGCCGATCAGCAGGTATGGCCGACGCGCCGCGAGCAGTTCCCGATTGATATCCCCGATTTCCTTCACCATGCCGCGGGTTTTCATCGCGTCGAAGACATCGGGTTTGACAAAAACGACATCCCGGATGCGCTTGATTCCATTACCCAGCGTCTGTTCGCTCTGGAACAGGATATTCTCGCGGTCGATCGCGTCGAAATCGATGGCGAAATGTCCCTCCTGTTTGACCATGGGACGCAACTGGAGGAAACTGAATTCGGCCGGCATGGCTTGCTCACTTCCGAGCTTGACCGCAAATTCAATTTCAACAGGACAGTTCACCGCGGTTTCGCACATCTCCACCAGAAGCCGGATCACCGGATTGAGCGGAACGACCTCTGATTTGAGTATCGGTGCGAACGTCAGTACCCGTGGGCCACTGCGGCTGATTCCTTCGTACAGTCTGTCATCCTGTCCCGAATACGTGGAGGCGAGATACTCCAGCGTGCCGTGCTCCTCTGCTGCTGCGAGTTCGAGACGAACGAGGTTCTGATCCTCCCGTGGATATTTCCGGATGATGTCCGATTCGAGGTCCAGGGCAAAAAATGTGAGCTGGGAATTATGGAACAGGTCGCGCGTGGTGCCGAACTGCGGATACACCCGCGGGTATGCGGGTGAATACTGCAGACTGGTGCCGCCGTCAACGATGGTCTTGCCCAGTCCCAGCGCGAGGTTCACCACGCCGTCCTTCTGTGTCGCCTTCCCGAAGGGATAGTAATTGAACGAGCGTGCCACACCGGAGATATGCGGATAGAAATACTGTCCGTGCCGCTCGCCGACCATTTCCTGTATGATGACGGCCATGCGCTCCTCTTCGATGCGGTTGGCCGTGGCCTCGATGTAGTTCTTCGCCTGCCGGAAATAGGTGGATGCGAACACGTACTTGATCGCCTGGGTGAGATTGTGGAAGCGCACCGAGGGATCGGGGCTGCTGTTGGGAATCATCACCGTGGCGTATATACCCGCGAACGGTTGGTACATGGCATCCTCGAGCAGGGAGGATGAACGCACCGCCATGGGGAAGCGCGCCTTGTCGAGAATGGCACGGATATCCCCGAGCACGGTGGGCGGAAGATCCGCATGCAAAAAGGCACGCAGGATCTCGGTGTCGGGCACGTTCTGCACGGCCACAGGCAGCAGGTCGTTCTGCTCGATGAAGTGCGAGAACACATCCGTGCCCAGCACGATCGTACGCGGGATGGAAATCCGCACCCCCGGAAAGTAATCCGGTGCCAGGTACTTGCGAAGAAGATTGTCGGTGAATGCCAGGCCACGGCCTTTGCCGCCGAGGGAGCCGGAACCGATGCGGAGGAAGGTATCCTCCGGATCGTACTCGTTGCGCGTAAAATCAGAGATGACGCCTTTCTGATCCTGGATGAGATGATCGCTGATCGCCTTGAGCAGGTAGCTCCGCAGGTCGTCGGCGGATGCGAACTGGCTGACCTTGACGGGCTTGAGCTTGTTGGACAGTTCGAAGCGGGTGCGCGCCTTCAGCCAGTTGCTGAAGTGATCTCGTGCGGCGTGAAAGAGCAGGGAGTCTTCGGGCACGTACCGGAGCTTCTCACGCAGCTCGCGAAGGTTTCGTGCGCGCGTGACCTCCGGCCCGTCCGGCATCCGGAAGATGAAATCCCCGAAACCGAAATTCTCCTTCATGAAATCGCTGAGCGACTGCAGCAGCATGCGCGAGTTCTTGTCGGCGAAGGACATTCCCTCCTGCTCCAGTTCCAGACGGAGGTCGGTATCGGACGATTGCATGAGAATGGGTAGCTCCGGATACTCCTCCCGCACGCTCCGCGCGAATTTCAGACCGGCCTGGGCGTTTCTCTCGCCATCGCAGCTAAAATCCATGTCGGAAATGATGCCCAGGAAGGTGCTGCCGTATTTCCGGTACAGCGCGAACGCCTCCTCGTACGACGTGGCAAGAAAGATCTTCGGACGCGCGCGTTGGCGCAGCAACTTGTCGGCAAAGTTTTTCCCTTCCTCGATCAGCGCCTGCACCTGCTTGATCAGTTCGGCATAGATCAGGGGGAGGTAAGACGAATAGAACCAGGGAGAATCCTCGACGAGCAGGATGGTGCGCACACCGAATTCCAGACAATCCACCGGGGCATTGCGGATATCCTCGAGCAGCTTGATGATGGCGAGGAACAGTTTGCGGTCGCCGGACCAGACGAATACGTTGTCGAATTGCGATGGATCGGCAGTCTTCATGAACTCATCGAACTCGGCGGATTGAAAGGACAGCAACACCACCGGCAGATCCGGATGCCGGCGCTTGAGGTTGCCGCAGAAGGAGGCCAGATCCATGTCGCCGAGCCGCAGCATCGAGATAATGAGATCGAACTCCTGTGATTCGAGCAATCGGAGTGCCGCCTCCCCGGAATTCACGCGCGTAATGTGCGGGGCGTAATGCAGATTGAGTTCGGAATACTCGTTGAAGATGGCTTCCGTCAACTGACCGTCTTCCACCAGCGTGTAGTAGTCGTACAGACTGGAAACCAGCAGGATGTTGTTGATACGGAAGTTCATCAGATCCTTGAAATCGAGCTGATGGGACTTCGGCATCGCAACCCCGACACCGGATTTCTCGACCAGATCGGTGACTTCGTCGTTCGGTATGTGACGCGGGAACATGGACGCCTGCATCACACCCAGCCGCGCAGCTTGCAGGCCTCCGCAACGCGCGCGATGGCGATCATGTAGGCGGCATCGCGCATGGGAATGCTGCGCCGTCGCGCCATGTGAGAAACGGCATAGTACGCATCAGTCATTTTGGAGTCGAGTTTGCTGATGACTTCGTCACGCGTCCAGAAATAATTCATGTTGCTCTGCACCTGTTCGAAGTAGCTGCAGGTGACGCCTCCGGCATTTGCGAGGAAATCGGGAAGAAGCCAGATACCCCGTTCCTTGATAACCGCGTCTGCCGGGGGCGTGGTCGGACCGTTCGCTCCCTCGGCAATCATTTTCACACTGCCCTTGATATTCTTGACCGTGTCACGGTTGATCTGATTCTCCATCGCGGCAGGGATAAGAACCTCCACCTCCTGCTCAATCCATGCATCGCCGGGCAGCACTTCATATCCGGCATCCGCGGCCTTGGCGCGACTGATCTCCCCGTAGGAATTCGTCATGCTCCGCAATTCCTTCAACTGGACCCCGTCCTTTTTCCGGAAGCAGAATGCGGCCTGTTCCTTTTGATCCCAGCTGGACACACAGGTCACCGTCCCGCCATAGGAATGGAACAGGTCGATGGCATGCTGCGCCACATTTCCGAATCCCTGTACCGAAGCGGTTGCATCTTCGATCCGCGATCCCAGTTCGGCGAGCGCTTCACGCACGGCAAAAATCACCCCGTAACCCGTGGATTCAATGCGCCCGAGCGATCCGCCAAGTCCGATGGGCTTGCCCGTCATCGCCCCGGGCGCTTTTCTGCCGACCAGCTGTTCGTATTCGTCCAGCATCCATACCATATGTTGCGCGGAGGCCATGACGTCCGGCGCCGGTACGTCACGGTCGGGACCGAGCACATCAACAATTTTTCGCACCCAGCCACGGCACAGTGCTTCCTGCTCGCGCATGGAGAGATTGTGGGGATCGCAGATCACACCTCCCTGTCCGCCGCCGAGCGGGATGTCGACGACAGCGGTTTTCCAGGTCATCCACATGGCCAGTGCGCGCACGGTGTCGGCGGTTTCCTGAGGATGAAAGCGCACACCGCCTTTGGCCGGTCCGCGTGCGGTGTTGTGGTGGATACGGAAACCACGAAAAACCTGATAGCCGCCGTCGTCCATGCGAATCGGGATGTTGAAATGCACCTCACGGTCAGGAACGCGCAGCAGTGCTCGTGTCGCCTCGTCGAGACCGAGCTGCTGTGCCACACCATCGAACTGCTGTTGTGCCATCCGGTAGGGATTGAAGGATTCTCCGCTCATACTGTCTCCATGCATATCTGTTGGAACGAGGTTGCGCCGGTCCGCCTTGCCGGCGACAGCTGCCGACACGCAGCCGGCTGGCGGGAAAAGACGTGGAATACTGCAGGGGAAACATATGATTTTTCCGAACAACTCTCAATTCCGTACCGTTTTCTCCGTTTATTCTGCTGAACATCTTTCTCCGTGTCCGCGCAATTGCTAACTTTCGCAGACAGAACCGTTACCAGGATACAGGCGTTGTATGAACCGCAAGGAAAAATCGCTCGGGGATCTGCTCTACGCGCTCGGGGAACGCGCAAAGGAACTCAACTGCCTGTATCATGTGGAGGAGGTGCTCGCGCAGCAGGATGTGACGTTCGATGAAATCTTCGACGGCGTCCTCGCCGCCATCCCTCCCGGATTGCAGTTCCCGGACATCTCTCGCGCACGCATCCATTATGGCGGGAAATCCTACAGTTCACCGGATTTCGTCGAAACACCGTGGTGCATGGCATCGAATATCGTCATTCAGGACAAGGTGGAGGGAACGATCGAGGTGTTCTACACGCGGGAGGTCGGACCGGCGGACGAAGGACCTTTCCTCAAGGAGGAGCGCAAGCTCATCAACACCATCGCCGAACGCCTTGGCCATCATATTCTGCATCATCGGCTGCGCAACGTCTTCTCCGAGTGGCAGTCGCTCAAGCAGCAGCTCGCGGAGAAAAAGCGCGAGGAATGGAAAATCATTCTGCAGATGATCCGCCGCACGGATCAGAATCTGTACACCCGTATCTCACGCAAGATGCTCAACCGCCTCTGCTGGGCGGGGATCAAAACGGCATGCGCGCTCATGCAGCGCTTCAGCGAGCGCAATGACGACGATGTCTTCGGAGAAAGCAACCGCCCCCGGCAGCGGGAGCAGCTGCATACCTTCATCGCCCAGAGTGACGAAATCTTCCTGATCGCCGCCGAGCATCTGAGTGAAGAGGAAATCCTCTACCTCATCCAGAAATGGATCAAGGACGACAAGGCCTCCTTCCTCGTCAATACAGTGGAGAATCTCGACACCTCACTCGCGGAGATCGTTGACGCCATCAGCCGCTACTATCACATCTTCCCGGAAGGCATCGATCTGTCGCCATCAACGGAAAAGGGCCTGCGCGTATCACTCATCCGCCGCTTCTTCACCGAGCAACTGCCGTACATCAACATCGCGAAGGATTATCTCGGCGTTCATGACTTTTTCGACCTTACCAAGCGCATCATTTTTCACCAGAAGAGCCACGGCAAACTGGGCGGAAAGAGCTCGGGTCTGTTTCTCGCCTGGCATATCATCAAACAAGAGACGGAGCACAGCGGGCGCTTCCAGAACGTGCGCATCCCCAGAACCTGGTACATCACCTCCGACGGAATCCTGAATTTCATCCACTACAACAATCTCGAAGAGGTATTCAATCAGAAATACCTCGACATCGAACAGATCCGGGAGGAATATCCGTCCATCATCCAGGTTTTCAAGAACTCCTATTTTTCGCCGGAAAGCATCAAAGGACTGTCAGTCGCCCTCGACGATTTCGGCGACCACCCGTTGATCGTGCGCAGTTCGTCCCTGCTCGAAGACAGCATGAACGCCGCATTTTCGGGGAAGTACAAAAGTCTGTTCCTCGCCAACGCGGGCACGAAGGCACAGCGGCTGGCAGCTTTGCTCGACGCCATCGCGGAGGTGTATGCATCCACCTTCGGACCGGATCCCATCGAATACCGTGCCGAGCGCGGACTCCTCGACTTCCACGAGGAAATGGGCATCATGATTCAGGAAGTTGTCGGCGTTCGGGTCGGCAGATATCTCATGCCGACCTGGTCCGGCGTGGCCTTCAGCAACAACGAGTTCCGCTGGTCACCCCGCATCAAGCGTGAGGACGGCCTGATCCGCCTCGTCCCCGGGCTCGGGACGCGTGCTGTGGACCGCATCGGAGACGACTATCCGGTGCTGCTGGCACCAGGACAGCCGTCGCTGCGTGTGAATATTACGCCGGACGAGATCGTCCGCTATTCTCCCAAGCGTATCGACGTCATCAATCTCGAAAAGCAGACCTTCGAGACCGTCGATATCCTCGACCTTCTGCGGGATGTGGGAAATGACTATCCCGGCATCAACACCATCGTGTCGCAATACGATGGTGATACCATCCGACAGCCCTTCGGCTTCGATCTGGACTTCGAAAGGGACATTTACGCGGTCACCTTCAACGGGCTGATCGCCAACACGGATTTCGTCAAGGAAATCCATGAGATGCTTGCACTGTTCCAGGAGAGGCTTGGAACGCCTGTAGATGTGGAATTCGCCTCTGACGGGAAGCACCTGTATCTGCTGCAGTGTCGCCCACAGAGCTTCACCCAGGAAAACATCCCCTCCCCCATTCCGCAGGACATTCCGCGCGAGCGCAAGATCTTCACCGCCAACCGCTACATTTCCAACGGCCGTCTGCCGGATATCACGCATATCGTCTATGTCGATCCACAGCGCTACTCTGACCTGCATGAGCGGATCGATCTCGTCACGGTGGGGCGTATCGTCGGGAAGCTCAACAAGCTGCTGCCGAAGCGGCAGTTCATCCTCATCGGTCCGGGAAGGTGGGGCAGTCGCGGTGACATCAAACTGGGCGTGAGCGTCACGTATTCCGATATCAACAATACCGCGCTGCTGATGGAGATGGCACGCGAACAGGGCGGCTACCTCCCGGATCTCTCCTTCGGTACACACTTCTTCCAGGATCTGGTTGAGGCGTCCATCCGCTATCTTCCGATCTACCCCGACGATGATCGCGTACTCTTCAACGAAGCGTTCATTACACACAACAAGAATATGCTCCCGGAGCTGCTTCCCGACTACGCAAGCTACGCCGATACGGTCTACGTCGTTGATGTGCCGAAAAGCACGGATGGCAAGGTGCTGCGCGTACTGATGAACGCAGAACTCGAGCAGGCGGTCGGGTATCTCGACGATCCGTCGACTGCGGCACCCCAGGTCAAGGCTGTACCGGCTCCGACGCAGCGCATGAATGATGACCACTGGGAATGGCGCATGCGGATGGCGGAGCGCATCGCAGCGGATCTCGATCCGGTCTTGTACGGCGTGAAGGCGCTGTATCTCTTCGGCAGCACCAAAAACGGTACCGCGGGCCCGGCCAGTGACATCGATCTGCTCGTACACATCGATTGCACTCCTTCACAAAAATCCTGTCTCGAGAGCTGGTTCCGCGGCTGGGGCATGAGTCTGGCGGAAGTGAATTTTCTCCGTACGGGATACAAAGTAGACAACCTGATCGACATCCATTACGTCACCGACGAAGATATCGCAAAGCGCAGCAGCTTCGCAGCGAAAATCGACGCCGTCACCGACGCCGCACGTCTTCTGCGCGCTGCCGAACCGACACCGTAGGACCGGAAATCCCCTCGTTCGGTCGATGCTCAGATCAGCTCCCGTTCAGCATCTTCCGGCCGGTCCGTATCGAAGCGCACGAGCGCAAGCTCGCTGCCGTTGTGTGCGGCGGAAAAGGCCCAGGTCCGCCCGAGTTGCTGCTTCCAGGCACCCGTAATGGAGGCGGATTCGTGAATGTGTCCATGGAGGGTGATACATGGTTGTTTGCGATCGATGAGGCGACGGATGGCGACACTGCCGACATGCACATCCAGCGGAACGTGATCCACGCTCTGCCCGTCGAGAGCGGCACGATCGAGCGCAGTCTGATACGGCGGAGAGTGGAACAACATGATCGCCCGCTCGAGGGAGCGTCCTGCCGTCAGCATTTCCAGATCTTCCTGCATGCTCCCATAGCACAACGTATGCAAGTCCACCGGGACCGTGTGCTTTCCGTCCTCCGGTGCAATGCAACCGGGATCGACGAAACGTGAGATGTCGTAGCGTTCCCAATCTTTGAGCCGGAACGGCGTTGGAGGCACGTATGCGTATCCGAACACCGTCATCCCTTTCCACTCGACGGATATCTCGTGCAGGTATGTCCACAGCATCGCATGCCGCGCGTCACGCAGCCGTTCTTCGTGCATGCGGGGGTCGTCGTTCCCCAGGATGAGGAATACGCGTGGATAGCGGTCGCGCAACGCGTCATGCAGCTCCTGGAGACGGACACTGAGATACTCCCCGATGAAATCCCGTACCGGCGGGAAACGCTTCCCAGCGGAGCGTGCATGCGCGGGAAGCAGATCCCCGCCCAGGAAGACGGCATCCGGCACTTCCGCAGCGATACGGTCGAAAAGTACATTGTAGCGATGCTGATGCCCATGGAGATCGGAAACGAAGAAACAGCGCATACCGATGGATCACCTGCGGATCTGGAAGTAATAGTGCAGGGAAAGCATCATCCAGGAATAGCCGTCCCGGTCGTCTCCGCGGATCACCATGTCCCATTTGTCCGTACTGGTGTACGTGACACCGAAAAGGGCACGAATCCCGAGTCGGCGCCAGGAAATGACTTCCACGCCGGCGGCCCCGCCGTAGAAGAGGTGGGTGGAGGGAGTGAATTCGTAGAGGTTGCGTCCGATGCGCAGATCGGGACGCATCGAGAAGGCCCCCCCGCGCAGCTGCAGAATGGGAAAGGTGGTCCCGCGCAGCAGCGGAATGCGTAGTTCGAGCAGAAGACCACCCTGGATAAAATCCGTGTTGGATTCAAATGCATCCTGTGTGGAGCGCATCATACCCGCTCCACCGAAGGCGCCGATCGCAGCGTTGCGATGAAAGACGTATGCGATCTCGAGATTCGCCATTGGACGAAAGTGATAGTCGTGACTCTCCTTGGTGAGGTCGCTGCCGAGCACGCCGACACCGGCCTCCAGCCCGATTCGCCAGGAATGCACACGCGGGGCGAAGGGATAGCCGCGCATCTGTGCTTGTCCCTGCAGCGAGACGAATGACATCAGCAGGAAGAGAAACAGGGATCGTTTCATGAAAAACCCGTACATTGGCGAGAAATCAGGCAATGCACCGTCGCGGCGAGGGCAGACATGCGATGGAGTGCTATGGAATTCTTTCGGAGTATAAGAAAATCCAACCATGACCGCAACGCTTCACGAATCTCTGTTTTACACCGAATCCCGGACGCGGAAAAAAAGCCGCATGCGCAGCATTCTCCGTGCACTGCGAACGGCGTTTCCGGCACCAGCCTGCGCGCTGCAACATGACGACCCGTTCCAGTTGCTGGTCGCCACCATTCTATCGGCCCAGTGCACCGACGAACGCGTGAACATGGTAACCCCCGCACTGTTCGCCCGTTACCCCACGCCCGAGGTAATGGCCGAAGCACGCCAGGAGGATATTGCGGAGATCATTCGCAGCACGGGATTCTTTCAGAATAAATCCCGGAATATCAAGGCCTGCTGCGCGGCGATTGTGGAAAAGCACGGAGGGAAGGTACCGTCGACGATGGAGGAACTCACCGCCCTGCCGGGAGTGGGACGCAAGACGGCGAACGTCGTGCTCGGCAATGCTTTCGGTGTTCCGGGCTTTCCGGTGGATACGCATGTACGCCGTATCACCAACCTTCTCGAATTCACCGACTCCGACAACCCCGAGATCATCGAGCGGCAGTTGTGCGAAATCATCCCCGAGAAGGACTGGACGGACGCCAGCCATCTCTTCATCCTCCATGGCCGCACGACCTGTATCGCGCGCCGACCCAAATGTGATGAATGTGGCATCGGGAAGTGGTGTCCCTCACAGCGGGTGTGATGGAAAGGCAACCACAGATTTCCCGGATTATTGCACAGATTCCACAGGAGCACGTTGATAAAAATCACTGTGAAATCTGTGCAGAAATCTGCGGAATCTGTGGTTGCCTTTATGATTCTTCCGCCGAGAGGCGCAGTAATTCGACGACCATCGTGAGCGCCTTCTGCATGTCTTCGACGTGGATATGTTCATCCGTTGAATGTTCGAGGCGCGCACCGATGCCGACAACCGCCATTTCGATGCCCATGTTGTTGTAGATCGACGCGTCCGTGAAACCCGTGATGAAAGTCGTGGTCGCATCCACGCCTGCGGCTTTGAGCGCCTTCTTCGCCATCTGTACGGTCCAGCTGTCCTCAGGAATCTCCACTGCCCTGCAGAGATTGTCGATGTGAATTTCGGCCTTCGCACCAACGGCCTCCACCTCGCGACGGATGATGCCGTCCATCTCTTGCGCGAGTGTCGCGGCCTTCTCATGGGTGAGCGACCTGCACTCAGCCAGGAAGCGCACTTTGTCGGGCACGCCGTTCCGGATGATGCCGCCTTCAATGACACCCACATTCGCCGTGGTTTCCTTGTCCAGTCGTCCCAGCCGCAGTGCACTGATGGCCTTCGCCGCGGCTACGATAGCGGAAATACCCTTCTCGGGTTCCATACCGGCGTGGGCCGCACGTCCGGTGATGTCTACGTCGATGGCGAAATAGGACGGCCCGCCGATGACGATGGTGTCCAGTGTGTCGTTGTCGAGCAGAAAGCCCTTCTTCGCGGTGAGTTTGCCGTAGTCGAGATTCTTCACGCCGAGGAGACCGACCTCCTCCTGTCGCGAAATGGCCACCTCCACCGGAGGTCGCACCTCTGCAATCCGCAGGGCCTCGAGCATCTCCGCGATACCGGCCTTGTCGTCTGCGGCGAGGATGGTATCCCCCTTTGAACGGATCACACCGTCTTCGAGCACAGGCTCGATTCCGACGCCCGGTTTGACGGTATCGGCATGGCAGGACAACAGGATAGCTTCCTTTCCCTCACAGCCCTTTGCCGGGAAACGGGCGATAAGATTTCCATAGGCATCGGTTTCGGCCTCCCCACCGAGCGTTTCGAACTCCTTTTTCAGATAGGCGATCATGTCCGCTTCGTTCCCCGACTCGCTCGGGATGCGAACCATTTCCATGAACTGCTGAATCATGCGATCGGACATTGACTTCTCCAGGTGTTGATAGAACAAACATGGTGAGCCTGCCGGCAAGTGCGGTATACGTCCCGTCACTCAGCGGCAGGCTCATCAATGCGGATGACTTATTCGAATGTCACGACGAGCTCGTTGGCGAGGTCGACCTTGATGCCCGGGATGTCCTTGAGCAGCTCCTGCGCGGCTGCTGGGCCCTTGTTCTCCGCCGCTTCAAGCGCGCGGAGCTTCTCCGGGTCATCGATCAGCTTGTCGAAATCGATATCCATGACAGTGATTCTCGGGCCTTCGACGAATTGCGCATTCGTTTCGATGATGCGGCCTTCGACTTCCAGTGCAAAGCTCACGTGCATGCCGCGCATGAATTCCGCCATCTGCTCGAACCCGCCCATCTGCATGCCTCCCTCATCTGAGGATGTGTCCTCCGCATCCTCCTCTCCGGTCATGTCGACTTCAGGTTCCTCCTCGTTCTCATCTTCCTTTGGAGGTGTGATGACCAGACGGGCGGGCGAACCCGCCTCGAAGGAGAACAGGATGTATTCGTCCTCGTCTTCCTCCACGACAGTTTCTTCCTCACCCGGCATCGAGGGCATGGATTCCCCGGGATCCTGTTTCAGACGCAACGTGTTGATGTCGTCGAAACGGAACACGGCCAGATAGCCAATGCCTTTCTCGTCTTCGATCTCCTCGTAGGACTCGAGTTCCACGCCGGATCCCATCTTTTCCATCTGTGTGAGCACTTTCTCGCGGGAAAAGAATTCCGTCTCTTCACCCTGCTCGGGCACATCCCCTTCCTCATCACCCATCGACTGCATCATGCCGGAAAACATGCCGATGATCATCTTGTTCATGACCACCCGCTCGTTCACTGTCCCGCTGCCGTCATTATCGACCGTGACAAGCATATGGGTTTCGATGCATCCCGTGGTCAGGATGCTCAAAAGGATTGCGGCGGACATCGCCTGTATACGTCTCATTCTTTCTCCGGTGTTCTTGGATGATTTTCGGGAAACATACGGAATTCCCGCTTCCGAAAGAATTTCGGATATCAGTGCGTGGAATCCTCTGCATTGACGAGATAGCGTTTGATTTTCTGCGTGGTGGTTTTCTCGAATTCCGTCTCCTTGATCTGCACGCTGCGTATCTGTTTATGCACGGGCAGGCGACGATTCAACGTGCGGATTTCCTCGTCGAGAAGGCCGGCGACGAATTCCGGGGTGACTTCCTTCCCGCTCTGTTCGGCGAATTCGTAGACGCTGTTCGCATCGGGCACAATCATCACCGCAATACTCTCATCCCCATTGTCTTCCGTCTTCCCATACACCACGGATTCGAGGACATACGGAATCCTGTTGACGTGATCCTCCAATTCCTCCGGAAAGACGTTCTCGCCGTTGCGTGCGATGATGACATTTTTCTTGCGCCCGTTGATGTGCAGAAAGCCGTCGGCGTCGATGGATCCGAAATCCCCTGTGGCGAACCAGCCGTCACGGAGCACGTCGGCGGTGGCCTTTTCATTCCGGTAATACCCGAGCATGACGTTCTCACCGGACGCCATGATCTCGCCCCGCCCCATTTCATCCGGATCCGTGATGCGGAGGCTGACGCCCGGCAGCGGCAGGCCGGCAGCTTCGTCCTTGAACTTTCTTAGACGGTTCAATGCCAGAATGGGAGCAGTCTCGGTCAGGCCGTATCCCTGTATGAATTGGAAACCCAGCGCACGGAATCCCTGCGCCACCTGAACATCGGGCGCCGCACCGCCCGCGATGAGGATACGGATCGCCCCGCCAAAACGTGCATGTACTTCGTGGAATATCTTCCTTCGCACGCCGGACACGCCCAGACTCTCCAGGACGGAGGTGATGGTCTGCAGGGGACGAATAATCGCTGCAGTCAGTTTTTTCTCTGCAATCGCCTGCGAGATCCGGCGATACATCTTGTCGAACAGCAACGGGACACCGAGCAGAATGGTCGGACGCACGGTCAGCATGTCCTCAGCCACTGTTTTCAGGGAACGGGCGTAATGCGCCGAAGCCCCCTTCACAAGCGGACAGAGGAAGCCACAGGTACACTCATAGGTGTGGTGCATGGGCAGTACGGAAAGGAAGCGGTCTTCCTTGAGGATGTCGACCATCTGCAGCAT
>JAFGKR010000192.1 GCA_016928515.1 Bacteroidota bacterium | reverse complement strand
CCGCATGACCGGCCTTCCCGCATGACCGGCCTTCCCGCATGACCGGCCTTCCCGCATGACCGGCCTTCCCGCATGACGTCGCGGCATCCTCAGCTTCGCCGCGGTGGTGATTGACTTCCTCCTCCGAAAACCGTTTCTTTCGGTGAACATACGGCGGAGGAAATCATGGATGACATTCAGCAGAAACTCGCAGCCGCACGGGGCGACGAACCGGCGGATATCGTATTCCGGAACGGAAAAATCGTCAACGTCCTCAGCGGCGAAATTCATGACGGCGATGTGGCCGTGACCAACGGTGTGATCGTCGGCATCGGAAGCTACGAAGGACGAGACATCGTCGATCTTGAAGGGCGCTATCTCGCTCCCGCGTTCATCGACGGCCATATCCACATCGAAAGCAGCATGCTCACCGTGCATGAATTCGCCCGCGCTGTGGTGCCACACGGGACGGCGGGAGCGGTCGTGGATCCGCATGAATTCGCCAATGTGGTCGGACTTGACGGTATCGATTACGTCCGTACCGCGGACGAGGGGCTCCCGATCGATCTGTTCGTCATGATGTCGTCCTGCGTACCCGCAACCCCGCTGGAAACCGCGGGTGCGCGTATCACGGCGATGGACATCCTGCACTACATGAATTACGACAACGTGGTCGGCGTGGCGGAGATGATGAATTTCCCCGGCGTCTTCAACGGAGTGGATTCGGAGCTGGCGAAAATCGATGCCGCACGGTACAAGGCCGTCGACGGACATGCGCCGGGTCTGTCCGGTCCGAATCTCAACGCGTACATTCTGGCCGGAGTGCACAGCGATCATGAATGCACGACACTCGAGGAGGCGCGCGAGAAGCTGCGCCGCGGTATGCATATCCTCATGCGCGAAGGCACCGCCGAGCGCAATCTCCATGACCTCCTGCCGCTGGTGACGAAGGAGAACGCCACGCATTGCTCTTTCGCCACCGACGACAAGCACCCCGCGGATCTCGAAGATGAAGGGCACATCGACCATCACGTGCGGGAGGCGGTGAAATTCGGGCTCGATCCGATCACCGTCCTGCAGATGGCGACCATCAATACCGCACGGCATTACGGGCTTCGCCGGAACGGCGCCATCGCTCCCGGGCACTGGGCCAATCTGATCGTCTTCTCCGATATGCAGGATATTCACGCCGAGCGGGTGTATTACCGCGGTGCCCTGGTCGCAGAGGACGGTACGCCCGTATTCACTGTGGATTCCCCGCCCGATCTCACCCACATGACCGGCACGATGAAGGTCGGGGAATTCGGGATGCAGCACTTCAGCGTGTTCAATGTCCCGAACAGCAAGATCAAGATCATCGATCTCGTACCGGGACAGATCTTCACGCGAGCGGCAGTGGAGGATCCGCGTGTCCAGGGCGACGTCGTCATCGCCGATCCCGAGCGTGATATCCTGAAGCTGGCCGTCATCGAGCGTCACCGAGCGACGGGAAACATCGGGCTCGGTTTCGTCCGGGGCTTCGGCCTGAAGCGCGGCGCACTGGCATCCACCGTGGCGCATGATGCGCACAACATCATCATTGTCGGGACAAACGACGTCGACATGTACGCGGCAGCGCTGCATCTGATCCGTCTCGGCGGCGGACAGTGCGTGGTCGACAACGCCCGCGTGAGAGAGGAGCTTCCCCTTCCCGTTGCCGGGCTTGTGTCGGATCAGCCGCTCGCCTTCGTGCGCAGGAAAGTCGACGACCTCATCGCCGCCGCGCACGGGCTCGGCTCGGGCCTGCCGGACCCCTTCATGACCCTGTCCTTCCTCGCCCTGTCGCCCATCCCGGCACTGAAAGTCACCGACCTCGGCCTGGTGGATGCGGAAAAATTCGAACTGACGTCCTTGTTTGTGTGATGGCTCTCTGGAGGCACAAAGACTCAAGGACGCGAAGACACAAAGGGATCTTTCAAAAAGCAAAATGGGAGAAATGGGATGAAGACTTTTCAGCCTCTCGACGGACCTACGGAACATATCGCTTCCCAGATCGTGGATGCCGGGATGGAAGTGCATCGGACGCTGGGAGCCGGCTTGCTGGAATCCATCTACGAGCGAAGTCTCGCCTACGAACTCACAGAGCGAGGATTCCATGTCGAACAGCAAGTGATCGTACCGACCAGTTACAAGGAAATGGAGTTTTCATATGGATTCCGACTTGATCTCCTGGTCGAGGAACGCATCATTGTCGAAATCAAATCCGTCGATGCCCTGCTGACTGTCCATCGGTCTCAGCTCTTGACATATCTGAAGCTCATGAACCTGCGGCTGGGCTTCCTGATGAACTTCAACGTCCCCATTCTGAAGAATGGCATAAAACGGGTTATATTATAATTTCCTTCGTGTCTTCGTGACTTCGCGCCTTTGTGCCCTAAAGAGATCATGTCCACACCTTTGATGAAACAGTATGCGCGGATCAAGGCGGAGTATCCCGACGCGATTCTGCTGTTCCGGATGGGCGACTTCTACGAAACCTTCGAAGAAGACGCCCTGACGACCGCGAAGGTGCTCGGCATTACGCTCACCAAGCGCTCCAACGGGAAGGCGAGCGATGTACCGCTGGCGGGTTTCCCGCATCACGCGCTGGATACGTATCTCCCGAAGCTCATCCGCGCCGGCCTCCGCGTTGCCGTCTGCGAACAACTCGAGGATCCGAAACTGGCGAAAGGCATCGTCAAGCGTGACGTGGTGGAGGTCGTGACGCCGGGTGTGGTGTTCACCGACAAGCTTCTCGATCACAAACAGTACAATTTTCTCGCCTCGATCGCTTTCCGCGACGGTATCGCGGGCGTCTCCTTCGTGGACGCCTCAACGGGCGATTTTTTCATCACCGAAATGCCCGAACACACCCTGCGCGATCAGTTGGAGACCATCACTCCAAGTGAGGTCCTTCTGGCCAAGGGCGACATCGATCACTTTCACGATCTCTTCGGACGGAATCCCCTCCGCGTCCCCATCACCAAGCTCGATGACTGGTTGTATGCGCGTGATGTCGGCTATGAAATTCTCGTGGAACACTTTAACACGCAATCCCTCAAGGGCTTCGGCATCGAGGAGCTCAACGCCGGCATCATCGCCGCTGGTGCGGTGCTGCACTATCTCCGTGAAACGCAGAAAGCGCAACTCCCTCATCTGAAGAATATCCGACATTACCGGGTCGATGAATATATCACGCTGGATGCCTCGACACGGCGCAATCTCGAAATCATCACATCCCTCGGCGAGGGATCACGGCAGGGCACGCTGATCTCCATCCTCGACCATACGTCCACCAGCATGGGCGGACGCCTGTTCAAATACTGGATCACCCATCCCCTCAAACAGCTCGATGCGATCCAGCAGCGTCTGGCCTCCGTTCGGGAACTTACAACAGCTCACGAGGCGCGGGACGGCATCAGCGGCATGCTTGGGGAGATGGTCGACTACGACCGGCTCATCGGTCGCATCTGTACCGGCCGGGCGACACCGCGGGAGCTCACCGCTCTGCGCAGCAGTCTGCGCCGTATTCCGGTTCTCCATGAGGCTCTCGCATCGCTGGACGCCCCCCTGCTCCAATCCCTGCACACGCAGATCGAACCCATGGAGGACGTCGCACGCCTGATCGACGAATGCCTGGTGGACGATCCTCCCGTCTCGCTCGTTGACGGCGGTGTGATCCGTCCGGGTTTCCATGCGGAACTGGACGAAATCCGCGACATCGCCCTGCACGGCAAGGAGTGGATGCGCAACTACCAGGAAAAGCTGCGGAAGGACACCGGCATCAATTCGCTGAAGCTGGAGTACAACAAGGCCTTCGGCTACTACATCAACGTGTCGAAGGCGAATCTCGACAGGGTGCCTGAGAGTTTTATCCGGCGGCAGACGCTCGTCAACGCCGAACGCTACATCACACCGGAACTGAAGGAATACGAAGACCGCGTTCTCAACGCACGGGAGCAGATTCTCACGCTGGAAACCGAACTCTTCAACGAACTGCGCATGGCGGTCGCGGCAACAGCGGAGCGCATACAGAAAGTCTCTCGCGCCATTGCCGTGCTGGACTGCATCAACAGCCTCGCCGTCGCTGCGGTCGAACATCGGTACGTATGTCCCTCAGTCAATGACGGGGAGGAAATCGAAATCCGCGGCGGGCGCCATCCCGTCGTCGAGCGCATGCTTCCTCCCGGCGAACGCTTCGTGGCCAACGACACGCTGCTCAACGTGGACGAGCAGATCATGATCATCACCGGACCGAACATGAGCGGCAAGAGCACCTATCTGCGGCAGGTCGGACTGATCGTACTGCTCGCACAGATCGGCAGCTTCGTTCCGGCTGCAGAAGCTCGGATCGGATTGGTGGACCGCATCTTCACGCGCGTGGGTGCATCGGACAACATCGCCGCCGGGGAAAGCACGTTCCTCGTGGAAATGCACGAGGCGGCGAATATTCTCAACAACGCCACGCCCAAAAGCCTGGTGCTGCTCGACGAAATCGGACGAGGGACGTCCACCTTCGACGGAATTTCCATCGCCTGGGCCATCACCGAATATGTCCACGATCACCCGGAATGCAGGGCGAAAACCATGTTCGCCACGCATTATCACGAACTCAACGAGATGGCGGACATCTTTCCTCGCATCCGCAACTACAAGGTCGAGGTGCGCGAGTACCAGGACAAGGTGATCTTTCTGCGCAACGTCTCGCGCGGAACGGCGGATCACAGCTACGGCATACAGGTGGCGCAGATGGCGGGACTTCCGGATCGTGTCATCGAGCGCGCGCGTGAAGTGCTGCATTCACTTGAGGGACAGGATCTCACCGTGCTCGCGGCCGCGAACGACGAGGAAGGGCGGCGGAAGCTTGCCCAGCGACCGTCACAATTTCAGATCAGCCTGTTCGAGGCGAGCGACGCAGAGTTGAAGGACCGCCTGCGAGCGATCGACGTAAACGCTCTCTCGCCTGTTGAGGCCTGGAAGCTGCTCGAGGAGCTGAAAAAACTTGCGATTGGGGATGCGCTTTCGTAGAAATGTCGTTCGCTTCCCCTCTTCCCCTCTTCCCCTCTTCCCCTCTTCCCCTCTTCCCCTTTTCACCACACCCCCAGCGCCGGGATATTCCGCACGATACCATAGGCGATCACGACGACAATCCCGGCGATGATGACGGCGCGCGGAACGCGGAGGCGCAAGAGCGTGACGCCGAACAACGTATCGGCCGCCCAGGAAATGACAAGAAGAAAGAAGAGGGGGAGAAGAATGGGACTGAGCAGGTTGGCCATGAGCACATACTTGAAGCGCTGCTGAAACAGGTTCATCAGGGAACTCTGCAGACCGCAGCCCGGACAGTCGTAGCCGGTAAGGGCTTCGAAGGGACAGGGGATGGTGGTGAGAGGAGTAGACGGAACAATGACATGCAGCCAGAGAATTCCGAGGAGAAGCATCGCGGTGGTCAGGACAACGATCACGCCGCCTTTTCCGAGCCGCACTCCCCAGGCGGCGAAGGGAGCGGAATGCGATGTCCCGCTCCTCTCCGCCCTGGGAACATCAGCCGACGTAATCCGCATCACCGAAGGCGAGTATGGGAATGAATACGATGGG
>JAFGKR010000026.1 GCA_016928515.1 Bacteroidota bacterium | reverse complement strand
GTCGCCGCCGCAGGAAATTCAGGCCAGGAGGGAGTCCATACTCCGGGTTCCTACCCGAATGTGCTCTGCGTGGCGAATACCACCAGTGAAGACAAGGCTGCAGCGTCAACGACGTACGGACCGTGGGTGGACGTCTCCGCCCCGGGTTCAGATATCCTCAGCTGTGTCATCAGCTCGCAGACCGCATATCAAAAATTCACCGGAACCTCGATGGCCTCACCGCTGGTGGCCGGACTTGCCGCACTTGTGCGCAGCCACAAGCCCGAGTTGAGTGTTCAGCAAGTGATGGAACAGATCCGCGTGACAAGCGATCCTATCGATGAGCTGCAACAGGTGCGCTACCACGGGAAAATCGGTCGAGGTCGTATCAACGCCTACCGTGCCCTCACGGAGAAGTCACCCGCCGTGCGTCTCCTGCACTGGTCACTCAGCGATACGCTGTACGGCAACGGCGACGGCTTCCCCGACAAGGGGGAGAAACTGACTGTCACCATGACATGGGAAAATCTGCTAGAGCCGACGAAAAATGCCGTCATCACTCTTTCATCGCCGAGCATACGCGTCACATCGATCGAACCGTCGACATTCCAGGCCGGTGCCATCCCGACGAACGGCACGGTCAGCAATGCCGCAGATCCCTTCGTCATCGAGCTCGAGGACTGGCCTGTCCCGAACGATGTGGTGGATCTTCTTTTCACCATTGAAGACGGGGAATATTACGATCAGGGCGGCGTGTTCTTCATCCAGCAGCCGTCCTACCGCGATCATGATATCAACGACATCCGTCTGACGCTGACGAACGACGGCAACATCGGATTCGACGATCTCTCGAGTGTGACCGGGTCGGGCCTCCGCTACCTGGATTACGAGAACATTCTCACCGAGGGTGCCCTGATCGTCGGAGCGATGGTGAATATGACTCCGCTCGTCGTCGACGTCGCGCGATCCGTCTATCAGGAGCAGAGTGAGGATTTCCTCGGTGAACAGCTGTATCGCATCTCCACTCCCGGGCTCATCGCAGAACAGGAGGGCTACGGGATTTTCTGGGATGCGAACGCGCCGCTTGCCGATCGTCTGCAGACAGAGATCACGCTGAAAAGCTTCGCATTTACCCGACCCGACGCACGGAACATGATTTTCCTGCGCTATACCATCCATAACTATTCCTCGAATCTCCAGGAGCAACTGGGTGCAGGACTGTTCTTCGACTGGGATATCGGGCCGAACGCGCAGACCAACATCGCTTTGTACGAAGACCGCTGGAACATGGCATTGTGTTACGACAGCATCGGGCGGCCGCGTACGCCGGTGGCTATCGGGACTGTTCATCTCACACCTGAACACGGAACGAACTATTGGGGAATCAACAACTGGGACCGTGACGATCCCCAGCGTATCGGATTGTACCCGAGCTTTTCCAAGGAGGAAAAATGGAGAGTGCTCCGGTCGGGGATCATGCAGCCGACCTCCAAGATTACGGATGTATCGCAATTCATCGGTGCGGGGCCGGTTGACATGCAGCCGGGAGATTCCATCGTCATCGCCTTCGCGCTCATCGCAGCTCCGTCACCCGATGAAGTGCGCGCGTCAGTTCCCACCAGCCTCGCTCTCTGGGATACCATCAACCGCCTCTATGATCCCACTGATGTTCTCACCCCGCCGGTGCCTGCCGCACGCTTGACGCTGCATGGCGTATCACCACATCCGGTGTCCGTTTCCGGCGGTGGAATGACGATGGATGTCGAATGCGCGCGTCCGGGGAGAGTTCGTGCGGAGTTGTTCGATATTCTCGGACAGAAAATCGCCGTCCTCTGGGATCGTCCCCTGGAGCAGGGAAGACATGCCATTCCGGTGATGCTCCCGCGGCTCGCTCCCGGAACCGTGTTCCTCCAGGTGCACGGAGAAGGGATGTCAGCCGGGATGTCTCTGCGCGTTATCCCGTAATATGTCCCTGTCAGAAAAAAAAGTTTCGCGAATTTTCCCCAACGCAGGTGAATGAACGCTATATAGGTAAGAGATACATTGTTTGACGGAGGAAGTGGACGACGGTCCGCTCTCCGTTTCCGGGACACTAACGCCGATAGATCGATCATGAATGAAGACATGCCAACCGTTGAAGACATTGAGCGAAAGCAGAAGCTGCTCTCGTTCCTGTTTAAAGTGTTCATCGCCCTGCTGATTCTCATCGCCTGCCTTTTCGCCGGATGGTTGATATCCTACATCGGGTACGCCGCCGGGAATCCTTCTAAGGAGGAGGTATCGCTTCTCATCCCCACCGACGAGAAGCTTGTTCTTCAGCCACTCTCCTGATCACGTACTGTTTGCATCGAGAAGGGACGCTCCTTCGGAGCTGAGCCGTAGACCGGGATGAAAGCAGTCGGGATTACTGCGTATCCCATTTTGGCCAGCCTCTAATCGCTAAATAATTCGCTAATATATGAAATCAGTGGCGAAATCGGTGATTTTTTCGCTTTTCTCTTGCGTTATTGAGCGTTGATTCTTATATTTCCGCAGTAGTTAGAGAATTATTTCTCGAATTAACGAAAAAAAATCAAATTTCCGACCATGCAAGTTCAAGAAAACAGCCAGCAGATCTATGAAAAATATCCGCGGAAGGACGCATCCTGCCTGATAGACATGCTTCAGGACGTCCAGGAGCATTTCGGGTATCTTCCGGATGCTGAGATGCAGCGTGTTGCGCGGCATATAGACATCCCGGTTTCTCGGGTGTATGGTGTTGCAACATTCTACAATCAGTTCCGCTTTCAGCCGCTCGGAAAATATGTCATCCGTGTGTGCCGCGGAACGGCCTGTCACGTCAAGGGATCGCTCGACATCCTGCGCACCCTGGAGAACGAGCTCGGGATCAAGGCGGGACAAACCAGCAAGGATCTCCGGTTCACCATCGAAACCGTCGCCTGCATCGGTGCCTGCAGCATCGCCCCGGTCATCGCGGTCAATGATGAGTTTCATGGGGGATTGACCACGAAGTCCCTGCAGAAACTGCTGAAATCCTATCAGAAGAATGATCGTCAGAGCGAGGTTCAACATGAACACGTTTAGTAGCACCTGTTTCGAGAACTGCTGGCACAGCGCGGAAAATCCCTGTCCGAAATTTGTGACCTGCATCGCTCAGGGCCAGCAATGCAGCGAGGGAAATCCGGATCCGAAGCTGCTCGAATCGCTCAAGCGTTCACTTCTGCTGATCGAGCATGACATCCCCGTCATCCTTGTGGGAATGGGAACATGCGGGCTTGCGAACGGCGCGCAGGCGGTTCACGACGCACTGAAGGCGGAATGCCAGGTGCGTGGCATCACAGTATCGATCATCCCCGTCGGCTGCATGGGATTCTGCGCCCGCGAGGTAATTGTGGATGTGAAACTTCCCGGACACCCACGGATAAGTTATTGCGAAGTAAAGAAGCAGGATGTTCCCCTCATCGTGGAGACAACACTGGTGCATGGAGAGGTTCTCGAGGACAAGCTCCTCGGGCTCTATGAGACCGACGAGCAGGATGTATGGACGGCCCTGCCGATCCTGGACTCCCTGCCGTTTTTTGCGAAGCAACAGAAAGTGAATCTGGAAAACTGCGGCGTTATCGATCCGGAGAGCATCGACCAGTACCTCGCTCGTGGCGGTTACTCTGCTCTTTCGTACGTAGTGAACGGTCGCACACCACAACTGACGATCAACGATGTGCTGAAGGCCGGTCTGCGTGGAAGAGGCGGTGGCGGTTTCCCGACAGGGAAGAAATGGCAGTTCGCTCGCGACACGCAGGCGGACAAGAAATATCTCATCTGCAACGCCGACGAAGGGGATCCCGGGGCCTTCATGGATCGGGCACTGCTCGAGGGAGATCCCCATCGCGTGGTGGAAGGCATGATCATCGCGGCTTACGCCATCGGTGCGAGCTACGGATACATCTACTGCCGTGCGGAATATCCGCTGGCCATACGGCGTCTCGAGAAAACGCTGCAATCCGCACGGGAGTACGGACTGCTCGGAAAGAACATTCTCGGCAGCGGCTTCGACTTTGACATGCGCATCAAGAAAGGTGCTGGCGCGTTCGTATGCGGCGAGGAAACCGCACTCATGCAGTCCATCGAAGGACGACGCGGCATGCCGCGCCCACGTCCGCCTTTTCCCGCGACGGCCGGGCTTTTCGGCAAGCCCACCGTGATCAACAATGTCGAGACCTTCGCAAACGTAACCACCATTTTCAAACACGGCCCCGACTGGTATGCCGGTATCGGGACGGAGACATCGAAAGGCACCAAGATTTTCGCCCTTTCGGGTAAGGTCCGGAATGTTGGCCTCGTGGAGGTCCCGATGGGCGTAACGCTGAGGGAGATCGTTTTCGATATCGGTGGCGGTGTCCCTGACGGCGGTGTGTTCAAGGCCGTGCAGATTGGGGGTCCGTCCGGTGGAGCGCTTCCGGAATCTGTCATCGACACACCGATCGACTACGAAAGCCTGAAACAGGTCGGCGCGATGATGGGTTCCGGCGGCCTGGTCGTGATGGACAACAGCACCTGCATGGTGGATCTGGCCAAGTACTTCATGACGTTCATCCAGTCCGAATCCTGCGGTAAGTGCATACCCTGCCGCGAAGGAACCAAGCGCCTGCTGGAGATTCTCGAACGTCTCACCACGAGTTACCGGAATGAAAAAACCCAGGAGGAATCGCTGCTTCGTTTCCAGGGTATGGTGTATCTCGAGCGGTTGGCGTCCGTGATCAAGGATACTTCGCTTTGCGGACTGGGACAGACGGCGGCAAATCCGGTGCTCAGCACACTGCAGTATTTCCGTGAGGAATATGAGGCGCATCTCTACGAGCGGCGTTGTCCGGCAGGTGCATGCCGTGAGCTGCTTACATATACCATCGACACCGAAAAATGCACTGGCTGCGGTGTCTGTGCGCGGAAATGCCCTGAAAACGCCATCATCGGGGAGAAGAAAAGGGCGCATTACATCCTGGAAGACAAGTGCATCCGCTGCGATCAGTGCCGGGTGAACTGCAATTTCGATGCGATCTGTGTGAATTAGCGAGCAAGTGAGGACACCATGAATATCACCGTCAACGGACATACGTGCTGGGCCAAGCCGGGAGAAACCATTCTCGACGTGGCGGATCGCGAAGGGATCAAGATTCCGACCCTCTGTCATATGAGCGATTTCTCGCCTACCGGCTCATGCCGCATCTGCACCGTGGAGGTGGAGGGGAACGGCAGCCTCGTCCCCGCCTGTGCCTTCCCCGTGTATGAAGGAATGGCCGTGCAGACGAATTCACCGCGCGTGCGCCGCGCCCGCAAGACCATCATCGAGCTGCTCGTTGCAAACCATCCGCAGGATTGCCTGTTCTGCGTCCGCTCGGGGAACTGCGAACTGCAGAAACTGACGCAGGAATACGGCGTCCGTTCACATCGGTACGCTGGAGAACGACGTCGTGCGCGCATCGATATTGCGAGTCCGGCCATTGAGCGCGATCCGGAAAAATGTATTCTCTGCGGTCGATGCGTGCGTGTGTGCCACGAAGTGCAGCATGTGGGTGCCATCGATTTCGTGCATCGCGGCTTCAAGAGTGCCGTTGCGCCCGCCCTCGAGCGCAGTCTCAACACCGTGCCCTGTGTGGACTGTGGGCAGTGTGTGGTCAACTGTCCCGTGGGTGCACTGACAGAGAAGAGTCACCAGAAACCGGTCTGGGAGGCCATCAACGATCCCGAGCGATTCGTCGTCGTACAGGTGGCGCCGGCGGTGCGCGTGGCGCTCGGCGAGGAGTTCGGCACCGAACCCGGGACTGTCGTCACCGGCAAGACCGTGGCGGCGTTGCGGCGGCTGGGTTTCGACCAGGTGTTCGACACGAATTTCGGTGCGGACCTGACGATTATCGAGGAAGCCACCGAACTGCTTGGTCGCCTGAACAACTGTGGCATCATGCCTATGCTCACGAGCTGCAGCCCCGGATGGATAAAATTCATAGAGCATTGCTATCCCGATCTTCTTGGCAACCTTTCCTCCTGCAAATCCCCGCATGAGATGGAAGGGGCGCTGCTGAAGTCGTTTTATGCACAGCGGCACGGCATCGATCCGGCGAAGATGTTCGTCGTCTCGGTCATGCCCTGCACGGCGAAAAAATACGAAGCGCAGCGACCGGAGCTGGGCAGCGAATTTCCGGACGTGGACGCAGTCATCACCACTCGCGAACTGGCGCGGATGATCCGTGTCGCGGGTATCGATTTCCACAAACTGCCCAACGAGGGATTCGACGACCCGATGGGAGAGTCGACCGGGGCCGGCGCCATTTTCGGAGCGGCAGGCGGCGTCATGGAAGCGGCGCTGCGCACCGCGCATCACGCGTTGACCGGCAGCGACATGAAGTCCCTCAGTTTTGCTCCCATCCGCGGGCTCGACGGCGTCAAGCAGGCGGACGTTCGTATCGGCGAGGTCACGCTGAAAGTCGCAGCGGTGAGTGGTTTGAAGAACATCAAGCCCTTGCTCGACGATATCCGCAATGGAACATCGCCTTTTCATTTCATCGAAGTGATGGCCTGTCCGGGAGGCTGCATCAACGGCGGTGGACAACCACTGCCTTCGACGCCGGAAAAAATCCGTAAGCGCACCGAGAGCATTTACCAGATCGACCGTGAATCCCCGCGGCGCTGCAGTCATCGCAACGAATCTGTACAGAAGCTCTATTCAGAATTCCTCGGTGAGCCGAACGGTCATCGTGCGCATGAACTGCTGCACACACATTACGTCGAGCGCGACGAATTCTGATTTCGACACGACTTGTTTCACCGCCTTCGCAAAGGATAGACCCATGCAAAAGATTCTGCTTGTCGACGACGACATCGACATCATCGAAACCTACCGCCCGGTGCTGGAGCATGCCGGTTACGAGGTGCGCACCGCACACGACGGCAACTCGGGTTTCACAACCTTTCAGGAATTCCGTCCCGACGTTGCCGTCGTGGATCTCGCCATGGAGCATTTCGATTCGGGATTCACGCTATGCAAGCGCATCAAGGATTTGCCGGAAGGGAAAGATACGCCTGTGATCATTCTCACCTCGGCAGGTCATGATACCGGATACCGCTTCTCTACCCAGAGCCATGAGGAAAAGCAGTGGATTAAGGCAGATCATTTCCTCGACAAACCGGTCGCACCGCAGGACCTCCTGCAGTTCCTTCATGACCGCGTCCTGAAAACCGCCGACGCCTAGGCGCCGGTCCCGCCACATTCTGGGTATCGATGAAAACGGTCCCTCTGCCATCGGTGGAGGGACCGTTTTCCCGATTCGTGCGGATATGGCGAGTTATCTCACTGCTGCTTCTGCATTCAGTCGGCCCTTCCCATAATACACATCCACTCCAGGGCGGCCGAGATCATCAGCGGTGTTCTGTATGTGGGATTGAAGATAACCGGGATAAGAGTTGCCCGTGACCGTTTCGACGAGCGCGGCGACGCCCGCTACATGTGGTGCGGAAAAGCTCGTTCCACATCCCCAGTAATATGAACTGTTATTCCCGGTCACCGCAGGAGCGGCGCAGGACAAGATATAGTCGAACACGGAATATTTCCCGATTCCTCCCGGAGCCGCGACGCTGATTGCACTGATACCATAGTTGGTGTACGGGGCGATACCGTCGGGATTCGTGCCATTGCTGGGTCCCGTGGCGCTGATGGTCATGGCACCTGCTGCCTGAGCCGGCATGACGATTTCGGGAGCAGTGAGAGGAATATTGTCGATGGCATTGACCTGCCAGTGATCCAGATCCCAGCCAAGGTTGCCCGCGGCACAGACGACAAGCGCCCCCTTACTGCGGGCATGGTTGATTGTGCGTTGAAACATTGCCAGCAAGCGCCCATTCTGCGCTTTCGGGAAGTGTCCTCCGAGACTGAGGTTGAGGATGTCGCAATCCGCCTCATCCACCGCATAGAGAATGCCGTCCAGGATGTTTGCCCACGGTCCCCAACCCTGGTCATTCAACACCTTGATTCCCACCATGGTAACATTCGGCGACACACCGGCGACGATGATATTGTTACTCGAAATAATTCCGGAAACGAATGTCCCGTGAAAATGACGGTCGATGTAATCCGAGGGATCCTGCGCGTTTGCGGTGCTCAAGTTGATGCTTTTCAACAGGTCATACTTTCCTTCAAGATCCTGGTGAGTGGGACTGATCCCGGTATCGAGAATTCCAACACGAATCTCCGTACTGCCCATGGTGATGCTCCATGCTTGCGGCGCATTGATCGCGATCAGTCCCCACTGGCGACCGTTCTTGAAGGCTGTCGCATCCGCTGGATGTCCGGTGGTATTCATCGGTCCCATCGCCTGCACGTGAGCAATCGCTGTTCCGCTGAAATCGGGAACCCATTGCACTTCGACATCACGGGTGACGTACTGGATTCCGGGTTGGGTAAGAAGACCGGCGGCCTCGATTTCTGTCAGGCCACTTGCCTTGATCACACCGATGGCAGACATTGTTTTTTCCACGACGCCTCCAGCGGATTGCACGGCCGCTTCGGCGCGACCGGAATTCCCGGCGTATTCGATGAGGTAATGTGCAGCGGGTTTGCCGAGTGTTCTCAACGATGCATCGCAGGCCCCATTGACCGGTCCGTTCAATTCCGGCTCGGTGCATGATACCAGGGTCAGCAACAATACGAAGAAGAACGCGTTTTCTTTGATCAGTTTCGTTTTCATGGATGTCTCCATTGTGAATGATGGTGGGTGTCGCTGGTGCGTGAATTGTCATTACGGAACGTCAATTCGTTTTTGAGTTTGAATGCAGCGTCCGCAGGAACTTCTGCAGCGCTATGAGATCATCTTTCAGGAAATAGCCGCATGCCCCTGCCGCAGCGGCTTCCTCCCGACATTGCGGTGTGTCGAATTGTGTCACCATCACGACAGAAATCTCAGTCGGCAGTGCGCGAATGCGGCGCGCGGCTTCCAATCCGTTCATTCTCGGCATATTGACGTCCAGGAGCACAAGATCCGGTGGATTACGAAGACAATAGGTGAGGGCATCCAGTCCGTCGGTGCATTCGATGATTTCGTCGCACATGGCTTCCATCAGTTCGTGGAGCAGGCGTCGTACATGGTAATCGTCTTCTGCAATAAGGATGCGCATGGGATGTGGTTGTTGTGTGCGTTGTGATCGTGGATACATTCGAAGTCTGTCAATCCGCACGAAGGGGCAACCGTGGGGGAAGAGAGAGACGGACGCACGAAATTTCCGACTCACGACATTCGTGTGAATGGTGACGGATGTAATTATCACCATAAAGGGATGCGTATCAATCGGTAGGACTGCTGATTTGTATCGGTATTATTACCGATGGCGAGTGGTTGAGAGGGTACCAAGTTTGGAATCAGGATCGTGGGGAACAGGTCGCCGCTCGGTAAGGGCGACCGCGAAGTTGGAGGGATGCGGCAGTCGGCCGAAATGATGGTCTATGTGCGTGGATGCGTGTGGTGCCGCACTCGTCAATCCTCGACGATGCCGGGGACCGTTGGAAGAGGCTCCGGTATGGGAACCAGCACATGCAGTCTCGTACCCTCTCCCCGAGCGGAGATAATGGCAGCGGTTCCCCCGAGCATGGCCGCGCGTTCCTGTATTCCACGAAGCCCCGTTCCGCCGCCGGCTTTTCTATTTTGCATGTCAATCTCGGATATCTCCTCTTCCCTCTGCGTTTCATCCATCGTGAATCCCTTGCCGTCGTCTTCCACAACGATTTCCACATATCCGTCGCTGCAGTGAGCGGCAATCCGGGCACGAGAGGCTTCCGCATGTCGGATGATATTTGCGATGCATTCCTGTACAATACGGTAGATGAAGATTTCCTCATTTTTGGGAAAAAGACCGTCGATTGCATCGATGCTGGTTTGAATCCCCTTCGGGAGCGCCGACTCGGTCCGATGGACGACCGTGCGAATGGCAGCGGTCAATCCCAGTCGGTCGAGTTCGGTGGGACGTAAATCGTATGCAATATCGCGGACACTTTCCATTGCGGTTGTGGTCATGTCAACGACTTCTTGCAGTTGCCGATGCAGTGTCTCGACGTCTTCCCGTTTTTTCATGGCCAGCAATGCACGGGTTTTGATGACGACGAGTTCCTGTCCGAGGCTGTCATGAAGATCTACCGCCACGCGCTGTCGCTCACGCTCTTGTGCCTCGATCAGGCGACGGGTGAGTTTTCGCTGGGTTTCGTGTTCTTTGCGTGCATGTATCGCTGCAAGACGGTGCGTTTCGGCCTCCGCCGCTCGCACCTGCAACTCCGCGGATTCCGCTCGCAGCGCGGCTTCGAGCTGTCGTCCCTTGATTCGCCGGTACATGAGAAATGCAATGACAAGCAGCAAGGCGAATCCTGCCGCGAGTCCGGCGATCACGTGTTCGCGTTGGGTGAGCTGAAGACTTTTGAGTTCACCGTGTTGTTTCCAGCGGGTCAGCTCGCTTGTGTTTTTCTCATCGCGCAGTTGTTGCAGCTGGAGTAATGTCTCCTTTTGGTTGAGTTCGAGATGCTGGATCTCGTGCTCACGCGTGAGCAGAAGGAGATCCTGACGGTCCCGCTCCGATTCGAGTGCACGACGAAGCAATTCGGATCGCTGCTGTTCCAGTTGGAGGTCGCGCATCGCTTGTTGTCGTTCGAGCAGGACGATGTGTTGATCTTTTTTTTCACTCTCGTATTTCGCTATTGTCTCGTTCAAAATCCTCAGCTGATCTTCCTTGAAGATGGAGTCTTTCAATGCGACATACTTCCGGAAATGTTCAAGAGCAACGTGAGGGCGATGTTGCGCGGAAGCGATTCTGCTGAGATCGTATTCGACATCCACAAGTGACATCCCCTGCTTCGCTGCAAGATGCCGGGCTTCGAGGCAGTACGCATTTGCCTGATCATATTCCCCACTGAAGAAACAGGTGCGTCCCATCATCGCCAGGGTTTCAGTGATATCCCGTTCTGCTCCCATCGCGCTGAAGATCGTCAGACTCTGCCGATAATGTTCCATTGCTTTCCGGAAGTCGTTTCGAGCACTCTGGATTTGACCCAGATTCCCATATGCACGTGCGACACCATCCTTCAGCCCGATCTGCTCCGCGATTTCCAGGCTCCGCAGATACGACGTTTCGGCTTCTTCCAGTTTATCTCGACTCATGAGGTTATGCCCGATGCTCTGCAGCGACAGGACCAATCCATGGAGATCACCCATTTGTTCTCTGAGGGTTCGTGCCCGTCGATGATATTCCATTGCCGCCTCGAACGCTCCCATATCCTCCTGAATCATTGCGATATTCTGAAGACAGTTGGCCACGGCTTCCTTCGCGCCGGCATCTTCGGCGGATCGCAGACTCTCCATGTAACATTCCAGCGCCTGTGTATGCTCACCGCGTTTCCAATGCAGGTCGCCGGTGTTGGCTCTGGAAGCCGCGATCATCTGCTGATTCCGCAGCTGTTCTCCGAGTCTGAGCGCGTTGGCGAAATGTTCCATCGCGCGTTTGTTGTTGCCTTGTCGCGCATGGATCACACCGATGTTATTGTGTATCCAGCCGAGCCCCAATACATCAGACAATCGCTCTCGGATCCGTTGTACTTTGGTGTAGTATACCAGGGCAGAATCGTAGTCACCAATCCGGAAAAAGATGACACCGATATTGTTCAATGATTTGCTCATCCCGACGAGATTCTGCCCTGCCTGATGCAGCGGCACTGAACGGGCATAATACGCTCTGGCTTCCCCGAAGTCTCCGCGAGTCAGAAATACATTGCCGATATTGGTGAGCGCTTTCGCCATGCCGGCGGTATCCCGTAATGCGGTGTGCAGGCGGAGTGCCTTCGTCGCGTGGTCGAGTGACGCATCGACGTCCCCCTTCACCAGGAACATCCCGCTGAGACTGTTGCACATGCCGGCCACACCCTTCCGGTTGCCGACTTCGCTCATATTCGCGAGCGCCTCTTTATAGCACTTCAGTGCCGCATCAATCTCCCCTCGCCGATAGTGTAAATTCCCCAACCTCCCGAGCGTTTCGGCTGCGGCGCGGATCATTCCGTGTTCCTGACGGATCGCGAGGCTTCTTGTGTAGCATTGCATCGCTTCGTCATATCGCCCGTTCATGGTGTACGTGCCGCCCAGTTCGTTCAACGACGCTGCAATCCCGGGCAGATGTCGGATGTTCTCCCGCAGTTCGAGGCTTTGCCGAAGATATATGATTGCGGTATCTGCGACGTGTCGCTCCCGATACGTTTCACCGATATCCTGCAGGGATCGAGCGATACCCAGTGTATCCCGCAACGACCGGTAGATGCGGAGAGCCCTCTGATGATTTGCTTCCGCGAGGGTGAATTTTCGCCGGATCTGATGTACGCCTCCGAGTTCATTCCAGAGCAGGGCGATGCGGCCCTGTTGCCGCAACCGCTGGAATATTTCCAGACTCCTCGTATAGTTCTCGAACGCCCGATCGAAATCCCCCTTATTGTAGGCGGAATTTCCGATTGCGAGAAGGGCATGTGCAAGTCCGGTCTTGTATCGTTGTTTCTCCGCGAGTTTCCGTGCGGCCTCCGCCATGCGTGCCGCCTGATCCGGGTCCGTATTCACAAGCAGTGAACTGAGCGTATTGAGAGCAATCACTTTCATCGTGTCACGTTCATGCAGACTTGGGAGCACTTCCCTCAGACTGTCAATCTGTGAGTTCTGCCCCACTGTCAAGGACGGCAGAACACAGAGGAAGACGCAGGTAGTAAGGACTGCCAGACGGGTGCATGGTTTCATGGCTGCCTCGCGACAAGCATAGTAACGGATGTTACGGTGGAAACCTTTTCGGTCCGGACGAAACGTCCTGCTCGAAGAATCGACAACAATTTGCTCCTCCGCCAGAAATTTGGCAATCGGTATTCCTGCCTATCTTCATCGGTGTTCATGCTGACAGGAGGCAACGGGAGGGTGGCAGAGGATCGCACTGTCAGGGATGACCAAGAGGAAGAATCCGCGATCAATAAGCGCCGGCAACGCTGAGAAACGAAAGTACACCGCAGGTCGGACACCGAGCAGGATGACGATGGTGTGTGGATGAACGGTGGTTTCCTTTCATAAGATGTTGCTGTTCTGGAGTGCGAAGCGGACCAGGGCATAGGAACCGTGCAGATCAAGCTTCTGTGTGATGTGCAGACGATGTGAATCCACTGTCCGGATACTGATACTGAGCAAATCCGCGATTTCCTGCGTGGTTTTGTCGTCGGCAATGAAGCGTAGAATCGTACGTTCGGTCGGTGTCAATTCACTGAACCGGGAGGGCAGGACAGGTGTGAGCGCCGTACCCCTTTGCTCCATCAATGCACGGGAAGCGAGGGCGGAACTGAAGAAAAACTCGCCGCGCAGCACCCGGCGGATGCCGCGAACAAGATCGTCCACCGCAGCATCTTTCAGAATGTACCCGGTGACCCCGTATTCCATGGCCCGGTTGAACATCTCCACGCTGTCGGTAATCGTGAGGAAAAGCATTGCTGTCTCGATGCGATCTCTATGAACCACCGCAGCCACATCGAGCCCGGTCATCTCAGGCATGTCGATGTCGAGGATGGCAACATCCGGACGGTGCATCCGTATGCACTCCAGTGCCTCGGTGCCGTTTTCACATTCGCCGACGATGCGGAAAAGCTTGTCCTCCTCGAGGATTTCTCGCAGTCCCTTCCGAACGATTGGGTGATCGTCTGCAAAAATGAGGGAGATCGGCTCATGTTGCATCGGTGCCATCAGCGCCGTCTGAATTTTTCTATGGAAGTTAGACTGAAATGTAGTCCTCGGTGTGATAAGGTGCAAGAGCGACGCAATATAATAAAAACGGCTCCCGCTGCGGGAGCCGTTTCGAGAGAATCGCTGCTAGGGATGTCGCACTTACTTCTCGATCCCCAGTAGCTCGACATCGAAAATGAGTGTTGAGTTGGGGGGCATGTCGGCGCCGCGGCCCTGGGGACCATAGGCGAGATCGGAGGGGATGTATACTTCCCACTTCGAACCGACAGGCATGAGCTGCAACACCTCCGTCCATCCCTTGATGACGCCGGTGACGGGGAAGACCGCCGGCTCACCGCGATCATAGGAGCTGTCGAATTGCTCACCGTCAATGAAACGGCCGCGATAATGCACCTTCACCTGATCGCTTTCCGTGGGCTTGGGACCGTCACCCATCGTGATGACCTTGTACTGCAGGCCACTCTCGGTCACGACCACGCCTTCTTTCTTCGCGTTTTCGGCGAGCCATTTCTCTCCCTCCTCCTTGTTCTTTACACCCTTCTCCTCCGTTTCCTTCTGCTGGGCAGCGAACAGTTCCTGCTGATATGACATCCAGACCTGCTGTGCCTCCTCATCGGAGAACTTCGTCTCGGCCTCGCTCAGAACGTCACGCAATGCCGCGGCCACGACGGCCGGCTCGACGTCTATCTTCTGACTCTTGAAATTGCCGCCGAGTGTCTGTCCGATGGCGTAACTGACGCTGTCCTTGCGGGTCTTCAGCTCAACATTGTCCTGCGCGTTGTTCTGGCAGGATATCAAAAGCATGGCGAGGACGATCATCGAGAAAAATCTCATGGGGGATTGTCTCCTGATTGAATGAACGTGTCCTGTGATGTGTTCACAAGACCTCTAAATTATGAAATCCATCGGGCACAGTGCAAATCGGACCAACAGTATCCCCCGCAGGGCGGATGCATGCATCAGCATCCCCCGCAGGGCGGATGCATGCATCAGCTCTCCCTCTGCGGACCGGTGGCATACACAATGATTTTCCGGATCCGCACCGGAGGAATCCATGGGACAAGATAATTGTGCATATTTCACCCATGAAAAATGCAGGATATGCATACACCGACCGAATCGGGAAGGATGATGCTGGTTCAACGATTCTGGCATATTATCTTCGACGCTACTCTCACTCCACAGGGGAAGAATGGCTTACGCACTTCATGGCGGAGCGTGTGCACCGAAACGGAAATTCCGCTTCTCCGCACGACATCCTGGCCGACGGGGACCAGCTCGAATACCGGCGTCCGCCGTGGGAGGAGCCTGATGTTCCGACGGAAATACCGCTTCTCGCGGAGGGAGAGGGTTGGATGGCCTTCGCCAAGCCCTCCGGTCTGCCTGTGCTGCCCGGTGGCGGCTATCTGGACCATACGATGCTTCATATCCTGCGGAAGCGCTTTCCATCACTGAGCCACGCAGCGTTTCAGACGGATAAACCTGAGGCATCCTGTCCGCATGGTAATGATGTGGTTCAGTCGACGGAAAGGCGGTGTTCTCTCAGCGGCCGATCCCGTATATTCCATCTCTCTCCGGTCCATCGTCTCGGACGCGGCACGAGCGGCGCCATGGTTTATTCAACACATGCCGACGCCGCAGCGGCGCTTGCGAAAGCCATGCGTGAGCGCCGCATCCGGAAAACGTATCTCGCGCTGGTGCAAGGGATCGTGGCGCATGATACATTCGTAGTGGAGACGCCCATCGGACGGGTACCGCATCCCCTTCTCGGGACGGTGTGGGCGGCGGCGGAAGGCGGTAAACCGTCCCGCAGTGAGATTCGCGTGTTGCGCTGCGACCACGTGGCGGATGTCACGCTGCTCGAGGTCGACATCCCGACAGGCAGGCCCCACCAGATTCGGATTCATTGTGCCGTGGCTGGGCATCCTCTCGCGGGGGATCCTCTGTACGGCCCGGATGGTGGTCCGCTTCCGCCATCGGATGGACGCGTAGCCGTCCCCGGTGACTGTGGTTATCTGCTGCATTCCTGGAAAATCCGTTTCCCCGATCCGTTCAGTGGGGAGGAACTCGTCATCTTCGCTCCCCCTCCGGAGGCACTCTCTCCTGTCCGTGCGTAAACGAAGCGGCGGATACTCCGTCCGGTATGACGACAGTTGCGGACGTGTGCACCATCCCCTCGTGTACGGTTCAGACGACTGCATCGTGCTTCTTGTCAGGTATCGTGCAATTTCGTAAACTTCTCCTTATCGATAATATTGTGCGAAATACATTGTATCCGTTCAGTGTGACGGTGCGGGTGAGGGGCGTACCACAGAAGTCTCACAGGAAACACATGATCGCAGAATATCTCTTTCCAAAATTTCATTCTTGTTTGACACTATCATCTGGGATCTGAATCATGTCAATGGAATTATCACCTCGTCACCTGTATCGGCTGCCATGGAATTTTGCAGACAATGCGATCTCCTGGCTTGAACCCACCAGCACCTGTAATCTCTACTGTGACGGCTGCTACCGCGAGAATCGGAAGTCCTCCCACAAATCCCTCCAGGAGGTGCAGCACGAACTCGATGTTTTCGAGCGCCTCCGCCAGTGTGACGGCGTCTCCATTGCCGGGGGAGAGCCGCTGACCCATCCCGAAATCGTGGAAATCGTTCGCATGGTTAAGCGGAAGGGATGGAAAGCCATCATCAACAGCAATGGCGCACTGCTCTCAAGGGAGCTGTTGCTTGAGCTGAAAGGTGCCGGAGTCGATGGTTTCACCTTCCATGTGGACAGCGGGCAGCGGCGTCCTCATTGGCAGGGGAAAAATGAGATCGAACTGAACGCCCTCCGGCAGCAGCTCGCCGATCTGCTGCACGATGTCGACGGCATCACCTGCTCATTCAATGCGACCATCTATCCCGAGACGCTCAAGGATGTTCCCGCCGTTCTGCAGTGGGGACAGGAGAACATCGACCGCGTGCACGTCATGGTCTTCATCAACTACCGGATGGCTGTTCTGCACAAGGATTTCGATTTTTACGTCGGTGACGAGCAGGTGTATTTCGATGACATGATGTACTCGAAGAACGACGATCAACGGCGCACCGACATCAGCTCGCCGGAGGTTGTCGAGGAGATTCGGAAATTTGAGCCGGACTTCATGCCCTGCGCGTTCCTGAATGGGACCGAGCAGCCGAACACGTACAAGTGGTTACTGACCGGACGCATGGGGAACCGAAAGAAAATATTCGGCTATGTCGGTCCGAAATTTATGGAGATCGTGCAGACCTGGAATCACCTCACCACGGGCAAGTACCTGGCGTACGCGCATCCCTCCATGCAGCGGAAAGGCCGCCTGTACTTCCTCCTGGCTCCGTTCGATCGCGGTGTCCGGCGTGTGGCAATCCGGTACTTCAAGGCTCTCTTCACCATGCCGTCTGCCTTTTTCAAACGCCTGCATTTTCAGTCCGTCATGATCATTCAGCCGGCGGACATCCTGAAAAACGGAAACGTGAACATGTGCGACGGCTGTCCCGACATCACGGTCTGGAATGATGAACTCGTCTGGAGTTGTCGGATGGAGGAGCAGTATCACTGGGGACAGAATGTGCGGATGGTCCCGAGGAAGCAGCAACCGGAAGAGCACTCGATGGATCACCTCAGTGCCGCCCAGCAGGACGGAGGCGGGGAGCAGGAGCAGAAAATTCTGGATGGCAAAATGTAGGAATGCACGGCTTTGCGCCCAAGACGGCT
>JAFGKR010000191.1 GCA_016928515.1 Bacteroidota bacterium | reverse complement strand
GCTGGGCCGCGAGCGGATGTCACGCACTCTCGAAAGCGGGCGAGCCGTGTCGATCGATCTTGCAACGGTACGACTTACCGCGGGCGTATACCTGCTGCGCGCGGTATCGAATGACGGCGCGCAGGCGGTGCGGATGATCAGCGTCGTGCGGTGAGAATCCACGGGAACACGGATCGAACGGATGGGACGGATGATGTTCTTCTCGCTCATTTTCCCCTTGACATGGCGTACGGAAAAACGTACGTTACGAAGAGCGTATCCCGAATGGAGGTCTCATGCCCGTTATGAAAGTCAGTGAAGCACGCGCGAATCTGTATCGTCTCATCGACGATGCGGCGTCCTCCCACGAACCGGTGGTCATCACCGGCAAGCGGTGCAACGCCGTGCTGGTGGCGGAAGAGGACTGGAATGCCATCCAGGAAACGCTGCATCTGCTGTCCATTCCCGGCATGCGCGATTCCATTCGCGAAGGACTGGCAACGCCGGCCGAAGACCTCGACGGGGATCTTGACTGGTGAGCTGGCGCCTGGTGTACACCCGGCAGGCGAAAAAGGATGCGCGCAAGCTGGCCGCCGCCGGCCTCAAACCGCAGGCACAGGAACTGCTCCATATCCTTGAGGAAGATCCATTCCGCAATCCTCCCCCCTTGGAAAAGCTCATCGGGGACCTTTCCGGCGCATTCTCCCGCCGCATCAACATTCAGCATCGCATCGTGTACCAGGTGCTGCCCGACGAAAAGATCGTCAAGGTCATCCGCATGTGGACGCATTACGAGTAAGTTTCGTTACAGGGGATTATGACAGCTCTGTCGAGAAATACCGAGGGAAGGTTTGCATGGAAAAACACAACCAGCTAAAAGAAAATATCGAATACCAGCAAAAAATAATTATATTTATCGCAAAGTAATTGATTTGGCGAGGAAATAATGGCTGGTAACCGTTTTGAGGAAGGAAAATGTCGTCCTGCGGGGTATTCCGCTCTGGTAGAGCTCTACGGTCTCGACGCAATTCCCAACTGGCACATCTCATACGTCGCATCCTCCAATACGCGTGTCACGGAACGGATGGGTGAGGCGATCGAGGAAGTCTATCCTTCATCCTACTGGCCGGGAGACACCACGGGTGACCACCTCGAGTTTGCGCTGAAATACGATGGCACCAACCTCGCGATTCTCACTGCACTTTTCCGGAAGCTTGACGAAAGCGAAATGTCTTCATTCATCGCCCGGAAACCAACCGGGAAGTATGTCCGTCGCCTTTGGTACCTGTATGAATTTCTTACCGGAAGACGGCTCCCGTTTGAAGATCTCACGATGGGGACGTACGTGGATCTGTTGGATCCAGCAGAATATTACACGTCGTCATCGGTGAACAGGAAACGGCGCCAGCGCGTCAACGACAATCTCCTCGGCGGTCCGGCGTTCTGTCCCGTGATCCGGCGCACGCAGGTTCTGCGCGAATTCGAGGAAAAGGATCTCCGGGACCGCTGTCGTGCTGTGGTCACACGCTACCCGCAGGATGTTCTGAAACGCGCGCTTGGCTATCTGTACACGAAAGAAACGAAGTCATCATTTGAAATAGAGCGCATCACACCGGCTGCCTCGCGGATCGAACGGTTTATCACGCTGCTGCAGCATGCCAGGGAAGAGGATTACTGCACGAAAGAGCGTCTTGTCGAATTGCAGAATCGCATCGTCGATGAACGATTCAGGGAGGAGAACTACCGGGACACACAGAATTACGTCGGTGAAACCGTCGCATGGCGGCAGGAGCGTATTCACTACATCTGTCCACGACCGGAGGATGTCGCGACACTCATGCACGGATTGCTGGAAGCGCATCAGCGAATGAAACATGGCGGCGTACCGCCGGTCATTCATGCGGCCGCCATCGCCTACGGCTTTGTTTTTCTTCATCCGTTCGAGGACGGCAACGGACGCATCCACCGCTTTCTCGTGCACAACATTCTCTCACAGCGCGGATTCACTCCGGAGCAGCTGATGTTCCCGGTCTCCGCCTCCATGCTGCGGAATCCCTCCGACTACGACGCATCGCTTGAAGCGTTTTCGCGTCCGGTAACGGAACGCGCGGAGTACACGCTCGATGATGAGGGGCGGCTCACCGTCCTGAACGACACCGCTCTGTGCTACCGCTTTATCGACATGACTCCCCAGGCCGAGGCGCTTTTCCGCTTCATCGAGCAGACGATCGATGTCGAGTTGCCCGGGGAACTCGATTTCCTGATGAAGTACGACCGGAGCAAACGCGCCATGCAGGACATCCTCGACATGCCCGACCGGAAGATCGATCTGTTCATTCGTTTCTGTCTCCAGAACAACGGTAGCATCTCGCCACGCAAACGCGCGGCGCATTTCGACATGCTCTCCGATCACGAAATCACGGAGTTGGAGCGCGTCGTGCAATCCGCGTACGAACTCTCCCCTTGACATCCTCCCGCCGTCTTCGTATAATGGCTTAGACAAAAGTCTAACTCTGTGGCAGGAGACAGGAATGCCTGACGTGGGAGCGCCTCCGACGCGCTGCATGCATCTGGATATGGACACGTTTTTCGTTTCCGTCGAGCGGCTGATGGATCCGTCGCTCAACGGGCGTCCGGTGATCGTGGGCGGCACGCCGTATCAGCGCGGCGTGGTGGCGGGCTGCTCGCGCGAGGCGCGGCGCTACGGCGTGCATTCCGCCATGCCGCTGCGGCAGGCCTACGAACTGTGTCCCCAGGCCGTCTTTCTCCATCCCAGCTTCGCGCATTACGCCGAGTATTCCGATCGCGTGGCCGAACTGCTCGAGGATTCCGCGCCGGTGCTGGAGAAGGCCTCCATCGACGAATTCTACCTCGACATCAGCGGGTGCGGACGCATTCTCGGGGAGGAGGGGACGTGGGGCTCGAAGCTCAAGCGCAGCATCCTGGGCGAACTGCACCTGCCGCTGACTTACGGCATCGCGCGCAACAAGCTCGTGGCGAAAGTGGCGACGACGATAGGGAAAAAACACGGAGACCTGCGGGTGCCCGGCGGGGAGGAGGCGCCGTTTCTCGCGCCGCATCCGGTGCGCATCATGCCGGGCGTGGGAGAGGTGATGGAGCGCGACCTGCTGGCCATGGGCATGCCGCGCATCGGGAGCATCGCCGCCCTGCCGCTGCAGCTGTTCAGCAACATGTTCGGCAGACACGGACGCACGCTGCACGAACATGCGCGGGGAATCGACAACAGTCCCGTATTGCCCTACCGCCGGCAGAAATCCCTCGGCGCCGAACACACGTATCTCGAAGACGTGCTCGATCCGCGCACCATGGTCGCCACGCTCAAACAGCTCGCGCAGCGGGTGGGACACGATCTGCGCGAGCGCGGCTTCCTCACGCGCACGGTGACGCTGAAACTGCGCTACGCCGACTTCGTCACCGCCACGAAAACCCTGCACTGCGACTACACGAGCGCCGACCACGTGCTCTACCGTCTGGCCGAGCGGCTGTTCCGCGCGCTCTACACCCGCCGCGTGCGCGTGCGCCTGCTGGGCATCAGCACGTCCGATCTGATCGAGGATTACGGACAGCTCTTCCTTTTCGACGAGGAGGAGGAGAAGTTCGACGGACTGTATGCCGGACTCGACGACATCCGCCGGCGTTTCGGGAAGCATGCCATCACCTACGGCAGCGTCCTCGAACAGCGGCAGGTAGAATGGAAAAAACGCCGGAACTCTGCCGCGGCATAGTCCGCCATCAGTGGACGGAGCCGGGCGTCGCATGAAACAGGCGCGCCCGCCTTTTCCACCTCATGAGAGAAGACGGGCGTTCGCGTGCGTATCGGGTTCAGTTTACGACAGATTTTCGATGACGCGCTTGAGCCGTTGCTGCACCTCGTCGGCGATGCCGGCGAGGGCGGGGTTCTCTACCGCCATCATCGACGCCTTCGGATCCACGACCGCGACTTCGATGCCGGCATCCGTCTGCTGCACGATGACGTTGCAGGGAAGCATGGTCCCGATCTTGTCCTCCGCCGTCAGCGCCTGATGCGCGAAGGGGGGATTGCACGCCCCGAGAATGCGGTAGGGACGAAAATCCACGTCGATTTTTTCCTTCAAGGTTTTTGAAACGTCGATCTCGCTGAGAATCCCGAATCCCTCTTCCTTCAGCGCCGCGGTAACTTTCCCGATGGCCTCGTCAAAGGATGTATCAAGCGTTTTCGCGAAATAGTATGCACTCATGTATCCTCCAGAATTGATGAATCACTCACTCCATTACAACATGTGATGCGGGAACATCGTTTCTGGATTTTTCTGAACCATTTGCTCCCGACCACGGTTTCGTCTCTGTGAACCGGTTGCATCTGTTCCGCAGAATTCGGATACTGTATATCGTGAAGAAAGCGTTTCACATATCGATGGTCGCATTGCTGCTCGCCGCCGTGACGGGAGTAACGGTCAACACCCATTACTGCGGCGGTGTTGCGCGCTATTCCGCCGTTGCCGTGGATGCGCAGCATGAATCCTGCTGCGGTGGGATGATGGCTGCCTGTCCCTCCTGCGAGGATCATGTATCCTCCAACGTCGTGGACGAGCAGGTGACGGTGACGGCGAATGCGGACGGACTGTCCGTTCTTCCCGCGGCAACAGCCGTCATTCCTCACGACGGATCCACCATCGCCTGCGTCGAATCGCAATTTCCGCAGCAGCATCCCGATGCGCTCGGACCACCCGGTCCCTCCGGTGGCGATGCCATCCCCATCCTGATCCAATCCTTCCTG
>JAFGKR010000190.1 GCA_016928515.1 Bacteroidota bacterium | reverse complement strand
GCCGCGATTTCCAGCGTCGCACCGTCCGCGATACGCATTTCCACGCGGCGGCCGAATGTTGCAGACGGATGGATCGAATGTCCGCCTGCACGCAAACGGCGCAGTGCGAGGAAGAGCTCCGCTCCTTCCATTTTCCGGAAGACAGTGGCGGCGATATGGGCCAGAAGAGCTTTCATGATATCGGACGCTCGGATGATGCGGCGTGCGCCACTTCGTGTCGATGCAGGTAAATATACGTCATCGAGACCATGCCTGCCGCGAACCAGACGAGCACGCTGCTCACCGCGGCGCCCATGGATCCCATGAACGAGATGAACAGGTAATGCGACCCGAGGGTCAGCGCCAACTGTCCGAGGGCGATCCAGGTCGCAGTCCGGGCGCGGTTGATGCTGAGAATGAGCATGGTGAGAGGGTTCCCGATGATTGTCCATGCATACCCGATGAAGAGCACGGCGAAAAGCGGCAACGATGCGGTGTATTTCGGGAAGAATTCCGGTGTGGCGAACAGCACCGCGAGAAGATACAGCAGACCGATGCCCGTCACGGGGAGACTGACCGAGAAGGATCGACGGACGTACCGGCGCATTTCCTCGAGTGATCGCAGTTCCATGGCCTTCGGGAAGAACACGGTGGAGACCGATCCGGCCAGAACAATGAGAGGTGTGCACAGGCGGGTTGCGGCGATGTACAAGCCTGCCTCGTCGGGTCGGTCGGCAAGCATCGGTGAGATCATGAACACATCCAGCCGCATGAGAAACATGGTCGCGAAAGAAGTGAGCATCATCCACTTCCCGAAATGCCAGATCTCCCGTGCGATGTCGCGCCAGTCGTATGCAATCCCACCATGCAGGGACGCAAGAAACCAGACAGCGATGGGAAGGACAACAAAGGGTGCGACGGCGTACGAGACGTACACCAGTGTCAGGGTGAACGCACCGGCAAAGATTCCGGCGTAGATGATTCCCGTCTTGATCGCCGCTTCCGCCACGCGTACAATCGTGAAGCGCACGAATTCCTGGCGCGCCTGCAGCACGGAAAGCAGAAACTCGATCATCGCTCCGCCGATGACCGCCAGCGACATGATGCGCAACGGCACTGCCAGTTCCGGTGTGCGCAGTGCGGTGGATGCCAGGAAATCCGCAGCGAAATATAGAGCGATCGCGGCGAGCAGGACGAAGAGGATTTTCACGCGAACCGTGAAGCGATAATACGCCTGCGCGCGCGCCGGGTCTTCACGTTTGTACAGGGCATAAAAGCGGATGAAACTCTGATGCAATCCCGAATCCGTGAGTTGGTTCACCGTGGCGAGGACGGTGATGAACAATCCGTACAGTTTGTACTCTTCGGGTGTGATCAGCGCCATGAGAATGAGCGTGATCAGGAAGGTCAGGAATTTCGAGAATACGTCACCCGTGAACACGACACTGGCTTCCCGCGCACCAAGCGGGAGCAATTCACGGAGACCGGAAAGCATGCGCTGTATCATCAGCTGCTCCCCGTCAGTTCTGCGATATGCGACAGCAGAACATCCGCGCGTTGCGCCCAGGTGTTTTCCTCGGCGAATCGCCGTCGCTGCGACCGTCGACGCTCATCATTCTCGTTGAGCGCAGCGGACAACAGGGAAAGAAACTCTTCCCTGGTGTCTGCGAGATACAGCTGATCGCGGTAGTGCCGAAGTTCATCCGTGTCCGTCGCGACGACCGGCACACCCGCGGAGGCATATTCGTAGAGTTTGAGCGGATTGACGACGCGTGTGATTTCGTTCCGCAGGAACGGGATGATGGCCACATCAAAACGGCACAACAATGCGGGAAGATCATGATGATGGACGAAGCCGTGACAGTACACATGTTTCGCCTCCGGGAGAAGACGGGTGAATTCCTCCGTCACGGGACCGACGATGTCGATATCGCACTGCGGAAACGCATCGATGACCGCACGCATGAGCTTGAGATCGAACCAACCCGCATGCGTAGCGCCGATGTAACCGATGCGTTGACGTTCGTGCGATTGTTTCCGCGATCCGACACAGGTAACCCGCTGCACAAATGCCGACCGGACGGCATTCGGCAGCAGGAGTGCCGGCCGGGACGGGAAACGCGCATGTATGTCGGATCGCATTTCGTGCGCACTGTACGTAATGAGATCCGCCTCCGTTGCAAGAAGTACTTCATGACGGCGCAGGCGCACGAGCGCACGCTGCGTTCTGCCCTGCACTTCAAGTGCGTCGCATATATCATAGATGAGGAGGCGTGGATGCAGCAGGTCACCATCGATCAGATATCCCCACCACAGCGGGAGCATGACCATCGCGATCGTCTTCGACACATCCAGCGAAGCGAAGCGGCGCCGGAACCACAACCGAAAGCGCAACCGGTCAAGAGCGGGCGTGTAGCTGCTTCGGAATCCTGTCAGATGGGTCGGTGGAGTGTGGACGAACAGGTTCTCCGGATGCTGAGGTCGAGCAAATCCACGGTCTCGCTCATGCGACGCCTGAAGTGTCTGCAGCATCCCCACCGCCCTTCCCGGAACCGTCGGCGGGAATTCGATGAAATCCACGCGGTGCCCGCGTTGCGCCAGTTCCATGGCCAGGGCCTGCTCGCGTTGCGGGAGGCTGTCGAACGACGTCAGTCCGAAGAAAAGAAATTGCCGGGTGGGAGTAGTCGTCATCTGCATTCTGTCACGCATTCAGCCGCAGCGCTCTGGCGCTGTACGGGGTGTGCGATGTTTTTCGATCACCGCACGGTACCGCGCTTCCATCATCAAGGCAATATCATCCCACGTCAACTGAGATACAAATTGCTCTGCCCGGGCAGTTCGCTCCCGCCATTCTCCGGGATGACGTCCGGTGAGCAGATCCTGAAAAATCCGCACTGCATCATCCTCCGAACGAATGATGGTCAGCATCGATTCCGCATCGGGAATCGAGCGGACATAGAGCTCGCGCAGCGTATTCATGGCCGGGACGATAACGGGGCGTCCGGTCTGAAAGGCTTCGAGAATTCCGAGAAAACCGGTGGCGATGACATACCGTCCACTTTGGATGACCGGCAGCGGATCGGTCAACATCCCGTGGATGCGTATCACGCACTGAGGATGTGCGAGCGTTTCAATGTGTGGGCGGAGAGATCCATCACCGGCGAGATCGATCTCGACCGGCGTATTGCAGTCGGCACTGGCACGCGCGATCGCGCGGACAATAGGGAGGATCTCGGAGTCGGGTTCGAGTCTGCCGGCATACACGAATCGAGGGACAGCGGCTCCCCGTTCCATCGACTGCCGTGTTGTATCCCGCATGGTCGCTCCCTGCGCGGTCATCACGCGCGAAGTCGTTTCGTGGCGGTCGAGCCTGTGCACGGGCGCGCCGAGATAGACGTCGTCGACGGGGTGACGATAGATCTGTCGCACGTACTCTCCCACGGCGAATCGATGGTGACACAGGGAGGCGGCAAGGGCACGAAGCAGACGATGACGCAGGCGGATGGGCCAGCGTTCGTAACCGTGAAACGTGATGACGAAACAAGGCCGGCGAATGAGCATCCGAAGCGGGAGGAACCAGTGGATACACGGAGTGTAGTCGTGAAAATGGAGGATGTCCGCGGATGCGTACACAACACGATTCCGCCACATCCAGCGCCAATAGAGCAGACGGGTGAATGGACGAATACGAGGGACACGAAAACGAACGACACGGAAGGGTACAGATGTATCATCCCACTTCCCTCCCGGTGTCTCCGTGATGATGGTCACCTCATGACCGTGTCCTGCCTGCGCCTCTGCAGTGCGGAACACACTCCACTGCACACCTCCCGCCGAGGGGAGGAAGTGTGTCGTGATGTGAACGATGTGCATGCCTACCGGCCTGCGCCGATCTCGATCTCCTGGAAGAATTCATAGCGCGGCGGCTTCCCGGCGACAGGTGTGTACCCGTAATCTTTCACAAAAACACCATCCATCAGATCATCGTTTGGATTCCAAGGTTTGTCGTAATCGTTGCCTTCCTTGTAGATGAAGGTGATTTTCTTGAAAGCCTCGTGTTTTCTCCGTCTGGCATCCCCTCCGCTTCCGTCGAGATCCAGAAAGTGGGTGATGGAATCGTTGTAATTGTATTCAGGGAAGCCGGTAAACAGCCGGGTCTTCATCCTGTCTCGATGATGTATGACTGTGTTCTTCACAACTTGATGCACCATCTTGTGAAAATAACTGCCGTACTCGCCGTTGGTCCCATGTGTGATGACGATGTCGGGATTCTCACGCTGCAGCAGGTTGTCGATACTTTGTTCTATGGCTTCGCGCATGACCGTGCCGGGACCGAAACTTTTCTTGAAGTCCAACCCCATATATTCACCGATTTGTATCACGGATTTTCCATCCAATTCAAAACGCACTGGCAGCAATTCGATGGTCACTCCGAGAAACAGGCCGTAAATGCGTGCGAGCAGCGGTTTCCGCAAACCCATGAGATCAGTGGTGACGCGGATCGAACCGTTGGGCATGATCCCTGCACAGTTGTATCCGCGGAGGCCGGCATCCTCCTCTTCCTTGAATCCCTGGCTTCCATCCGCACCGTTGGAAACGAGAATCACCCGCACTTTCTTCCCCATCGCTGCAGCACGCGCGAGGATGCCTCCCGTGAGGAGAATTTCATCGTCAGGATGGGCCATGATGACGAGGATTCGTTGAGCCCTGCTCAACACCGATTCCATGTCCGTGAAGCGCTGCGACAATGCTTCCGGTGTTCGCAGGTATCCCGTGTGATCATCGGAATCAAAGACGCTGAGCGTATAGTCGATCTTGATCTTCTCACCGGGTTCGCCATACATGAAATCGCGAACATAAACGACAGGGTGATCCACACCGGGCCATTCGTCAAAATCCCACGTCCCGTGATCCACCCCTGCGGGTATGTCGTACCCCGTGCGATACATTTCCGGATTGAGCGTATGGGGAGCATTCTGTGCGTTCAGTGTGATACCGACCAGCAGAAAGACGAGCAGAAGAAGCGGTTTCATGCGTACTCTCCTCTACATGAGCAGGATTTCGAGGGAATGGCTGAATGTCTCGGCATGTACATACAATGTATATGCGCCGGAAGCGACCGGAGTTCCGTTACGATCCCGACCGTCCCATGGCAGAACATGAATACCGATCGCATGCGCATAATATACGATTTCCCGCACTTCCCTTCCTCCACTGTCATGGACGGAAAGCAACACCCTTTGCGGTGCTGCCACGTGAAAACGCAACGTGCAGTAACTGCTCCGCGACCGAAGGAATGGATTCGGCCAGAGCTCGGGGTCGGCAGGAGGATGCCCTGATGCGGGTTGTCGGAGGAGATCCTGCAGCACGGGTGCAAGCGCGGAGGCGATACGTGCGTGTCCGTCAGGCATCGGATGGACGCCGTCAAATCCGAGCAACGCGCTGTCGTCGGCGAATGCCTCGCGGACGTTGACGACAGCAACCGTCTCCTCTCTTCCCATATCCATGATCACATCGTCATAGTGCCGGTGCAAGGTTGCGGCGCCCCCGTATGGTGCATAGACCGTACTGTCCACACCTGCGCGGTAGAATCGATTTTCGAGAAGCGGCGGCAGTCCGAGCAGCACCGGATGCGCACCCAGTCCCCGGACCTTCTGCAGCAGCAGACGGAGATTTTCACGGAAACGCTGAAGAGGAACGCGCGGGGCAGGCGGATCCCCCCACACATACCGATCGTTCGATCCGAAGGCGATGACGACGATATCCGGTCTGTGGACAAGAACATCGGTGTCGATTCTGCGGAGTGCATCGTCCGTTGTTTCTCCCCCGAATCCGCGCGGCAGGGAACGACTCGTGGAGCCGTTCAGCTGCAGCAGCAGGTCGGTTTGTTCCGGATAGGCAGCCGTGGGAAGACGCTCACCCTCAATCCAACCTTCCGTAATGGAATCCCCGAAATAACAGATCAAGGGCTGAGCGCTCGTCCTGCAGACTGCGAAGAGCAGCAGCAGAAGGAAAAACGGCAGCACGTGGAATACCCCGGACATGGTGATCAGAAAGACAGATTTTCCGGTGTGTCGAGCGGGACGGGATGGGATTCCGCATTGCCACCGGCGAAATGCGGGTGTGGCTGCAGCTGTTCGTGAAGAGAACGAAGAAGCTTCGCCTCGTATTCCCGCAGCTTCGCTTCAATTGCATCTTCCTTCATCGCTCGCATGGACAGCGTTTCCCTGTATCGCCTGAGAAAGTACGCGATGGTCTCGACACGGATCTTGATGCTCCCCGCAGGCCGATTTTCATCGATGTCCTTGAAGCTGAAATACGGTGTGCCCGAACATTCCACGATTTCCTGCACGACGGCGTAGATCGGTCCGTCATGTCCGCATTTGAAACTGGAGAGTTCAAGCGCGACGAGATTGGGATGCCGCGCGACATATTTCGCTGCCCAGACTTTGCGGTTCGTATTCTCGCTGTAGGAATTCTTCCAGACGTCGGAAATTTCCATTGGATGAGAAATACGACCGGCTCGCAGATCCGCACCGAACACGCGCTCCATGGTCTCGGGATCCGTGGGGAGGCTGTCCTGCGTAAAAATGGGATATCCCAATTTCTGAAATTCAGCGAGAATGCCGTGATTGATCCCGGGATCACTGTGATACGGGCGTGCAAGCAGCACGATTCCCAGTCGTTCCTCGCGCTCCAGTTCACGAAGAGTCTCGGTCGCACGTTCACGGAGATCCCGTGTATACTCTGCGAGCGCCAGGTATCCTGCCTGCATGGCCTCTTCATGTTCGATCTTCCCGAGTTTGAAAACCGGACGAAGATCGGTGAAGAGCTGGCGTGAAGCAAGTGCGGGATCCGCAAGATTGACGAAGGGATGAACGTATTGTATCGCCCGTTGCGTGAAGACATTGCCTTCCTTCGTATACGCCGCTTCGATGGTTTCGACGCTTCCGACGACCGTTGGACAGGCTTTCGAAGCCTGCGTGTTGACCAGGTCTGTCGGCATGTCGTCAACCATCGGAAAGAAAATCATATCCAGCGGCTGCACGTCGTGTTTCCGGTAGAGAAGGTTATGCACATGCGCCATCGCGAGTTTACTCGGGAAACAGGGGTCGATGCTGCCGCGTTTGCTGCCTTCGCGGAACAGATCATCCGTTGTATGATCGGAAAACACGATGTTCTCGAACGGAATGCCGATTACCTGAAGATATGCCGTGAAAAAGGGAGCGTGGGCATACATATTCAGCGCTCGCGGAATCCCGATGCGGAGATCTCTCCGTCGTTTTCCGCCCCGCATGGTCCATACCGCAGTATCACCCCGTGTTGTTCGTGTTTCTCCGGCGGGAGAGAAGGCTGCCCGTGCACTGCGTTCCGCGTAGTTCGGAAAGCGTTTTCTGATCCTGGTGAGATTCCGTGCGATATCACGCATGTCGTCCACTTCTTCGACGCAGCCTTTTTCACAGGTGGCGATAATAAGCCTCCGTGTCTCCGGTTTTTCTCCTTCCGCGGTCGAAGTGGCAGTATCTACATCAATGAATGTCCGCAAACACTTGTTTTTGCAGAAGCTACAGCGAGTGCTCTCATCCCGTCTCGATACGAAACGGATGTGGGAAACCGCGTCCAGACCGATAAACGTCGTTTCCCTGCCGCTGTTGTGCAGCCGTGCCGCTTCCACTGCCGCACCGATGGCTCCGGCTTCACCGGTGTGTTCATGCACGATGATGTTTGGCCGGAGATCCCGGAATTTCATTTCGATGAAGTCGATCTGGGCTTTGACCGCAGCGAGATTGCGTTGCGTTCCGCCCTGAAGAACGAACGTCCTGCCAAGACTTTCCAGGTTTGCGATCTGCGAGACGTAGAGCCAGATATTTTTGGGAAGCACGCGTGCGAGTCCCGCCATGATTTCGGAAGCATTCCATCCCTGTCTCTGGAAATCCACGATGTCAGACTGCAGGAAAACTGCACATCCATATCCGAATTCCGGCACCTGCCTGGCCTGGAAAGCGATATCCGCGTACTGTTCGACACTGTACCCGAATCCCTCGGCGGTGCTCTGGAGAAAGTATCCGTTGCCGGCTGAGCACTGCGTATTGAGCTTGAAGTCTACCACTCTATCCTGATGCAGGAGAATGAGTTTGATGTCCTGTCCTCCCACGTCACATATGACATCCACATTTCGATAGAAACGTTGTGCTGCCTGAGTATGGGCGACGGTTTCGACGAGGGAGACGTCCGCACCGATGGTATCCTTCAGGATATCCTTGGCGTATCCGGTTGTACCGACACCGAGGACATGGAGGTGTGCTCCCTGTTCCTCCACCTGTCTGCGCAGATCGTCTACGATCTTCCGGGTGTCGTCGATGGGATTCCCCTCAGACAGCCGATAGGATTTGAACGCGACGTGGAGATCGCGATCCAGAAGGACTCCCTTCGTCGTTGTCGACCCTCCATCAATCCCGATATATGCACTGAAACGCTCTCCTTCCTGGAGTGTCCGTCTCCGGAATGGCGGGATGCTGTACCGTGCACGAAATTCCCTCAGCTCGTGTTCGGACTCGACCAGCCCTTTCCCCACCTTGCTTCGTCTCATTGCTGCACGGCCGTACTGGATAAAATCGCGCAGGCCGTCGAGCCCGCGGAACTGTTCCTCGACCTCGTTGCGCTTCGCATACACCACACATCCGATGGCGGCAAAGTACTGGGCGTCATCGGGTACGTACACCATGTCGGCAGGATCGCGAACGTCGTCCCACGTGATACCGCGCTCCCTCCAAAGCCGCGGAATGTTCTGCTTCCAGCATTCCACCATGCCCTGGATGTATGTGTTGGGACCGCCGAGCAGCAGAACGTCCGGTTGCAGCGTGTTCCCGCGGGTGAGGACGGAAAGATTCTGCTGAACGATGGATTCGAAGAGTGAAGCCATGAGTTCTTCCGCGGGTACCCCCTGTTTCTGCAGGCTGTTGATATCCGTTTCGGCGAAGACGCCGCATTTTCCCGCGACGGGATGCAGTCGAACGCCATCATAGGCGAGATGTGCAAGGCGTTCCTTGGGGATGCGGAGCTTTGCGTTGATCTTGTCGATGATCGCGCCGGTTCCTCCTGCGCATTTGTCGTTCATCGAGGAGAACTTCTTTGTCCTTCCGGTCAGAGGATCACGCTGGAAAATGATGATCTTTGCATCCTGTCCGCCAAGTTCCACAGCTGATCCAGCATGTGGATGTTTTTCCTCCACGGCGAGGGAAACGGCATTGACTTCCTGAACATAGCGCCCCCCGATGGCCGGTGCGATGGACTTCGCTCCGGAACCGGTCATAAGCACGGTATAGTCGGATGGATCACTGCTGTGACTGTCCATGATACGCTCGAGGAAGTCGAGCACGGTTTCCGCCTGCCTGGTCTCATGACGGCGATATTCCTTCCAGACAGTGTGGTCGTCGGCAAGACTGTGAACAACCGCTTTCACGGTAGTGCTGCCGACGTCGAGTCCAATGATGTATCTCGATGTGTTCATGAATCAGTGTTTTCCGCCCGTGTGCAGTTGCGCGACAAGCTGTGCGAAGCGTGCGGCAGTTCCGGCAGCGCTTCCAGGCAGACGCAGGAAAGGATCCTCCAGTTCCGGCCGTCGACGCATTTCCGTTCGGATCTCTTCCTCGCTGACGGATACCGTGTCGAGTATGTTCCGGAATTCTTCCTTCGCCCGTTCCCGTGCATCGTTCAGGGTCATTTGTACGCGACTCTGGGCGTTGATTTCTCCTTCACCGGACGTCTCTACAGGCAGATAAATGATGTCCTCGTGATGGGCGACGACAGCGGTCTGTACACCATCGGATTGTGTGCTGGGCAGGCAGCCGAAGGGTTTGAGGGAAAGCACCATGTGGCAGAGTTTTTCCCTCGTGTAGTATATATTTTTGGCGACCTCGAGATGCCCTTCTCCGCCCTCGATTCGAGAATGGTAGTAGGGATGCGCAATTTTCTGGAAAAGGTACTGATCCGGCATAGCCTGCGGTATGTCGTCGAACACGCGTCGAAGTTTGGCGTATTCACGTTTGTAGAGTTTTTCCGCCAGTGTCAGCAGTGTCCATTTGCGGAGGTAACGACCCGCGGAGCAAAGTGCCGGTCGGACGCGTGCGAACAGTGGTGTATCCCGCGGGACATCCAGAAAGCGCCGGTCGCGCATACTTTGTTTTTCCTGATGAAGGAGATACATCAGCCAGGGAGCGATCGGTTCGATCATCACTTCCGCTCCCTCCTGTTCCAGAAAATCGAACATGCGGAAATTGCCGTCGCCCTCGGTGGTCTGCGCCCAGAATTCACCGGTGATCTTCACTACCGGACGTACGCGGAGCCGGTCGACGCGGACGCGGGAGTAGATCTCCCGACATTCACGCATCAGACCGACGAATTCACCGCCGAAGAGTTGACGGAAAAATTTCCCGACATTCTCGATTCCACGATGGGTGCTCCGCAGACCGGGTACGGTTTTCCATTTCTCCGGAAGACGGAACACGGGAGTCCGCTCGATCGCGGCGGCGGCGTGCTCCAAGGCCAGCTGAAGTGCACGGTCGGTGCTGCCCGTCTCCCGCTCGTACGGACGCAGTTTGTAGGCCATGTCGTTCAGCAGATCCCCCATGATGAACGCATTGATGATCCCGAGAGTGAAGTCGAGATTCATTTCCAGGCCGGCGTTGCCTTCGCTCTGATCCAGTCCGCCGTGCTGCTGCAGGATGAGAACGCGAAATCCTTCGTACCCGGCGTTCCGGAGCGCGAGCCGATACTCCGCCTCGTACATGCCGAAGCGGCAGGGACCACAGGCGCCTGCCGTGAAAAAGACATAGCGCTCGATGATGTCCTGCCGTGAGAGCCCTTCTTTCTCCTGCTGTTGGAGGAAGGAGAGCAGATTGCCGACGGTGAAGTACGTAGGATTGCAAAGCCCGTTGTTGCAGAATTCCTTTCCGGTTTCGAAAGCTTTGACATCCGGTGCCGGAAGATACGCGGTGGTGTATCCGAGTCGATGCAGATTCGCCTGTATGAGGCGCTCGTGTTTCCAGGTGAGACCCCCGAACAGGACGGTCGTCGATTCCCGTTCGCTTCGCTTGAATGGCCGTTCCTCCGGACGGGTCCAGTGTCCCTTGCGCGGCGTCAGGCCGAATTCTCGTTCCAGGCGCAACCGTTCCTGCTGCAGCGCTTCCTCTATGGTCATGGATCCCTGGCGCAAGGCAGCGACAATCCTGGGATCGATTCCGTCCCCGTCCTGCTGTAATCCGGCATTGCGGACAGTGTCATGCATATGCGGCGTACTCTTCCAGTCAGATCTGCATGATGGTGATGAATAGACTCATGGGACGACGCAAGCGGAGTGCATCCTTTCTCAATCTTTAAAAATACGCTTTTCCCCGCTTTTGCAAAGTCCGGTTGTTCTGACAAGTGCAATATACGACATATATTCTCCCTAATATACTAATATTCCGGACTTGCGTCTCAGAGCCGGGTTCGCTATATCGCAGTACAGACAACTGCACAGGGGCTGCCATGCGACACCGGATCATTGTTTCGCTTTTCCTTCTGCTGGTCGCCGTACCCATTGCGGCACAGCCGCGCGTCATGCGCATATCCATCAGCGGAAGCATCAATCCCGCATCCGCAAAGTATATCCACGATGCGGTGCAGGAGGCGGACGCGGAGGGTGCGGAGGCAGTCATTCTGCAGCTGAATACGCCGGGCGGTCTTCTGCAATCTACAAGGGAAATCGTCGCGGATTTCCTTTCGTCCAAGGTTCCGGTCATCGTATACGTCGCTCCGGGTGGTGCGCAGGCTGCGTCCGCCGGAGCATTTATTGCCATGGCAGGGCATATAGCCGCCATGGCACCGGGGACAAACATCGGCGCGGCGCATCCTGTCACGTTGGGTGAAGGCGAGAATATTGCCGATTCCACCAACATCCCTCTTGCCAAGGCGACCAATGACGCAGCTGCGTTCGCCCGTACCATCGCAGAAAAGCGAGGCCGCAACATACGCTGGGCGGAACAGTCCGTGCGGGGCAGTGTTTCCATCACAGAGACCGAAGCCGTTCGTGACACGGTAGTCGATCTCATCGCGCGAAGTACATCGGAGCTCCTGCAATACATCGACGGGAGACGCATTGCCGTGCTCGATGACACGGTGACACTCCGCACGGCGAACGCCACCGTCTATGAACGGGAGATGACGTTTCAGCAGGAAATCCTCGATATCCTGAGCAATCCGAACATCGCGTACATCCTGATGATGCTCGGCATCTACGGTCTCTTTTTCGAGCTCTACAATCCAGGGGCGATTTTCCCCGGTGTCGTGGGCGGTATCTGCCTTATCCTCGCGTTTTATTCGATGAACACGCTTCCCGTGAATTATGCGGGGCTTGCGCTGATTCTTTTTGGCATCATCCTTTTTGTTCTCGAAATCAAGGTGGTCAGTCACGGCATCCTCTCCATCGGCGGTATCATATCGCTGTTTTTCGGATCCCTGATGCTGATCGAAGCACCCCCCGGAGTTGAATTCATGGAAGTATCGCTCTCCGTCATCATCACTGTCACCGCGTGTACGGCAGCGTTTTTCCTGTTTGTCGTCGGGAAGGGCATCGCCATCATGCGGAAGAAACCGACCACCGGTGTGGAGGGCATGATCGGTGAACGCGGTGTCGTCCTCGAGCCGCTCGATCCCGTGGGCAGCATCAGCATACACGGAGAAATCTGGAAGGCGCGCAGTACTTCCGGAGCCGGCATCGAGGCGAAGCGCACGGTTCGCGTCACCGCCATGGACAACCTGACACTGCTTGTCGAAGAACAACCGGACTGAACCAATACTGCACGATTACATCATACAAGTACAGGAGGCCGCATGGATCCCGCAGGCAGCATTTTCGGTATCATTTTCCTTTTTCTCATTCTCATCCTCGCCAGCGCCATCCGCGTGCTCAGAGAGTACGAGCGCGGCGTGATTTTTCGTCTCGGCCGTCTCGTGGATTCCAAGGGACCCGGACTGATTCTCCTCATTCCACTGGTCGATCGCATGGTGAAGGTCAGTCTCCGCACCATCGTCCTTGACGTCCCCGCTCAGGATGTCATTACCCGGGATAACGTGTCCGTCAAGGTCAGCGCAGTCGTGTATTTCCGCGTGATCGACGCATCGAAAGCCATCGTCGAGGTGGAGAATTTCCTGTTCGCCACCAGTCAGCTTTCGCAGACCACCCTGCGGAGCATTCTCGGGCAATCGGAATTGGATGAACTACTCGCGGAACGCGATAAGATCAACAAGCAGCTTCAGGAAATCATCGACATGCAGACCGAGCCCTGGGGAATCAAGGTCAGCCTTGTCGAGGTCAAGCACATCGACCTTCCGCAGGAGATGCAGCGCGCCATGGCGAAACAGGCCGAGGCGGAGCGTGAACGGCGGGCGAAGGTCATTGCGGCTGAGGGTGAATTCCAGGCATCTCAGAAGCTCGCGGATGCCGCAAAAATTCTCTCCACCGATCCCGCAGCACTGCAGCTTCGCTATCTCCAGACTCTGACGATCGTTGCGGCCGAGAACAATTCAACAACACTTTTCCCCATCCCCATTGATCTGATGAAACCCTTTCTCGAAAAGACGAACAAGTGAATCATGACGAGATGACACAGTCGATTCTGCATCTTCCGTGGCGAAGGTTCGGAAGCGCTCTGCGCCTGTTTCCCATGGCACTGCTTCTGTCCAGTTGCAACGCACAGACACACGACACCGCCTCTTCGACAAGGAGCGACGAGCACCACATCGGTTCGTACACGGATTTCCGTGTGGTGGACGGTGATACGTTTCGCATCGAAGGGCTTGACCGCGGTGTCCGCTTTCTTTTCATCGACACCGAGGAAGTGCCTCGTGGCGAGACTGCCGCGAAGCAGCTCGAACAGCTTCGCAGCACCTGGCCGCACGCCTATCACGAACGACGCGGTGACAATCCCTTTCCGATCAAAATGCCCTCCCCCTTCGGGTGGGAAACCGCGGAGGCGGCACGTCAGTGGTTTTCCGATGTCGATTCCATTCGACTCGAACGCGACAGTAACGACAACATTTATGGATTCTTCGGCCGCTGGCTCGCCTATGTCTTCGCGAAAAAGAACGGAAGCTGGTTGAACTACAATGTCGAATGCGTACGGATGGGCTGGTCCCCATATTATGGCAAATACGGGTTTTCCGAGCGCTTTCATGATGCCTTCCTCATCGCGGAGCGAGAGGCCCGTGCAGCCGGGCGTGGGATCTGGGATCCCACGGAACAGCATTATCCCGACTATGACGAACGGTTGAGATGGTGGAATACGAGAGGTGAAGCCATTCACGGATTCCTGGAAGCACAGAGCGTAGACGACGGGCTGTATTTTATCGGACGGGACGGAGAATACGAACGGTTGGCACTTGCCACCGGTACGGAGGTTGTCGTATTCGGCATGGTCGACTGGATTACGGACACACGTCCTGCCCGCACGCTGAAGCTGCCCCATAAGAAAGACATCGACGTGCTTGTCGAAATCCCCGGGGATGTGAGCGAGGAGTGGCTGGCTGAGCGAGAGCAGCAGTATGTGTACGTTCGCGGGACAGTGCACGGGAGCGGAAGACGGCTGCAGATCCGTCCCGCAACGGTCGAGAATATCAGTCTGTCTCCTCTCCCTTCTTCCGGTGCTCCGCGGTAGCACGCGGGAATTCCAGCGTGGCGGACTGGCTCTGCCGTATGACATTCCGGAGGCTTTCGCTGGAAAACAGGCGTTTCATCTCCCGCCTTTCTGCGTTCATCTCGGCGACCTCAGCGGCGAAGAGAATGGTCATACTCGAATAATACACCCAAAGCGCCGTCGCCACGATGATAGCATATGGACCGTAGATTGATCCGAAGCGCCAGAGGTTTTCGATGTAATACGCGAAAACAAACTTCGCGATGCCCCACAGGAGTGCACCGATCGCGCTGCCGGTGAAGATGATACGCATCGGCAGTCGACGATCCGGAACGAGATAGAACACGATATAGAAGAGCAGGAAATTCAGGATGAAGGGAGAGATGACATTGATCACATCATTGAATATCCACGAATCGAGCGACAGGCCAAAGACGTCACGTCCAATGCCCTTGATCAGGGAGATGCTGTAGAGAAACACCGTCACTACGATCAACGCGGCACCGACCACCGAGAGCATCGCAAAATCCTTGAGTTTCGAGACGACGATATTTTTTGTGTCGTGGATGTTGAAGATCTGGTTGAGCACGGTGCGCAGAGCGGCGAACAATGCACTGGAAAGCCAGATCAG
>JAFGKR010000189.1 GCA_016928515.1 Bacteroidota bacterium | reverse complement strand
CTGCCGATCGGACCCGGATAGATACTCCCGTAGCCGTGCCCTCCGATTTTCTGATACACGGGACAGACGTTCATGCACGCTCCGCAGCGGATACAGTACAACGCTTCACGGAGACGCGGCTCCTCGAGCATTCTGCTCCGACCGTTGTCGAGGATGACGATATGGAGTTCGTCCGGTCCGTCGATCTCACGATCCGCTTTCGGTCCCGTGATCAGCGAGGTATAGCAGGTGAGTCGCTGTCCCGTGGCACTTCTCCCAAGAAGGTTGAGGAACAATCCGAGGCTCTCCATGTCCGGTAACAGTTTCTCCATACCCATGACGGCGATGTGCATTTCGGGGAGACTGGTGCTGAGTCGCACGTTTCCCTCATTCTCGACGATGCAGAGGGTGCCCGTCTCCGCGACGGCGAAATTCACACCGGAGATGCCGACCTTCGCCTCGAGAAAATCCTCCCGCAGGCGTGTACGCGCAACGGAAGTGAGTTCGGCTGGATCGTCCGTGTACGGGATGCCGAGTTTCTCGGCGAACAGCGCTCCGATCTCTCCCCGCGCCTTGTGCAGTGCCGGCGCGGTGATATGCGACGGCGGCTCCTGGGCGAGCTGGACGATATACTCGCCGAGGTCCGTTTCCACCGTCCGCATGCCCGCCGCTTCGAGTGCGTTCGTGAGTCCGATTTCCTCCGTCGTCATGGATTTGCTCTTCACGATCGGGGTACCGTCGGCGCGGGATGCGGCGAGACGGAGAATGATCGCGACGGCTTCCGCCGCATCCGCGGCATAATGCAGTACGGCACCTGCAGCCGTTGCGCGTTCCTCGAAACGCTGCAGGTAGCCGGCCAGATGATCGATGACATGCCGTTTGACATCGTGTGCGAGTGTGCGCAGATCCTCCCAGTCGGTAAAATCCGTGACCACGGCGAGCCGCTTGTCGAGCGAGGTGCGTGTCGCACGGCGGATGTTCCCGCGCAGGACGTCGTCATGGATGCGCTCCCGCACCAGTTCCTTCAGGTATTCCGGATGGATCGGTGTCGGATGCGTCACGGACCCTCCGATGCGAGAATGTCCGCGATATGCATGGTCCGTACAGAGATGGCACGCTTCCGCAGCATGCCGTCGATCTGCATCAGGCAGCTGGAGTCCACTCCCGTGACGACATCCGCCTTGCTCGCGATGATGGATTCGATCTTTTCCTCGAGCATGGCGGTCGAGATATCGGCGTATTTCACGGCGAAGGTCCCGCCGAAACCGCAACAGACTTCGGCAGCGTCCATTTCGACCAGTTCGAGATTCCGTACCGAGCGCAGCAGGATGCGTGGTTGTTCCTTGATGCGCAGTTCCCGCAAGGCATGACAGGAGTCGTGCACGGTCACGCGCCCGGAAAATCGAGCACCGACATCGGACACCTGCAGAACATCCACCAGGAACGAGGTGAATTCCCTCACCCGGCGACGGACGCGTTCCGCTTTCTCCTGATACACGGTCGGCAGTTCGAGCAGACCGCCGTAAAAGACAGTCACCATGGTGGCACAGGATCCGGACGGTGCAACGATGTAATCCGCACCGTCATCGTCAAAGATGTCGAGGAAACGCATTGCCAGCACACGGCTTTCGTCATGATACCCGGTATTGAATGCAGGCTGTCCGCAGCAGGTCTGTCGTCGATCGTAGCGGACCGTGATCCCCAGCTTCTCGAGAACGCGTACCATGTTCATCCCCGATTCCGGGAAGAGCTGATCCGTCAGACAGGGAATGAAGAGAGATACGATCAAGCAGGCCTCTTTGCGTGTCAAATTGATGCAAAGTAGCAAAAAAATATCACGCGTCGATGCCTGTTCCCAGCTTCCTGAGCAGGCGGGACAGTTCCTCCTGCTCGTCTGAGGTGAGAACGGAAGCGAGCCGTACGATATATTCTGCATGCTGCGGAAAGATTTCCGCGAACAGCGCGCGTCCCCTGTCCGTAAGATCGACGATCACCGATCGACGATCCGATTCGGAATGGTGTCGCTGCACCAAGCCCTCCTTCTCGAGATTGTCCACGACACAGGTCATGTTCCCGCCGCTGACCAGCATTTTTCGGGACAATTTTCCGATCGGCATCCCTCCCAGGTGGCCGAGACATTCCACCACGGCGAACTGCGGCTGGGTCAGGCCGTACCGACGAATATCCCGCACCGTGGCCTTGTTGAACGTGGCCGATGCCCGCGCCAGCTTGACCCACATGCCCAGCGCGCGATCCGCCTCCTTTCCGTATTTCGTCGTCGTTCTCATTATATTTTAAATTGAAATATTTTAATTGAATTTTATTAAAATTTTCCGAGAATATCAAATCATGCAATATTTGAAATATGCGCGCGTACTCCCTATTATGCCGCATGGTTCAGCTCCATCACACCGTTCATGACAGTAGTGACGAAAGACACCTGATGAGAAGAGCATTTCTGCTCCTGCTTCTTTTTCTGTCCGCCGGATTCATGCAGGCGCAGGACTTCGCCCAACTTGTCGACAAGGTCCATGCCGCTCCGGAGTCCCGGCGACAATACCTCGTCGACAGCTTCCTCACACTGGTCGGGAGCTTCCCTCATATCGAGAACGACAGCAGCGTATACATGCTGTATCTGGGAAATGCGACCGGGGTGTTTCTTGCCGGAGACGCGAACGGATGGAGCGCGAAGACATCTCCCCTGACGCGCCTTTCCACGACGAACCTCTGGTATCGCGAGGAACGATACGAAGCGGATGCACGGCTCGACTACAAGATCGTCGTTGATGATCGTTGGCTCCTGGACCCGAGAAATCCCTACACCGTTTCGGGAGGATACGGCCCGAACTCCGAATTACGCATGCCGTCATACATCCCCCCTTCGGAGATCATTCCAAACAACGTCGCTTCCCGCGGCACGCTCGTCGACACCAGCGTTTCCAGTACTGCCCTTGGCAACCTGCGCCCGATACGCATTTACCTTCCCCCGGGATATGATCAGGGTTCTGACCGGTACCCCGTCGCCCTCTTTCACGACGGTATGAATTACCTGACGCTCGCGCATGCCGCGACAGTGCTGGACAATCTCATCCACGAAGGCCGTATTCCCCCGGTCATCGCGGTGTTTATTCCTCCCGTCGACCCGACGTCCGAATATGCCGGAAACAAACTCGAAGCG
>JAFGKR010000188.1 GCA_016928515.1 Bacteroidota bacterium | reverse complement strand
GGCGGGGGCGGCGGAGGCGGAAGCTCGACGGGCTCCTCCGCAACAGCCGGCCGGTACAGGATGCTCGCACCGAGGCGCAGCGTGTTGACCGACCAGGTGAGATCGCTGACCACAGGCGAGAGCCCGAGAGCGAACAATGCTTCCGGCGCCGCGAACAGGGTACCGGCATCGTTCATCGGCACTTCGTAACGCAATCCACCGACGAGAAAGGCGGTGACGGACGACGCATCAGGGATCTCCCCCTGCGAGAAATTGCGGGTGCGCTGCTGCGTGTCGACGAACACCCCGCGGTCGGGAGGATCGACGATCGTTTCCACCTGTTCGTAATCGGCAGTGGTGACCAGTCCGGCCTGCAGACCGCCCAGGACAGAGAGGCCCCCGACGACACGCCACGCCAGCAGCGGCTCGAGCATCACGGCGGCCAGGGAAGCATCGACGGTGTGCTCGAACGCACCTTCGTAGTAGGACGGTTCCACGAACAGCATCTCCCGTTCCAATGCGCTCAACAGGCCGCTGTAATCGACATAGCCGAAACGCAGCAGCAGGGAAAGCCGCGTCGTGAAAGGCAGTTCGTACAGCACACCGAGTGCAAATCCCGAACCGTCGCCTTCCTCGAAGCGGGGACAGCAGTTCGGAATGCCGGGCAGCTTCTGAAAATCCGCCGTGTGATAGTTCAGGCCGTAGTCACCGAAAATCCCGAAACGATGCCGCAATTCGGGGATGTCGCCACCTTGCTGTGCCGCCACGGGTGTGGCACAGCAGAGAAGGAGTGTCAAAAGGAAATGTCGGGATTTCATCGGTCCACCTCGTAGAGGATCTTCAGAAATGATAGTGACAATGTCCTCACTCGCGTACGGTCAGGGAGCCGTTGTGCAGCTCCGTCCGCACCAGACCGTCGAGCCAGCGGACGGATTTCAGAAGCAGGGGGATGTTTCCGGCATCCGCGAGTACCTCGGCGCGCAACACCGCAACGGTTGTTTCTCCTTTCCGGTAGCTGCCGGGAATGCGGATGCGCTGTTCCTCCTGATCAGACATGATGCTTCCGCCCGAAATCACGCGCAGCGTTTTTTTTTTCAGCGCCAGCTCCGCAAGCAGTGTCCCATCGCCCGCTTCCTCCATACGCGATGCGGCACCAAGGCGCAGCGCGATGTCGATCGTATCCCCCTTCCGGGCGGTGAGCCGCGGCAGGGCCAGAGCGGCGGCGGCGAACGAAAGGGTCAGCGGAACCGACTCGGCCGAGCAGTTCGACGCGTTGCGCGTCTGCAACGCGTAGCGTCCACTGCGTTCCGCGATGTAGATGCGTCCGGTGGCACCGGAGATCGGGCGTCCGTCACGCAGCCACTGATACTGTTCGGCAGGATAAGCGATGAGTGTATCGAGGCGTCGCAGGAAAGACGCCACCGGAGCAGGACGGACTTCCACGCTCACCGGATCGGATGTGGCGCTGCATCCCGCAGTGCTTGCAACAGTCACGTGGTACTGCCCAGCCTCACGGATAGTGATCTGCCTGCCGGTCGCACCCGTCGACCAGGAATAGGAAGCGAAGCCCTGACCAGCATCGAGTGTGACACTGTCACCCTCGCAGAAGGACAGCGGTCCGCGGGCAGTGATCGTGGCGTGCGGGAGTGGAGCAACGGTGACCGTCAGCGGATCTGAGGTCGCCGTGCAGCCTCGTGCGTCAGTGACGGTGACGGAATAGTCTCCTCCTTCTTGCACATCGATAGTCCGTTCCCGTTTCCCGTTCGACCAGGAATACGATGTGAGCCCCGGAGGGGCGGAAAGACGCACACGCTGACCCTCACAGATCGACGTCGCACCATCGGCGACTATGTTCGAGGGTGGTGCGGGATGCACCGTGACCGTCACGCTGTCGATGCGCCGGCACCCCACCGCATCCGTGGTGGTCAGAACGTAACGCGTGGTCGCCGTCGGAGAAGCCTCCGGATCGGGTGCGGTACGATCACTCAGACCTGTTGCAGGACTCCAGAACGAGGTGTACGGTGACGTGCCGCCCGTGATCTTCCCACCGATGCGAAGCGTCGATCCCTGGCAGAGAGTGCTATTTTTTTCCATGGCGATGCGCAGCGGAGCGGCGACACGGACCTCAACGCTGTCGTTCACCACGCAGCCGTTGGCATCCGTCACCGCAATATGATAGCGTGTGGTGGCCGCTGGACGTGCGGTGACCGCTGCCGCGTCCGTGCGGTCCAATCCCGCGGCCGGTGCCCATGTGAAGCGATACGGTGGCTTTCCCCCTTTCACCGAGGCCTTCAGTTTCCCCGCATCTCCCGGACAGAGAACAAGATCCGTACCGGCATCCACCGTGGGGACGGGATGCACCCGCACGAACACGGTGTCGGTGCTCACACAGTCATGGCGATTCCGCTTGCTCAGCACGTAGCGGGTGGACTCCCGCGGCCGGGCGTGCGGCTGCGCCACTGTCGAGGAACTGAGTCCGACGGACGGCGACCAGCTGTAACGTGCCCCATACATGGTGTCCACGGCGGCGGGTCCGAGGCGGTATTCATCCCCGAGACAAAGCTCGGTGTCATCCCCTGCATCCGCCTTGTTGCAGGGGAGGACGGTAACAGTGATGGTGACACTGCTGCGGCAGCCGTTCGCATCGGTGACCGTCACGGTGTACGTGGTCGTCTGTATCGGATTGACGACGGGATTGGCGATGTCGCCGGCCGTCAAGCCCTCCCGCGGCATCCAGTCATACGTATACGGTGCGCGACCGCCGCGGACGGACAGTTCGATACGCCTTCCCTGGTCGCGGCAGATCGTCAGCTGGCGGGAAGCGACAATCTGCGGTGCGGGATACACGTTGACGGTCACCTCGTCGCTCGCGGAACACCCGCGTGCATCCGTCACGGTGAGTGTATACGTCGTCGTCCGTTCTGGCTGCGCGGTCGGACGTGCGACCTGGGGATCGAAGAGTCCGTTGACCGGTGTCCAGCTGTATCGATACGGGGGCGTCCCACCGCTGACGGTCGCATCCAGCGGCGTAGTCGTACCTTCGCAAAGGCGCACATCGGCACCGGCATTCACCACGGGCGGTGGTGCGACGGAGACGGTCACCGAATCCGTGGCGACACAGCCATTGGCATCGGTGACGGTGAGGCGATAGCTGCGTGAAACCGTCGTCCGCACGGTCGGATCGAGTCGACTGACACTGTTGAGACCCAGAGACGGCGTCCATAACGCCCGATACGGCGGCTTGCCGCCTGCCACCCGTGCATCCAAGGCTGCGGGCGCCCCCTCACAGAGTGTGACGTCCTGCCCGGCCTCGACAATGGGAGGGGCGAGGACATCCACGTCGACCTTCTGCTCCACCACGCATCCGGCAGCGTCCGTGACGCGAAGAACGTATGACGTGGAGGTGGCCGGTGAAGCCATGGGATTTGCCACATCCATCGCGCTGAGTCCGACGGCAGGTGTCCAGGAGAAGCCATACGGCGGTGTACCGCCCCGCACGGAAGCGGAGAGTTCCACGGATGCACCGCTGCAGATTCGATGACGGTCACTCACGCGCACGTCGGGACGCGGCTTGACCGAGACACGTACGGTGCCACCGGTGCTGCAGCCGTTCGCATCCGTGACTGCGACGGTATACGTGGTACTGCGAGCCGGAGCTGCGAGCGGCATGGCGATGGTGGCATTGCTCAGACCCGCTGTCGGCGTCCAGCGATACCGATACGGTGGCGTGCCGCCGATCGCTTCAGCACCGATCTGCACACTGCCGTTCCTGCAGACGTCAACATCCCCGGCCATCTGCAATGCGGGCTGCGGATGTACCGAGACCAGCACGGAATCGTGCACGACACAGCCGTTGGCATCCGTGACCGTCAGTTGATAATACCCGGTGTGCTCGGGACGCACCTCCGGTGTCAGTATGGTAGCGGAACTGAGGCCGGTTCGTGGCGACCAGGAATAGCTGTATGGTTTTTTCCCGCCGCTGACACGTGCGGAAAGTTTACCGGCTTCTCCCGCGCAGAGCGAGAGCACATTTCCGGCGTCCACCTGCGGCGGCTGATGTACCGTTACGGTGAGCGTATCGAGTGCGATGCAGCCGTTGGCGTCCGTCACGGTGACCACGAAGCGGGTACTTGAGCGCGGTGTCAGCACCGGCGTGCGTGATGTTGCATCATCGAGCCCTGCCGCCGGCGACCAGTTGAAGCGGAACGGTGGAGTACCGCCGGATACCTCAGTCTGCAGCGGGAGGGGAGCATTTGCACAGGCCACCAGATCGTCGCCTGTTTCCACGGCGAGTACGGGATGCACACGCACGACGACGGAATCGCGGGCGATGCAGCCAAGTGCATCGGTCACGGTAACGACATAGCGCGTGGTGGTTGTCGGTGCGGCGACTGGATTCGCGGCCTCGGGATTGTTCAGACCGGCGGTCGGTTCCCACCGGAACTGATAGGGACCGCGTCCACCCCGCACCGAGATTCGAAGCACAGCAGTGGCTCCCGCACAGACGGCCTCATCCTTTCCCGCATCAACGACGGGGAGTTCCGCCACCGTCACGGTGACCGTATCCCGCGCCTTCGCGCCTTCGGCGTCGGTCACGGTGAGAATGTACTTCGTGCTTTCCCGGGGCCGCGCCAGCGGACGCTCGATGCGTGCATCCGAAAGCAGGGCGACCGGTTCCCAGGTGAAGAGATACGGCGGCTGTCCGCCGGCTGCCCGGCCACCGAGAAAAGTTTGTCCTCCACTGCAGATAGTCGTGTCACGCCCGGCATTGGCCAGCGGTTCGTTGAAGATCACGCGCAGGACGAACGCATCTGTGAGACCGGCCAGGTCTCCCTGGTAGATATTCCCCACCGTCCGGAAACCACGGCTTTCCGTTCCGCCGACGACGATGGCATTTCCCTTCGTGTCCGTACCCAGTCCATAGCTGATGTCATGCGTTTCCCCGCCGTAGAACGTACCCCAGATGTAGCCGCCGTCCGCGGCGAACTGCGAAAGGAAGAGGTCATACCCGCCTCCCTTCTCCTGTTGGAAGGATGCGCCCGTGACCGGGAAATCGCTGCTGCCGGTAAAACCGGAGACCATGATGGTACCGAACACATCGACGACAAGTCCGGTGGCTTTCTCCACTTCCTTGCCGCCCATGTAGGTGGACCAGAGCAGCACGCCATTATCATTCAGGCGGGCGAGGAAAGCGTCGATCATTCCGCCACGTTGCTTCTGGAGCGAATTTCCGGTGAGCGGGAAATGTCTGCTCGCGGTGTATCCGGCGACCACGACGCCGCCATCAGCCGCGATCGCAATCCGCTCGCCGTTGTCTTCCTCCTCCCCGCCGAGATAAGTACTCCAGAGAATCTTTTTGTTCTTCGCGCTGATGCGCAGCACGAAGGCGTCGAAGCTTCCACCCCCGTATGAGGATTGTCGTCCCTGCGAAACGGCCGGGAGATTCGTGCTTTCGGTTCGTCCGGTCAGATATAGATCTCCATGGTCATCGATAGCGATGCCGGAGGCGTAGTCCATGCTCCAGCCACCGATATAGCTGCTCCATTCGCGGGCTCCGCCGCTGCTGAAGCGCGCGACGAACATGTCGTAGTCGCCGGCATTGCTGGTCTGCAGGGCATCGGGCGTCACCGGGAAATTCGTGCTGTAGGTGGCACCGGCGAGACAGACCGTGCCGTCCGGGGCGACGGCGATATCCCCGCATTCGTCGGTGTAACTTCCGCCGAAATACGTTGCCCAGCGACGGATTCCGCCCGCATCGAGTGCGAGCAGAAACACATCGTAGCGTCCACCGTTTCGTGGTTGCAGCGCATCGGGGGTGACCGGCAGATCGGTACTCGACGTGGATCCGGCAACGTACAGGCGACCATCGCGACCGATGGCGATTTGCGGATTCTCCTCCGATCCCGAGCCGCCGTAGTAAGTGGACCACAGGAGTTTCCGCTCGCGGGAGAAGGCACTGATGAACACCTCGAAATTCCCCCGGGAGGCGTTCTGCAATGCGCCCGCTGTCACGGGGAAATCCGTACCGGCGCTGTACCCGCAGAGATACATGCTTCCGTCCTGTCCCAGCGCGACGTCACGCGCATAATCCGAGAGGGATCCGCCGAGGAACGTGCTCCACTGCAGGAAGGGATCGATGATCAGTGGACGCTCACGGTCCCATGACGTCACCGCGAATCCCAGCACGCCATCGTCCACTGTCCAGAAGGATTCCGTGGGATGAAGCGCTCCATCGCCGTCCTGTTGATAGACGAAGGGAGCGGCATCCCGGAGTTCACCGCCTACATACCGGAACAAAAGACCCCGTTCTCCTGTGAAGGCGGGAATGCCCGCACCGATCCACTGCATGGCAATCGCCGCGGGATCGGCGCCCGGTTGGAGACGAAATTCGTATTTCAGTCCGTCGTCCTCCAGTGTGCAATGCAGATCGATCCCCGGATAGAGGTCACGGTAGTGGATGCTGCGCCATGAAGGGATATCGATCGCACCGTCCGGACAGGAAGGCAGATAGTAGTGTCGGCGGAGTGCGGTGGGATGCGCAAACGCGATCTGCGGATGTTCTGCATGACGAAAGCGAAGATCCACCCGATATGTCGTGGGCGAAGCAAGTGTGGCGTCGTACAGTTCACTCGGGAGCGGCAGCGCCGCGGTCTGCTGCCGTTGCCCGTAGTGCACGAGACTGATGCCGCGTTCGAAAAAGAACAGGCGTCCACCGTCATGCAGTGTCGAAACGGCACGCAGTGCTCCCGCATCGCTGGAGACGCTCCATTGCCCGCGATTCTCGATCAGGGAGAATGGAACGGCCTCCCCGATGGGGACTGTCACCGCCGTTCGCGCCGACGAGGGATACGGAAAAGGATACTGTATCGCGTGAGGCGGCGGCCCCGCAACGGGCAAAGGCCCCGCAACGGGCAAAGGCCCCGCAACGGGCAAAGGCGCCGTAACGGGCAAAGGCGCCGTAACGGGCAAAGGCGCCGTAACGGGCAAAGGCGCCGTAACGGGCAAAGGCGCCGTAACGGGCAGCGATGCCGGAACGGGCAACGATGCCGGAACACGAGACGATCCCGCGAACGGAGCGAGGTCCGGTATAGCGGTCACGGACGAAGCCAGCGTGACGGCAGGCAGAAGGAAGGAAATTGTGACCCAGGCGAGAACGGTTTTCATAGACGTGTCTGTCTGCGATG
>JAFGKR010000187.1 GCA_016928515.1 Bacteroidota bacterium | reverse complement strand
GGACGCATGTGGACGTTCGACTATCCTCCGCTCGAGTATTTCAGGGAAGAATATAATTTTGCACCTGATCAGAAATGGATGGATGATGTCCGGATGTCGGCTCTGCGTTTCGCGACGTATTGTTCGGCATCGTTTGTCAGTTCCGATGGCCTTGTGATGACGAACCATCACTGCGGCCGGCAGGCAGTCGAACAGGTATCCCGGGAAGGGGAGAATCTTTCGGTCCATGGCTACATCGCCGAGACATTGGAGGATGAGCGCAAGGTTGATGATCTTTTCGTCGAACAGCTTGTGGAAATCCGCGACGTTACCGCGGACGTCATCGCAGCGATGGACGCTGCAGAAAGCGACGAGGAACGCCTCGCGGCGCGTGACGGCAAAATCTCCGAACTCGAGGAGAGTATCAGCGTCGAAACGGGGAACCGGTGCCAGCTGGTGACCTTCTTCAACGGAGGCAAGTATGCGGCCTATGTGTACAAGCGGTACGACGATGTGAGGCTCGTATTCTCGCCGGAGCTGTCGCTGGGCTTTTTCGGCGGGGACGACGACAATTTCACCTATCCGCGTTACACACTCGATTGCAACTTCTTCCGCGTCTACGATGAAGACGGCAAGCCGCTGAAGACGGATCACTATTTCAGGTGGAGCAGCAACGGTCCTTCCGAGGGTGAACTGGTTTTCACCGTCGGCAATCCCGGCAGCACGAGCCGCCTCAGCACCTCTGCTCAGCTGGAATTCAATCGCGACGTGCAGTTCCCATGGATTTCGCGTATACTCGACGACCGTGTCGATGTATTGAAAGCGTACATCAAGCTGCATCCGGAAGAGAAGGAGGAGATGACCAACCAGATTTTCAGCATGGCCAATTCGCAGAAGGCGTACAAGGGACAGCTGGAAGGACTGGAGAATGACGTTCTCATGCAACGTCGAAAGGATTTTGACAAGAAGTTTCGTGCCAAAGTCATGGACAATCCGCAGCTACGCGGAAAATACGGCCATCTCTGGGATGAGATCGCAGCGTCCCGTGCGAAGGTACGCAGTGTAGCTCCGGATCTGCTCGGTCTTCGCTTCGAGGTCATCGGATCGGAGTATCTCAATCGCGCACTCAGTCTTGCGCGCGTGCTCAGTGAACTCGAAAAACCCGAAGATGAGCGTGCGAACGCATACAGGGATCAGGCACTGAAACTGACCCTGCGTTCACTCGGGAAGCCGGTCGATGCGGACATGGACATGGAGCGCCTGACCATCGAGAAAAAACTTGCAATGATGGAGAGCTATCTCGGAAGCGATGATCCCCTGGTACAGTATGTCATGAAAGGGCAGTCCGCTGCGCAGGCAGCGAAGCGGCTGCTCGATGAATCCATCCTGACGGATTCCGCGAAGTATGTGCAGTTTGCCGAAGGATTCCCCGAAAATCTTCGCACGACGAGCGATCCGTTGATCACCTTCGCACGCATGGCGCAGCCGCGACGTGAAGCGGCGACCGAGGTGGCACGCGATGTCGCTGCCCGGGACGAAGTGAACAACACTCTCCTCGGGCGTGCGCTGTTCGAGATTTACGGGACGTCCATTCCTCCCGACGCGACGTTCACCCTGCGCATCTCTGACGGTGTGGTCGAAGGATATGAGTACAACGGCACCAAGGCGCCGGCATTCACCACGTTTTACGGCATGTACGATCGCCATTACTCATTCCCCGATGACGAGCAGTGGGCGCTGCCCGAGCGCTGGCTGAATCCGCCGGCCGGGTTCGACCTCAAAACACCGTTGAATTTCGTCTCCACGAATGATATCATCGGCGGGAATTCCGGAAGTCCATTGATCAACCGCGACAAGGAAGTGGTTGGTCTCGCTTTCGACGGAAATATTGAAAGTCTCCCGGGAGAATTCATTTTCGCGCCGGAGATGGGAAATCGCACCGTGTCTGTTCATTCCTCCGGAATGATTGAAGCGATCAACCATATCTATCGTCTTGAGCGGCTGGCTGATGAGCTGCGCGCCGGGAAGATCGTGAATTAACACCTCAGAAGTCATGTCGGAAAGAAAAAGCCCGTCATGTGCGGGCTTTTTCTTTCTCGGTCTCTCGGAAGGAATGCATCAGGTCGTTGCCAGGTTGCGTTCCTCGGCGAATGCGCGTCCGGCGCGGAAAGCCGCGAGGTTCTGCTCGACGACGGTATCGCCCTTCCGGCTGAAGATGGTCGTGATAGCTGCCTCGAGTTCCTCCGGCGGGATGTCAAGAAAGGGCGAGCTTGCGCCGAGGATCACGATGTTCATCGAGCGGTTTGTTGCCACCTTGCGTGCGATTGATTCACCGTCAATGAGAATGCTGCGCGGAAGCGCTTCGATTTCTTTCCAGAGAACGTCGTGATCTGGATAATCGGGGATATTGACAAATGGCTTTTTATTCGTAATCAGCCAGCCGTCCGGTGCGAGAAAGCTGGTGTAACGGAGTGATTCCATCGGTTCGATGGCGATGATCAGATCGGCACGGCCTTCGGGGATGAGATCCGAATGGATGGGCTGATCACTGATGCGGAGATGCGACTGCACGTCTCCTCCACGCTGCGACATGCCGTGCACTTCCGCCTGCTTCAGCTTCAATCCACGCTGTACCGAGGCATACCCGATGATGGTTGCGATTGTGAGGATGCCTTGACCGCCGACACCGGCAAGAATGATGTCACGCTTCATTTCTTCTCCGCCTCCTTCGCAAGCTTCTTGCTGATCTTGAGAGTCTGGATGCATTCACGCCGCTCGATGATCACGGATACACCGCGGTAGTAAAGCTCTTCCTTGATTGTTGCGACGTTCATTTCATGATTCTTTTTCAGTGGTTCGACCACCTTGATATGCTCTTTCGGAACGCCGATGCCCGAGCAGATGTCCTCAAGACGGCCTCGCGCGGCAGAAGCCTGTCCACCGGTCATGCCGGTTGTCTCATTGTCGACGATCATGACGGTGATCGTGGAGTTCTCGATGACTGCATCGAGAAGACCGGTCATTCCGGAATGCGTGAATGTGGAGTCACCGATCACGGCGACGGCAGGGAAGAGTCCCGCATCGGACGCACCCTTGGCCATGGTAATGGATGCGCCCATGTCGACGCAGGAGTTGATGGAATGGAAGGGAGCAAGCGCACCGAGTGTGTAGCAGCCGATGTCGCTGAAAACGCGACCGGGCTCCAGCTCCTTCAGTGCTTCGTTCAGTGCGTGATAGCTGTCGATATGGGGACAGCCTGCGCAGAGTTCCGGTGGCCGCGGGCGGACGATCTCCGCTTTGGGCATCCCTTCCTGGATATTCATGCCGAGGGACGCCGCGACAATGTTGGGATTCAATTCGCCCGCGCGCGGGACGGTTCCGTCCAACCTTCCCAGAATCTTGTAGGAGGTGTCGAGCAGGCCGCGAATCTGTTCTTCGAGGAAGGGCGCCCCTTCCTCGAGAATCAACACACGGTCGCAATTGTCGAGCAGTCGCTTGACCATGGCACGTGGAGCGGGGTACTGGCCGATTTTCAGCACGGGGTGCGGACAGCCCTCCGGATAATTTTCCATGAGATAATTATAGGCAATCCCGCAGGTGATGATGCCCAGGGAAGTGTCGCCTGCGTCCTGATAGCTGTTGAAGGGTGAGGACTCCGATTCTTCCTCGAATGCGGCTTGCTTGCCGAGCAATGACTGGTAATTCTTTCGGGCGATGGCGGGAAGGAGGACGAATTGCCGTTTGTCGGCGGGCATGCGTAATTCATTCTCGGGCTTGGGTTCCATCAGTTCGACGCCGGCGCGGGAGTGTGCCAGACGCGTGGTCACCCGGATCATGACCGGTGTACCGTACTTTTCCGAAAGATCAAATCCATACGAGGCAGCGGTGTATGTTTCCTGCTGATCCGCCGGTTCGATGACTGGGACAAGCGCAAATTTCCCGTAGTAGCGGGAGTCCTGTTCGTTCTGGGAAGAATGCATCGAAGGATCATCGGCGACGACGACCAGCAGTCCGCCATTCGCACCGGTGATCCCGGCGTTCACGAAGCCGTCGGCAGCCACGTTCAACCCGACATGCTTCATACAGGCCATTGCCCGTTTCCCGGCGTACGACATTCCCAGGGCAGCTTCCATCGCCGTTTTTTCATTCGCGCTCCAGTCGGAATGAACACCGCGTTCGCGTGCCTCTTTGGAACGTTGAATATACTCCGTAATTTCCGTGGACGGGGTTCCCGGATACGCATAGACGCCGGAAAGGCCCGCGTCGAGTGCCCCTTGGGCGATCGCCTCATCGCCGAGCAGCAGCATTCGTTTCATATGCAAACCTTGGTCCTGATAGACATGAAAGTGATTGTTTCTTCGAAATGGATGCCGGCGGCACCATGTTTTCAAGATAATACCGTCATGTCTTTTTTCCTAGGTAGAGAGCCGCAGGGTTGCGAAAAACCACTTCCCGTTGCGTGATTCAGGCGCACCAACGGCCGGCAGGTTCCCCTATTCCGAGTGAAACGTTGTTCCGGACAGCAATATCAAATTCTTGCATCTCGCTAACAATACCCTAACATTATGAGAGCGATATTAGTATGATATTATGTCGGACGATGGGCAGACTGCGGTGAAATCAAAAGGGCACATACTTCTCGTCGAGGATGAGGACGATATTCTCGAGCTGGTCACATACAATCTCGAGAAGGAAGGATACAGCGTTGAGAGCGTGACTTCCGGTGAAGAAGGCCTGCGACGCATCAAACAGACCCCTCCGGATCTCGTTCTGCTTGACCTTATGCTTCCCGGGGTGGATGGACTGGAAGTATGCAAAGCGATCAAGGGAAATTCCGACACGAAGGCCATCGCCGTGATCATGCTTACTGCACGCAGTGAAGAAGCGGACATCGTGACCGGTCTTGAACTGGGTGCGGACGATTACATCACCAAGCCGTTTAGCCGTCGCGTACTTCTCGCCCGTGTCAAGGCCGTGTTGCGCCGTAGCGGGGAGGATGGGGATGCGGACGACTCGGAGATTCTCCGTGTGCATGACATGGTCATCAATCCCGGCAGACATGAAGTATTGATCGGTGGACAACACATCGTCCTGACCCTGACGGAATTTCGCGTGCTGCATTTTTTGGCCAACCGGCCGGGCTGGGTGTTTACGCGTGCGCAGATTGTCGAGGCCGTTCGCGGTGACGGATATCCCGTTACCGATCGCTCCGTCGACGTACAGATCGTGGGCTTGCGGAAAAAGCTCGGTGAGGCAGGAAGATATGTGGAAACAGTACGAGGAGTCGGTTATCGCTTCGCGGAGTAAGCATGCGTAAAAAACGGTTGTTCTGGCAACTTTATTCCTCCAATTTTCTGATCATCTTTCTCGCACTTTTCGCTTTTACGTTTCTCGTTTCCGGTTCCTTCAAGAACATTCTGCTCGAACAGGTTTCGGATGATTTGCAGTCACGGGCAAATCTTCTGTATGAGGAGATTCTCCATCGGCTTGTTGCAGACAGTGTGGATGATCTCGACCGCTTTGTGGTCGACCTGGGCGAAAAAGCAGCGACGCGCATCACCGTCATTCTTCCGGATGGCAAGGTGATTGCCGATTCTGAGAGAGATCCGAACAGCATGGATAACCATCAACATCGCCCGGAGATTCGAAAGGCGATGCACGGTGAGGTGGGGACATCCACCCGCTTCAGTGCTACGGTACAGCGGAACACGATGTACGCAGCCATCCCCGTGAAGGATGGAGACAGGCTGCTGGGTGTGCTTCGCACCGCGGTACCGGTCCATCAGGCGGAAGTGAATATTGAAAGGCTGCAGCTGCAGATTGTCCTTGGCGGATTGGTCATCACTTTCCTGGCCGGGCTGATGAGTCTGTACATCTCCCGCCGCATTACGCGACCCATCGAAAAGCTCAAGCAGGGCGCACGGCATTTCGCGGAAGGTCGCCTCGACCTTCGCCTCCCCGTACCGGATTCTGTAGAACTGAGCGATCTCGCCGAAGTGATGAATACAATGGCGGAACAGTTGCAGGATCGGATCTCCATTATCGTTCAACAACACAGCGAGCAGGATGCCGTCCTGTCGAGCATGATGGAGGGGGTTCTTGCCTTCGATACGGAAGAGCGTCTGATGAACATCAACAGCAGCGCGGCGAGGATGCTGCGCATCGACGCGGAGAAGGCGAAAGGAAAGAGCATTCAGGAACTGGTACGAAATGTCGGTCTGCAACGATTCGTTGAACGCGCGCTCTCCTGCGATCATGCCATCGAAGGATATGTGACGCTCGTCGGCGACGAAGAGCGGCACCTTCAGGCGCATGGAAATATTCTCAAGGACGGTGAAGGAGAGATGATCGGTGTCCTCATCGTTCTGAATGACATTACGGAAATCCGGACCCTGGAGAATGTCCGTCGGGATTTCGTCGCGAATGTCTCGCATGAGTTGAAGACTCCGATCACAAGCATCAAAGGTTTCGTCGAGACTCTGCTGGACGGCGCCATCCATGACAAAGCCGATGCCATGCGTTTTCTCGGGATCGTCTCAAAACAGGCGGACCGTCTCAGCGCAATTATCGAGGATCTTCTCAGCCTTTCCCGAATCGAACAGGAGACCGAGCGCGAACATATTGCGCTTGCTTCCGCAAGCCTTCGCGATACCCTGTTCGCGGCCATACAAAACTGCCAGCACGATGCGGATCCAAAGGCCATCGCCATCCAGCTGGACTGCAGTGGAGATCTCGAGGCAATGATCAATCCTCCGCTGCTGGAGCAAGCCATGGTGAATCTCATCTCCAATGCCATCAAGTACAGTGACGAGCGCAAGACCATCCAAGTCACGGCTGAAGTGACGAGTGAAGAGGAAATCCGCATCAGCGTCCGCGACGAGGGCTTCGGCATCGAGGCAGAGCATCTTCCACGTCTCTTCGAGCGATTTTACCGCATCGATAAGGCACGCAGTCGGAAAATGGGTGGTACCGGACTGGGACTGGCGATTGTCAAGCATATCGCCCAGGCACATCGTGGGCATGTGGAAGTCCAAAGCACACCCGGCAAGGGAAGTACGTTCTCTCTCTATCTCCGCCGGAGTGTGCCGGATGAGGAGCAAATACCAACGGCATGATATCAGTGTTCGCATCACAATATATGCGTGGATGAAAAACAGAGCCGCACATACTCCCGACCTCCTCAGGCGCAAGCTGCTGCAGTTGAGCGCACACGTGGAAGAGAATGCACGACGTTGCGTTCTCGCCATTCGTGCAAGAGACTGGCAATCAGCACAACGTGTGATCGATGGGGATGACGAGGTCGATGCTCTCGAAATCAGTATAGAGGAAGACTGTGTCGTTCTGCTGCAGAGCGGGACACTGGACGATGCGGGGGTACGCTTTGTGGTCGCCGTGCTGAAAATCAATGCTGATCTCGAGCGCGTCGGAGATCTCGCGGGAAATGTATCGCACCGTGTTCTCTCCCTCGGGCAATACGATCAGCTGCTTCTTCCGACTGAATTACTGGCACTCGCTGAGCGCACACTCTCCATGCTGACCCACAGTCTTGACGCACTTGTGGACATGGATCCGGTTCTGGCGCGTGCAGTTTGCGACCGGGATCATGAGGTGAATGTACTCAACAGGGCGATGTACGATCTCGTTCGCGACAGAATCCTCGCCACTCCACTCCAGACTGAACGCCTTATTCATCTTCTCAGCATTTCCCGGTATCTTGAACGTATCGCGGACTACGCGACGAACATTGCGGAAAATGTCGTCTACATCGCGGAAGGACGCATCATCCGGCACAGCGGTCGCACCGCGCGTTCAACAGACAACCATTCAGAACGAACGTGAATTTTTTAACAAGAATCGTTATACGCGCATGGAAATCTTTGTCATTGTTCTCGTCATTCTGCTCGCTACCGCGATCATCGATCTCATGGTCGGTGTTGCAAATGATGCGGTGAATTTTCTCACGTCAGCGATTGGGGCAAGGGTCGCGCCGCGCTTTGTGATCATGATCGTGGCGACACTTGGAATCATTGTCGGAGTTACCTTCTCAAGCGGTCTGATGGAGGTTGCCCGGAACGGGATTTTCAATCCGCAGATGCTGACATTTCCGGAAGTCATGTTCATCTTTGCCGCAACGATGCTGACGGACGTTCTGCTGCTGGATTTTTTCAACACCTTCGGCCTGCCGACCTCGACGACAGTGTCGCTGGTGTTCGAGCTTCTCGGTGCTGCGTTTGCCATCGCGACGATCAAGGTTATTCAGGCAGGCAGCGGAGGTGTTGGCGACGTCTTCGCCTTCATCAACACGGCGAGCGTATTCAAAATCATCTTTGGTATCGTCGCATCCGTCGTGGTTGCCTTTATCGTCGGGTCGCTTGTGCAGTATCTGTCGCGAATGTTGTTCACATTCGATTACGCAAAACAGCTGAGACGGTTCGGAGCGGTTTGGGGTGGTTTCGCTCTCGCAGCGCTCTCGTATTTCATTCTGGTCAAAGGGGCGAAAGGCGCATCGTTTCTCGATGAAAGCCAGGCCCTGTGGTTGAAGGAAAACACACTGCTGATTGCAGGAATCTCATTTCTGGGTTGGACGCTGCTGATGCAGATTCTGGTTTGGACAATGAAGATCAACGTTTTCAAACCGATTGTGCTGGCCGGAACGTTCGCGCTTGCAATGGCTTTTGCAGCGAACGATCTCGTGAATTTCATCGGTGCGCCTCTGGGTGGACTCGCCGCGTTCATGCACGTTCAGGACGTCTCCGATCCGCTCTCGCAAACCATGGAATCCCTCCTGGAACCGGTACGGGCGAATACGTGGATCCTGCTTCTGGCAGGCGCAATCATGGCGGCGACTCTCTGGGTGAATAAAAAGGCGCGGACAGTTACGGCGACCTCCGTGAACCTCGGCCGCCAGAGCGACGGATACGAACGGTTCGAATCCATCGCACCCGCCCGTTCCATTGTTCGTCTGGTCCTTGCCATCATCCACTTTTTCTCCGTCATCACTCCGGATGCGATCAAGGAGAAAGTCGAACGGCGGTTTGACACATCGAAGTACAAACCGGTCCCCTCCGAGGACGGAGAAGTCCCGGCATTTGATCTTTTACGTGCAGCGGTGAATCTCATCGTTGCCGCTCTGCTGATATCCTTCGGAACGTCACTCAAGCTTCCTCTCTCGACGACATACGTCACTTTCATCGTCGCCATGGCCACCGCACTTCCGGATCGTGCCTGGGGTCGTGACTCCGCCGTCTACAGAGTCTCCGGAGTCCTCACCGTCATTGGTGGATGGTTTTTTACGGCATTCGTTGCCGCGACCGCGGCTGCCATTATCGCAACGATCATCTATTTCACTGAGCTGGTCGGTCTGATTCTGGTGGCCCTTCTCGCTGGGTACCTTCTATGGCGTTCCCTCAATGTCCACCGCAAGCGGGAGAAGGAATATCAGGAAGCGGAGAGGAGAATATCCGGTTCCGGTACGAACATCGAACTGGCTCTCGATGCCCTGAAAGCGGATTTCAGTGATGCGGTCTCCACGACTATTCAGATTGTCAACCGCGTTTCTGAGGGGTTGATGACCGAGGATCGTCTTGCCCTGCGGGAAGCCCGGGATATGGCGAAGGACCTCCACAAACGCGGAAAGGGAATGATGGCCAGCATTTTCCGGACGTCACAGATGGAGGAAAAGGACGACAGCATCGAAAGAAAAACCTATGCTGAAGCGATGGGTTCCCTGCAATTGCTGTTGCGAAGCCTGCGGAATTTCGCCGGGCAATGTTATTCGCATATCGACAACAACCACAAAGGGCTGTCAGGTTTTCAGCAGGAGGAGTTCACCGAAATCGTTGCGGCCATGAAGAAGGAACTCTCCCGCATATCGGACAGCATTGCGCAAGCGGATTTCGGCAAGGCCGATAAACTCGAAAACAAGGTCGAAGATCTTCGGAACCGTATCCGGAAAGCGGACAAACAGCAACTCAAGCGTTCCAAGAAGGAGAAGTACACGACGCGGACCAGCTTGCTCTACCTGGAGATCCTCACCGAATGCGAGGAGATCGTGTACCACGCAGAACGGCTATATCATCATTGCCGTGAATGTTATCACCCGGAATTATCCGGAAAAGAGAAAATGGAGAAACTCCCTGAGACACAACCTGACAAGGATTCGGAGAAAAGTCCGGGATAGGATCTCGAACAAAAGCACCTGAGATCAGAAGGCATATTCGACGCTGAATTTCGCCGCATCGAGGAGGATTGTTCCGTTCTGATCCTTCGCAGTCTCGTAATCGATCAGCACTTTGCTTTTCTTTGCATACCTGTATGCGAGACCCGCGATGATGCGGTCGGTCCGCTTTTTTCGGCCGAACTCCGGCATATCACGCATTCGGTCGAAGCGTGCTATCAGGCTCAGGGGTACCTTCGGGAGGCGGAGTTCGGTGAATACCGAGAAGCCTTCCTGATCGATGGGAATGCCCTGCTCGTCCACCGCGCTACCTTTGAAATCCCCGGTTCCACTGAAGTATGTACCGGTAAACACAAGATACCGGTGCTCGAACGAGATGAAACCGACATGCATGTTCCAGTCCACCGGCGCGGAGCGATTCCCTTTTCCGATGACACCTGCGTATGTGAACTGCAGTCCGGGGATGAGGCCAGGCAGAGGACGCAGGCTTGCCCGTGTCTCCAGTGTCTTGTTGATGTTTTGTTCGATGGCATGGTATCCTCCGCCATTGAAGATGCCGACCGCAAGGCTGCCGTATCGACCGGGCCAGTTGGAATTGACCTCGTGTGTGTATGATTGCGGCATCTCACCACCGAACAATGTCATGACGCAGGCACCGAAGTCCGAGGAATTCAGGATTCCGTTGCTTTCAAGAAACATGTATCCCTGCACGCGATACGTATTCACTTTCTGCTCAAAACCGAGCCAGGGGCGCTCCACCAGGCCGAATTCCACCGATGGTTGAGTGAAGATCGACCAATCCGGAAGGTCCGCACCGACATAACAATACTTCAGTCGCATCTCCAAATCCCCCTCGCCGTCCCCTTCACGATCGACGGAAATATCCGGGGTGATACGACCGAACACTCCCGGGAGAAACTCTTTTTTGACGTTGATATATCCGCGATTGATGAAGAAATCACTGAATGCTTCTCCGTTGTCATCACCCATTTCGAATGCGATGAAGAAGTGACCGGAGACCTCGACTCCATACGGATCGAGAAATTCCTGGATGATCATGCGCAAAGAATCCTTGTCGGGGGGATCAGGAAGGGCGGAAGCATTCAGAGTGATCTGCGATGCGCACAGCATGATCAGGCAGGAGAACAGACGTATTCTCATGAAGGGATCTCCGTATGTGAAATGATGTGGAAATATGCCGGAAAGAGCGAAAACCGGCCTCTGCCTCAGCGCAGATCGATGGGTACAAAATGTGGAAATCATCCTTCTTCACAAAGACCTGTCTGTTTTTCTGCTTCCGGTTTTCGCGCCGCAGTGATTTCGGGTATATTTCGCATCGGAGCATGATGAATACGCAAGCGCGTGCCTATATGTATGCCGCATCCGCCGTCCTGTGCTGGTCGACGGTGGCATCGGCGTTCAAGCTGACCCTGCGCGTGACAGGCGTGCATGAACTGCTGATGATTTCCACCTTGACATCATTCGCTGTACTCCTGACCGCGAGTGCGATTCGGGGCCGGCTCCGGGATGTTCGAACCTGGACGAGGAAGGAATGGGTTGCTGCCGGTTTTCGTGGCTTGCTGAATCCTTTCCTGTATTACCTTGTGCTGTTCCGGGCGTATGACCTTCTTCCGGCGCAGGAAGCACAGCCGCTGAACTATACGTGGCCGATCGTTCTTGTTCTTCTTTCCATTCTTCTTTTGCGTCAGCGGGTACGTCTGCGCAGTCTCGGTGCAATGTTGGTCAGTTTCAGTGGTGTTGTGGTGATATCCACACGCGGCGATCTGATTGGCATGGACTTCACGAACATCGAGGGCGTAGCGCTTGCCGTCGGCAGTTCCTTCATCTGGGCATTGTACTGGATTCTCAATATGCGGGGAGACGGAGATCCCGTTCTGAAACTGACCGGCAGCTTTGCTTTCGGCAGCGTCTATGTGACCATGCTGCTTCTTCTCTCCGGCTCCGCCGATGCAGTCTCGCTCTCAGCCCTTCTCGGTTCGATGTATGTCGGTGTGTTTGAGATGGGACTGACATTCATCTTCTGGATGCAGGCACTGACACTGTCATCGACGACAGCTCGCATCAGCAATCTGGTATATTTTTCTCCCTTTCTCTCGCTCCTTGTCATTCACCATGTCGTCGGGGAGGATATATCCGCTTCAACCGTTTCGGGCCTGGTTCTGATCGTCGGTGGAATCGTACTGCAACGTCTCGGAGAGCGTGGCGCACACGTGACGATACAACCCTTGCCTCCGGACAGCGGATCTGACGGGCGTTGAATTCATCCCTGAGGCATTCTTTCATTCCTGAGGCATTCTTTCATCACGTTCGCGAGGTCGAAGAAGCGGCAATGGGGAAGGAGCCCGCATATTCTTTTGTCCGGTCGACTGTCAATACGTTGGATTCCTCCACAGCGTTACTGTATATTTCCTGAAAATCGATCCCGTTTCCCGTGATTCAGATTCCGGTTGGCGCTTTCTCCGAAGCGCGGCGGACATCCCTCACGTGTCACTCACAGCAAGGAGAGATCCATGTACGAGCAGGAAGAGCATCGGCTGTTACGCAATACGGTAAGAGAATTCGCGGAAGAGGAAATTCGGCCACGCGCCAAGGACCTCGACGACAAGGAAGAATTTGCGTATGACCTTACGAAAAAAATGGGTGAACTCGGGCTGTTCGGTGTGGTTGTCTCACCGGAATACGGGGGACAGGGCATGGACTATCTTTCCTATATCATTGCAGTCGAGGAACTGGCCCGCATTGACGGATCGCAGGCGGCGACCGTGGCAGCACATAATTCCCTGGGTATCGGTCCGCTCTATTATCACGGAACGGAGGCGCAGAAGCAGAAATACATTCCGCCCCTGTGCACAGGCAACGGTCTTTGGTCCTTCGGTCTGACCGAGCCGGAAGCCGGTTCGGATTCAAGGGGTACGAAGACCAACGCCCGTCTCGAAGACGGGAAGTGGATCATCAACGGTTCGAAAATATTCATCACGAACGGGGCAACGGAGATCACACTGGGCTCGACAGTGCAGGCAGTGACCGGAGAGGAAGACGGGAGGAAAGAATTTTCCACGATCATCGTCGATCAGAACACTCCGGGATTCACTGCACGGACGATGAAGGAAAAGATGATGTGGCGCGCGTCGAATACTTCCGAATTGTATTTCGATGACTGCACCGTCCCGGAGGATCACTTGCTCGGTGAGAGAGGAGACGGTTCTCACATCATGCTGCAGACGCTCGATGATGGACGTCTCTCCATTGCGGCAATGGGACTCGGTCTTGCTCAGGGTGCATACGAGCTGGCACTGGAATACAGCAAACAGCGCCGGCAATTCGGGAAACCGATCTCCAAGTTTCAGGTGATCGCATTCAAACTCGCGGATATGGCCACGAAAGTCGAACTTGGGCGCAATCTGCTCTACAAGGCCTGCTGGCTGAAACAAACCGGGCAGCAATTCGCCAAGCTCTCGGCAATGGCGAAATTGTACTGCTCAGAGATCGCAAGAGAAGTTGCGGACGAAGCCGTGCAGATTCATGGCGGCTACGGTCTGATGAAGGAATATGACATCGAGCGTTTCTACCGCGATCAGCGGCTGCTGCAGATCGGAGAAGGAACATCCGAGATACAGCGGCTTGTCATCTCACGGTACATCCTCACGGAGTGATCGCCATGCTGCAGTTCACCGTGGTCGTCGAGAAGTGCATCGATGGTGTGGACGCATCCATTCCCTCCATTCGCGAATGCGAGGCATGGGCAGCCAACGAGGACGATGCTCTCGCAGCACTTCATGAGCGTCTGGCTTTTTTTCTGCGTCGTGAACCAGGTTTCAGGCACGATCTCGATTTCACGCGTCGCGAAGCGGAAAAGACGTATTACAAACTGATTGTGCGTTCCTGACACCGGAGGTATGGTATGTGTCTCCTGTCTTTCCCGGACTGTTTCCCGAGCAGCACCCTATGCCTGCGCTGTTCCGGTTTCTTCTGACCATCGGTCTTTGCCTCTCCACCATATGGCACATTGCATCATGGCAGAGTGCACGGGCGCAGGAGAGCGGGGACGTCGGGGATTATCCCGATGTCTCCCGGGGGCAGTGGCGTTCAGTGGAAGATTCAGTGCGTTATCAGCTTCTGCTGATGGAACTTCTTTCGGCATACGAAGCCGGGTCTGACAGCACGACCGACATCGCACGCCGTGCCCTCGCGTTCGCACAGGACGGGATTCAGGGAGGCGATCATGCCAATGTCGCTGATGCGTTTTCGAATTGTGCCTTCCTGCTCGATGCGGAGGGCAACACGGAGGCAGCCAGACCACTGTATGCGGAAGCGCTCGCTATGCGCCGGCGCATGCATCCAGGTGATCATCCCTCCCTTGCCCAGACAATGAACAACATGGCATACTACTGGCACCGTGCGGGGAAGCCGGATCACGCAGAACCGCTATTTCTTGAAGCCATGGAGATGAAGCAGCGGATCTATGGAGGGGATCATGTGGAGGTGGCCATCGGTTACAACAATCTAGCCGTCTTCTATGAAGGGCTCGGGAAGACGCGTCAGGCGGAATCGTATTATGCCGAGAGTCTGGCCATGTACCGTCGGCTGTATCCGGACGGCGCTCCCGAACTGATTTCCCCGATGGTCAACTTCGCCTATTTCCTGACATCCAGCGGGCACTTTCAGGATGCGGAGCAACTGTACCTGGAGGCGAACCGCATTGCGTCCTCCACCTATGGTGATTCGGATCACGATGAGGTCATCACGCTGAAAAACAATCTCGCGTATCTCTATACGCGTCTCGGCCGACTTGCTGAAGCCGAGCGATTGATGGTCGATGTTCTTGAGCGGGCGCGACGACGGTATCCAGGTGACCATCCGGCGGTCGCAACCGCAATGAACAACCTCGCCAGTTTCTTCCAGTCACGCGGTATGGATGCGGAAGCAGAGCCCCTGTACCGGGAATCCCTTGAAATGCGACGAAGACTGCATCCCGGGCCACATGCCGATGTGCTGCTGTCCTTGAACAACATGGGATATTTCCACATGATCCGCGGCCGGTTCTCTGATGCGGAAGAACATTTCGAAGCTGCGCGCGCCATGCTCGATTCGCTGTACCCCGGTGATCATCAGCAACGCGCGATCGTGCTGAATAATCTCGCCTCCCTTTACGCACAGCAATGGCGTCTCGAAGAAGCGGAGCGACTCTATGTCTCCGTACTCGAAATGGTGAAACGGTTGTATGAGCGTCCACATCCGGAAATTGCGCGGCAGTACAATAACCTTGGCACGCTGTATCGCGATCAGGGACACAGCGGGGAAGCCCGACTGCATTTCGCGGAGGCCGTTGAGGAGTTTCGCGCACTGAACCAGCCTGATGGGGTAGAGCTGGCGGTCGCTCTGGGGAACCTCGGCCGGATGAACGTGGAATCGGGATTCTCCGCAGAAGGACGCGCACAATTGGAGGAATCACTGGAAATTCGTCGCGAGATGTTCGATGACGGTCATACGGAACGTATCGCGGCAGAGCGCATTGTCGCACAGATGTACGCCCAGCAACAAGAGATCGGCAAGGCACTTCTGCACCTGCAGGAGTTGATGCATCACCTCGATATCGCAATGAAACAATCATTCGGCTTCGACAGTGAGCGCCATCAACTCGAGTACATGAATACCGTCCTGAAACCCAACCTCGATCTGATAGGGCAGTTCTGCGTTCAGTATGCTGATCATGACAGGGAGATCCCGATATTGCTGTTGCAGGCAATGCTGCGTTTCAAGGGGGCTGTGGCGAATGAAACGGCACGCCGCAGCGCGGAGGGATCGAAAAATCGCTTTGCGGACGAACTGAACGGTCGCCTGACGACATTACGTGAGCAGGATGCGGCTCTCGCCGGCAGACCGCACGATGCTCTTCTCATGGAGGAACGACGCCGCATTCAACGCAGTGCGGATTCGCTCGACGCCACCCTGCGGAAGCTCGACCGTGAGTATGATAAACTTCGCAGACGACAGGACGCCGACTGGATGGACGTGCGCAGACAGCTCGAGGCGGATGAAGCCCTCGTCGAATTCGTCGTGCATCCCTTTCACTACGACTATCGGACGAGTACGGATACCATTCTCTATTCTGCGGTAGTCCTCACCAGGACCGACGACCCCGTCATCGTGCCGCTTGCACGCGAGGACCAACTCCGTCCGTATCTCGATGGCACGATGCATCCGCAGAAAGAGAACTATGTTTCCGATCCACAACTATCCGCAGAGCTGTATTCTCTCGTCTGGCAGCCACTGGAAGAGAAGCTGAAAAATGTACGAACCTGTTACCTGGTTCCCGACGGTGTTCTCCATCGCCTTTCATTTCATGCCCTGGTTACCGGAGAGGGGACATCTACAACCTACCTCGATGATCGGTATGAACTCCATTTCCTCACAGGATCACGCGATCTGCTCTCACGCAATATCCGCTTCAAACCGTCACGGTACCGTTCACCACAAAGCGTCGTACTTCTGGGAGCACCGCAGTTCGGAGAACTGAGTTCAGATGAGGATACGGATGAGGTCCCGGGCGGTGATATTACGCGTGGGGGGGCGTGGGGACCGCTGCCGGGAACGATGAAGGAAGTCGAACGGATTTCGGAAATCTGTTCTGCACGAAACATCACGCACGTTACACTTGTCGGCCCACAGGCACGCGAAGAGAAAGTCAAAGCCCTCAGCGGGTCGAGTCCGCGAATCCTTCATATCGCAACACACGGATTTTTTTTCCCGGTTCCCCGGATCGGTGATACCCACGAGAGACAGAAAATCGTAACCCGCGGGGGAGCGCAACAGCTTCGTGTTGAAGATAATCCCATGCTCCGAGCAGGACTGGTATTCAGTGGAGTGAACGAAGTGTGGACCGGAAAATCTCCCCCGACGCGAGGTGATGACGGTATCCTGAGTGCGCTGGAAATCAGTCGACTGGATTTGACAGGGACGGAACTCGTGACACTCTCCGCCTGTGAAACAGGACTTGGGGATATTACCAACGGCGAAGGCATTTTCGGTTTGCAGCGGGCGTTTCAGGTCGCAGGGGCGGAGTGCCTGCTGATGACACTGTGGAAAGTGGCGGATGAACCCACCGCGATGATGATGCAGTGGTTTTACGAGGGACTGCTTGAGAGCAATGACGCCTACAGGGCATTTCGAGAGGCACGGAAGAGAATGCGCAGGGAGTATGCACATCCCTTTTTCTGGGCAGGGTTCATCATGGTGGAACGGTAAGACAGGGAAGATTCGGTGGATTCAACGCTCGCGCAGGACGAAAAATTCGCCTCCGTCGTTGCCGAAGGCGATGCTGCCGTCCTCACCTATGGATGCGGTCGATTGAATGGGCCATGCAGTATCGAATCGCCAGATGATGCGTCCGCTGGAAGAAATCGCCGTCAGCCTTCCGTCCGGTCCACCGATGTAAATGCGTCCGATGACATCCACGATCGGACTCGCCTCTCCGCCTGAGGGAGCAACGATGACGTCCCATAAAACTGTGCCGGAACCGTCGAGGGCAAAGAGTTTCCCTTCGATGGTTACCGTATGGATGATCCCCTCCCGCGTCACGGCGGGTGTCGTCCGTATCGCGGCATGTAGATCGCGTTTCCAGTACAGGCTGCCATCTGGATTGTATGCCGAAAGGAAGCCGTCCTCACTGCCGATATATATCGTTTCGTCGGGACCGACGCTCGGACTGCCGGTGATCGGCGCGCCAGTTACTGCCGTCCATGCGACATCTCCGTTTCTACTCACTGCATAGAGCAGTCTGTCCTGGCTTCCGACATAGACATATTGTTCATCCCTCGAGAGTGCGGGGCTCCCGGAAACGGCACCATTGGTCAGCACGCTCCATCGGATGCTACCACTTCCCGACACGCAATAGAGTGAGCAATCCTCGCTGCCGATGTACATGTTCCCGTCCCTGTCGACAACCGCGCTGGAAGAGAGAATCGGAGCGTTCACGGATACGTTCCATTCCTTCAATCCGTATCGGTTCACGCGATAGATATTTGCGCTGCTGCTGCCGAACTGCAATGCGCCGTCCTGCGAAAGTGCGGGTGTGTTCGGGATACGCGCGTTTCCAGTCCGGTACTGCCATTTGTAGCGTCCATCCGCATAGACTGCCTGCAGGAGAAAATTGTTGCTGCCGAAATACGCAGTTCCTGCCGCATCGAAGACCGCGCTGGAACGGATGGGGGAGGCAGCCGCGTGGCGCCATTTGAGAACCGGCGTACCCGGCCCCTGGAAACGACTGTGCCCGCTATGCTGAGCATCGCGCATGAACATCCACCAGTCGCCGCGTGCGAATACGGCCTCGCCCGTGACGACAATGGAAAACGTGGCGGACCAGGCGGAGATTCGTCCGTCGGCATCGATGACGCGGCATCGCATCTCATAGGAACCTGGATCGAAATACTGCCAGGTCAGTTCGTGGAAGAGCCCGCTTTCGATACCCGGGATAGTCTGCATGTCACGTGCATCCCCCCAGTCGACTTCGTAGGTCAGCGGACGTCCACGAGGATCCTCCGCGACGACAGTAACAGTGACCCTCTCATCAACCGAGACGCTGTCCGTACCGGAGAGGATTCGTGGTGCGCCAGGTGGGATATCCGGATTCGTACTGTCACAGGCCGATAGAAGCAGGATACCGGCCACGGCTGTTGAGAGGATTGAAAGGAGTGATCTGCGCCGTGATTTCATGAACGGAAATCTCGCATGTGCTGCAATGTCATGAAATGGAAAAAGCAGGGAACAGAGCACAGGATACACTGTCGCTTCATCCCCTGCTTCCGCCTTCAAGCATGTCACTTGTAGAGTGGTGACTCCACGATGGGCGGCTTCGGCGTGATCGCCCGCTTTTCCTTGCGTACCTCCATGTCGCTTATGATGATCGCCTTCGGGGCAATGATGGAGACGGGAATCCCGCCGGATGCGCCGGAGACTGAACGCCCGATGCTGATAAAAGCTCCGAAACCGGGAATCGGGCTGTCACCCTCCATGGTGCAGTTCCACGCTTCCCGGTCAATGCTGGCAGTCAGCTTGCGCAGTGCGCTTGCACCCGGTTTGAGCACTTCGGCGGATCGCACGGGAGTTTCCGTGCCGTCTGCGACGTTGACTCGATAGATCCGCACAGGATCTCCAAGGGGTGTTGCTCCGCCACCGGCGCTCATCCCGAACATGCTGATGGTTGTGCTGAGGTCGTCACTCACCGACGGTCCGGTGACGGCGTCAGGGCGGATGCGGCGAACAATATACGCAAACTCCAATCCTTCCTCTGCCGCCAGATCGAGAAGCTGCTGTTTCATTTCGTAGGCGTTTGGACCATCCGATACGGTGATATCAAGCACGCCGGGACAGATTCCGTCCCCATCGAAACTCCCGAGGCCCAGGCAGCGATGACCGGTTGATGCCTGCGAATGCGGGGTCGGGACTCTGTCGGAAAGAAGTGCGGCAGCATTCCCCTTGTCGATCAAGAGCAACTTCTCCGCGGGCTGCACTCCCTCCGCATCGACCGAGAATGTTCCTGTCAGTTCCGTGCCCTGGAATTCATGGACGAAAGGTGTGCTTGCGATGCTGATTTCATTCGGAAGGATGCGCTTTCCTATTTTGTCACCCAGATTTCTTTTCCCCAGTTGCGCACCGATCATGGCGAGTGGTCCCTCCATGATCGGCATGCGTGATGCGATCAGTCCCTCGCTTCCGAGATACAGTCGGGTGAAGAGCTCCGGAACAGCCTGGTCCTCGAAGAGAACGGGCCCGGTGTATGATTCGTCCATCGGAACTGCGGAACGTTTCTCCGTGAGTGTTTTTGCCATGTGATGGATGGATGCCGCAAGCTGTTCCATATCGGGCAGATCCGCCGGGGTAAGCACTTCGTACAGGATGAAGTCCATCAAGGGCTCCCCATCTTCCGCCTGCGTTGCCGCGGTGGCGAGGATGCGAGTACTCATCCGGGGGGTAACGGTTACAGTTCCTTCACTGTTGACGAAGTAGACCGTGGACTGATCAAAGCTGAACGTGAGAGTCGAGGTGTACAGCTGCGGGTATTCCTTCAGAATCGCCGACAATTCGCGGACACGCTTTTTCCATGCGGGTATGTCACATGTGACGTGCTTGACAGGTTCGATATGTTCAATGGTTTCCGCCGCAGAGAAATCCGCAACATCCTTGTATTCCTCCGGCATTTGCTGCTGGCGCAATGCGGCACGTTTCTTTTCCAGAGTTTCCGTCGCCTTTTTGTATGCCCGATCCGTACTCAGCCACAGTTCCCTGCGAATGGCATCGTAATCGTCTTCGAGAGAAAGCAATTGGGATGAGGCGTCCATCGAGAAGGCGAGGTCGGAGCCGACGAAATGCTCCTGCGTCTGAGTGTAATCTCCGACGAGCACGCGAACGTTCTGCCTGCGACTGTGGCTCGAATCGAAATGTGTGATGGCCCCTGCGGTAGACTGAATGGAGATGCTTCTCGTATCCTTTACCTGGTAGCTGATGAAAAATGGTGTGCTCATGTCTTCCAGCGACAGGCGATCGATGTTTCGCTGCAGCTCATCCTTCATGGCTTGCAGAACGATCGACTCCTGCTGCTGCGCGGTGCAATCGAACATCACATGAAAGCCGAGGATGAGAATGAGAATGGGGATGGATATTTTCTGCATATGCGTATTCTCCTTGGGTGTCGTTGGCGCCACTAGAATCTCCGTTTCGACGGTTGCGGTGTATCCCGATCCCGATCCGGGCGTGGAAGAATCGGTGCCCGTTCCTGGGACTTGCTCTTTTTCTGCACCTCGATCTGGGAAACAAGAAGCGCGGGGGATATGGCTGTTACGGGAACCCCACCGGATTCCGCGCCGCAGGTGCCGGTGAAGACGGCGGGTCGGGCGCCTGCCTCTGTGATATTGGAGAACATGACGAGCGGAGTTCCCACGAGATCGACGCCGCGCACAAGCTCGTCTGGGCGACCGTCAGTGTAGATACGGTGGACTTCCGTCGGTGTGACATTGAAGGAGTTCGGTTGCCAGCGTCCGGTCATCGTGAAACCGCCCTGTACATCCTTGAACAACAGGCCAAATTCCTTTCCCTGGCGACGGCATTCCTCCAGAAGGAGTTCGCGCAATTCCGCGTCGCTTCGTGGCTGCGTCGTTGTGACGATGAGATTGGACTGTCGTGCAACGGGCTGATATCCTGCCTGCGCACGGCCGTGTCCGTTCGATGTCGGGTGGTTTTCGAATGGGGTCCGGTTCATGATGAAATCACGGAGTACCCCGTTTTCGACGACCGTGACTTTCTGACCCTTTACTCCCTCATCATCAAAGCGATAGTATCCGTTGAGATCCTGACCTTCGAATGACTTCAGCGAGGGATCGAAGACGACACTCATATGTGAGGGGAGAATGGATTGTCCTTCCTTTTTCTTGAATGTCTGACCCTCACTTTCCAGTTTCTGCCGGTGTCCCTCGACGCGATGACCGAAAATTTCGTGGAAGAAAACACCCGCGGCTTCGCCCGACAGCAACGCGGGGCCGGTGTACGGTTCGATGACCGGCGCTTCCCGCATTGCACGGAGCGTGGCGACCATTTCCTTCACGTCGGCCATGATCTCTTCGTCCGATGGAAGACCGGAAAAATCGAATGCAAAGTAGCTGCGATGCAGTGGAAGTTCCATACCGTCATCGCATTTGATCGTAGCATGCAGCAACAGCCGCACAGCGACGCGATTCTCTGCGATTCTGCTCCCCTCGCTGGTGACGATGCGCCGGCGTTCCGCGGAGAATCGCAATGACGCATCCCCTTCAAAGATGTGTTCGGATTCGAGGAAGCCGGCGGAATATCGTTTCAATTTCTTCTCCCAGATCGATCGGTCGGGGAGCAGATCCGCGGTTTTCAACAGGGGATCAATGTGCTGTACCGGAGTCACATCCCGGGCAAAGTCTGGTGATTGATCCTCTGCCGCGACCTTGACTGCGGTGTTGGCTTTCACTTCCTGATATTTCTTCGCCGCTTTGCGGTATTGCTGGTTCGTCGCGTTCCAGATAACGAGACGGATGGCGTCTTCGTCCTCATCGATCGGAATGAAGGTGAACTGAGGGAAATTCAGGTCGAAAGCATCGTCGCCGCGAATTTCCCGCGTGTTGTCCATGGTATAATCGCCGACACGGAGCTGAACGGTGAGGAGCCGGCGATGATCGTCATGACTGTTTTTGATGGCGCCGAGGGAAGCGCTGACTGCACTGGTCACGGATTCATCGATGCGATACGACAGAAAATATGCGGGCGGATCCTGTGCCTTCAGCACCTGCATTTCGCGATCGAGTTCGCGTGACATGAGATCGATCAGTCGGTCCTGCTGGGCACAGAGTGGTTGTCCCATGAAACACAGCAGGAATGCAAAGAACGACAAAACGGTTTTTGAATGGTTTTGCGGAAACATCGCACCTCCTTCAGGTGATATGTCGTGAAGGGGAAAAATAAGTATACAGACGAACAGAATGAGTGACAAATATCCCCGGAATCATGCAATAGGTTCCATCTCTGATACGACGGATTATATGTCGTATACGGTATCCTTCTTCAAAGGCGTGGATGCTGGATCCAGAAGTCGCGGACGCATCGGATGCGGAATCATCAGACCTTCGGGAAGGCGCTCGGGATGTTCGAAGCGCGACTCCGGCGGAGCAGGATCAGGATGTCGTCGCCAGCGGCCGGAATCTCCCGGAATGTGTCGGCGCAGCAGGCTGTCAAGTGTCCGTAGCCGCTCCTCCGGAACGAAACGCCGCCAATCATGATCGAAACGATCCCGCATGCCCATGGAGTCAGCCGGGAAATCGATCCCCATACGTTCGAGCGGCTGAAGTGCCCGATTGATGACGGAATCGATTCCCACGGTGATATGCATCTCCGAGTCCGGTGAAATATCTATCCGCACATCCGTTTCACGAGGCATGCGTTGAGGGCGGGACGAACGGGTCACACTTCGGGTTCGGGGCGTTTCCTCACGCCGGAGGATGGCGATTTCGTTAAGGACATTCAGAAGATCGATTTCCATTTCCCGCATGACATTGTCATTGCCCCTGATCTGGATACGGACGAGTTCCTTGACCTCTACCTGAATGCGAGGCATCCGGTCTTCCACCATTTTCATCAGGCGGCGCAAACTGTCCATATCCAGATGGAGCCGCGTACGCGAGATGCTGTCGCGTGTAAACACGACGAATTCCTCCGGCAGGGGTACGGTCCGAAAATGCTCGATGACACGGTCAGGACGCTGCGTACTCGCCGGTCGTGTCTGACGGGAAATGCGGGAGACGAAGGTGTACGGTGTATGACGCTGTGACAGGAAGCGTTCAAAGCGCTCCTGCTGGTCCGGTTCAAGACTTGCCGCGATACCGGAGAGAATGACTTTCTGATATGTGCTGATCGCGGGATCGATTGCAAGTTCCTTCTCATCGTTCATGAGTACGGAGGACTCGATCTGTCTCTGGGCGTAGAGGAAGAGGGAATCGAACACTTTGCGCTGCATTTCGGTCGGTTCAATTTCCGAGTACAGCTCATCGATGGTCGCATGTGGTCGTGCCAGCTCCGGTTCGCGGGCGAGTTCGACGCGATAGCCCTGAGTGGCGTTTTCGTCGATCCGAAGGATGGTGCCGTCCTCCCTGTCCAGCGGAAGTGTCCCGAACATGGCGAAATGGAGAACCTGATCCCGATCGGTGCGTTGAAACAGGGGCATGATCCAGCCTTTGAGAATGGTTTCCTCGTAGGCGTGTTGCATCTGGGCCCCGGTTTCTTCCACGTAGTGCACAATGTCGTCCCTCTGCAACCACGCGAAAAGGGCGACGGCGGCAAGCAGGACAGCGAAGAGTCCTGCAGTGACGGGAAGGAAGCGGTGTGAAACCGGGGACGCATCGTCCCGCTCCCCGGTATGCTCGTGGAGGCGATTCATGATGCGTTCAGCGAGGAACGGGTTTTCGGGGAGTGCATCACGGGAGGCCAGCATCGCCTGCATGGCTTTCAGCTGCTGGTATTCCTCTCGAACGGCAGCATCGTTCGCAATACGACGTTCGATTTCCAGCCGTTCGATTCCCTCGAGACGGTCGTCCAAGTAAAGGGATAATTGCTGAGAGACGCGGGTCGCGTGCCGGGAGAGCATGTCAGTATCCCTCCAGCATTGGTCGCAGCCAATCGCGGAGCATGGAGCGCCCGCGTGAGAGTCGTGATTTAACCGTTCCAAGTTCACATTGCATGATATCCGCCATTTCCTCGTAGGAACATCCTTCCATATCCTTGAGAATCACCGGGAGACGATATTTCTCCGGGAGTTTCTGCAGTCCTTTCTGTATCCATTCCTGCGTATCCGTATCCGCTGGTTGCACGGAGGTTTTTACCGTCAGTTCCCGATCGCGGGTTTCCATCAGTGAGTGCAGGGACAGCATCTTTCGCAGTTTCTGTTTCCGCATGATGTCACGGCAATGGTTCACGGTGATGCGATACAGCCATGTGTAGAATGACGCGTCGAAACGGAAGTGCGGCAGTGCACGATAGGTTTTGATGAATACATCCTGGGTGATGTCATCGATCAGATCCGTGTCATGAAAAATACTGAACACCAGATTGCGTATCCGTTCCGTATAGCGTTCAAGCAGCAGACGAAAGGCATCGTCATCTCCGGCCTGGAAGCGGGTGATGAGAATATCATCGCCGGGTTCCGTGGCGCGAGGGGGAACGTATTGTCCTGCTAGGGTGTCTGCCATACCTTCCGGCGTCATCACAACACTGACCTATAGACGTCCTTTAAGGAGCTTTGTTCCATCCAGTCCGAACATCTCCCGTTTCCCGGGATGGAACAGGAGAAAAGTATACGGATTTTTTCAGAAGAGATACAGTGAAAAGACGGGAACCTGAACATGTGCGGAGAGAAAAACATGTATCGATATATTTCAGTATACGCCGTTGAATACGGGATGTTACATTCGTACGGAATACGGTATATTCGACAAGGATGACGAGCGGCAGATATCCCCATATCGACATTCACACGCATCACCATGCAGAGATCGATGGTCTGCTTCGCATCGTGAACGTCCGGTTGGACGATGTCACTCTTCCGGCCCATCATCCGGTTCACGGCAGTGTCGGAGTGCATCCCTGGGATGCTGACGGACGCAACCCCGAGCAGGATGCGACAGTGCTTGCCGCTGTGGTCGAAGAGCCCTGGTGTGTGGCTGTCGGTGAGATCGGACTGGATCGTGTTCGTGGGCCGGCGCTGCACACACAGCGTCACTCTCTCGATGCACAGCTGGATATTGCGGCGCAACATCGCATGCCGGTCATTCTGCACTGTGTTCGAGCGCATGCCGATCTGATGCAACTCCGGAAGCAGCGACGTGAAAGCAATCCCTGGATCATTCACGGTTTTACCGGACACAGCGAGTTGGCCGGACAACTGCTGCAACTGGATTTCCACCTCTCCTTCGGCGCGGCAGTGCTCGAAGTCGGCAGCAAGGCCCGTGAAGCACTGACGACGACACCGCTCAACCGTCTCTTTTTCGAGACGGATGAGAGTGGTCTTGACATCCGTGATATCTATCGTGCGGCCGCCGATCTTCTGCTGCGGGATGAGGAGGAATTGATGCTTGCCGTCAGCGAGAATTTCCACCGTTGCTTCCGGGTGGATCCGTGAGTGCGGCGCCCTGGCTTGAGAGGACCACTCTGCTGATCGGCAGCGACGCAGTGCATCGGCTGCACAACGCGCATGTGCTCGTGGTCGGACTCGGTGGCGTGGGTGCCTATGCCGCTGAGCAGATCTGCCGCGGCGGGGTGGGACGTCTGACCATCGTCGATGGTGATATCGTGCAACCGAGTAACCGGAACCGCCAGCTTCCTGCGTTGCATTCGACGGAGGCGCGTATGAAATCCGAAGTGATGGCGGAGCGGCTCCTTGACATCAATCCGGATATCCAATTGGAGGTGATCGCAGAGTTTCTCCGCGATGATCGGCTTGAAGAACTGGTGGCACGACCGTATGATTATGTGGTCGACGCGATAGACACGCTCTCTCCGAAAGTGTTCCTGATTTCCACAGCGGTGCGACATCACCTGCCCGTTGTGAGTTCCCTCGGCGCCGCCGGGAAACTGGATCCCACGCATGTGCGTATCGACGACATCGCACAATCGCATCACTGTCGCCTTGGAAAAATGTTGCGAAAACGACTGCACCGGCTCGGTATACGGGAAGGGGTGACCGTGGTCTACTCACCGGAGGATGTTCCGCGCCACAGTATGCGACCGGTCGAAGATGAACGGAACAAGAAGACCGTTGTGGGCACGATATCCTACATGCCTCCGGTTTTCGGCTGCTTCTGTGCCTCCGTCGTGCTTCGTGGGCTCATCGCGCAGCGGGAGCCGTCTCCGCAGGGGACGGAGGAAACAGACGGCGGCTGAGACGATGAAAGCGAATGTGAAACGCAACGGCCGCCGTCGTGAGTCCCCCGACAAATCCAAGCCAGATGCCCTCCGGTCCGAAATCGAGTATGAATGCGAAGAGGTACCCTGATGGAAGACCAACCACCCAGTACGCGAACGCCGCGATCATCATCGGGACCGTGACATCGGTCATTCCACGGAGAATGCCATGACCAACAGCCTGCATCCCGTCCGACAGCTGGAAGACGGCGGCATAGATCAGAAGGCTGGCCGCGAGGGAAATCACGGAGGTGTCGTCGATATAGAATTTCGGCAATTCCGTACGGAACAGGATGAACGTCAGTGCCGCGAGCGACATGCAGCCGAGGGCCATGATCGCCGCTGTGACACCTGCACGTCGGATTTCCTCCCCATCACGTTTCCCCACAAAGTTCGCGACGCGGATCGTGCCTGCATGGGAGATGCCGAGGATGATCATGAAACTGACGGATGCGAGGCTGATCGCTATCTGATGTGCCGCAAGCGCAGTAGCGCCAATCCATCCCATCATGATCGCAGAGAACGAAAAGGATCCCGCCTCGAGCATGTACTGCACCCCGCTGGGCACACCGATACGAAGCAGGCGTCGCATGACGGAAATATTGATTGAACGGAACTGCAGGATCGGTTGATATCGCCGGAAGCGTTTTGCTCGGAACACATAGGTGAAAATTGCAACAGCGGAGAACAGCTCAACAAGCAGGCTGCTGTATCCGGCACCATTGAGTCCCAGTGCCGGCATGCCGAGATTCCCGTAGATCAGAACCCAGTTTCCGCCGACATTGACAGCGTTTGCGAGAAGAATGATAATCATCGCAGGGCGGGTCCAGGAGAGCCCTTCAATGAAATGCCGCGTGGAGAGGAATATCATCATCGGGAGGAAGCTGAAACCGAGGATTCGCAGATAGGGTGCTGCGAGTACCAACACGTGCTGTTCCTGCCCGAGCAGGTCGAGAAAATCGGTCAGAATCCATGCGGCACCGATGAGAAGGATGCCGATGAAAGCGCAGAGGAGCAACCCCTGGCGGAAAACGATGCCGGCCTCGTCATGATCTCCCTTGCCGGCGGCGATCGCCGTCAGTGGGGTGATTGCGGAGCTACAGCCGATGGCGAAAACCAGCAAGAGCACGAACACGCTGTGGCCGAGTGACGCGGCTGCGAGATGCGCTGCCCCCAATTGTCCGACCATCAGGCTGTCGGTGACGCTCAGCATGACATGCCCGAGCTGTCCGATGGAAACCGGAATGGCCAGGGCAGTGGTCTCCCGGAGATGGCGGGTGGAGATCATCCGGTGTGATACGTGCGGGGCAGCGTCGGCAGGCATGGTGTTCTACATCCGTCGGCCCGACTCGTCGGTGGACGGACCAGCAGAATTGGTACTGCGTTCGGTGCGCAGTGGAATGCGGATGATGAAGGTTGTTCGTCCCGGGCGGCTCCGAACGTCGATGCTGCCTTCGTGTTTCTCGATGATGCGCCGGACGATATCGAGCCCCAGACCGGTCCCCTGTCCGGCTTCTTTGGTCGTGAAGAACGGTTCGAATATTCTCTCCCGGATCTCTTCCGGGATGCCTTGACCAGAGTCCGTAATCCTCGCTTCCACATTATCACCGTCGCGGTGAAGGGAAATTTCAAGCACTCCCTGATTGTGCATCGCGTGAATCGCGTTATGAATCAGGTTTGTCCACACCTGGTTCAGTTCATCCGGATAGCAGAACACACGTGGCAATGGAGCAAAGTCGCGGACGACCTCGATTCCGTGCTTGAGTTGATTATGGTAGAGCGTAATTACGGTATCAATCCCTTCTGCGAGATCGGCGCGAACCATCTCTCCGCTCTGGTCACGATGCGAGAAGCTCTTCAGTGCGAAGACGATCTTGCTTGCGCGCTCTACGGCGGTCTCGATGTTCCTGCTGTTCCGCTGCTGAAGTGCGAGTCGGGTTGCAGCGAGGAGGATCTCCCGGACGTCCTGGTGGCGCAGGAGTTCCGAGAATGGCTGCCAATCGTCAAAGAGGGACATGTCGGCAAGTGCGTCAGCGATTTCGTCCGCATGGAGCAACTCCAATTCAGCGAGCTGTACACGGAGTTCCCTGCGTTTCTGTCGCTCGTCGCGCGGAGACAGGGAAACATCCTGATCGAGACTGGCTTCTACCATCGCGAAGAACTGTTCCTGAATCGTCGGTGTCAGGCGCGGAAGCAGAGATGGCAGCTCACGCAACGTATGTTCGAGTGCATGTTCAATATTTGAAATGGACGCCCGAATCGCTCCCAATGGTGTGTTGATTTCATGAGCGATACCTGCGATGAGCTGCCCAAGTGCCGCCATTTTTTCAGACTGTACCAGCTGCGCTTGCGTGGTTTTGAGATGTTCCAGTGTGCGAGCGAGCTGACGCCGTTCCGCTTCAAGCAGCCGATTCTTTGTCTGCAGCTCGGCGTTTGTCTCTTGAACGCTGACCTGTGCAAGCCGCACATTTGTGATCATCTTGCTGAATTCAGTCGCGAGGTCTCCGATTTCATCGTGTGACGTCCGGTACACTGCGGTATCGAGATCCCCGTGCCCTACTTTGATCGCAGCAAGCCGGAGAAGGGAGAGCGGACGGACGATCAGGTTTGCCACCCACATCCCGAACAGCGTTCCGAGGAATAATGTGATCAGCGCTACCCACAGTGTGGTCACGCGGAGGGTGACGACCTTTTCGTCAATGAATCGCGTACTGGAACCGACGACAACGGATCCGCGGAACATGCTGGTTTCAACCGGATATGAGCCGACGATCAGTGTGTCGGAGTGCTCGTAGGTCGGGTCGTAACGAAAACTCTCATCGGGTGAAGAAAAGGTATTTCCTTCGAGATCGATCATCGCGACAAAAAGGACACCGGGTGCTTTGCGCACGAAGTCCGGTGCATGCCGAACGGCGTCCCAGTCCTGATTCGCGGCAGCGATCGTCACGCTGTTCGATACCATCTGGGCGAGTGAACGCACCTCATTACGGAAACTGTCGGTCAGTGCTTGTTTGTGCTCGTACGGGAAATAGAGAAACATGAACAATGACAGCAGCGCAATGAAGAGGATGATCGGCAGCTGGATTTTCTGCCGTACCGTGAACCGTCTTTCGCGCAGAAGTTTCATGTCGTATGCGATCTGATGCTGAGTGCGTTACAAGAGGATGCTGAAGCCGAGAAAAACGAATGTGATGCAGACATGCTGGCTGATCACCGTCGATCCTTCGGAAGGGGAATCGTTGAATTGTTCATCGTAGACGACAAACTGTGCCTTGGCCGATATTGCGTCGTTGACGCGCCACGCGCCGCCGAAGCCGTACAGAAAATAGTCCGAGTCGAGTCCGAACGTGTAATCGCCGTACTGAAGAGTGGCGTACGTCGTTACTTCCGGAATGATGTCATACCCGAGCACACCGGAAAAGAAGGACTGCTCGATTTCAATCGAAAGCCGATCCGCTTCGTCGAGGTTGTAGAGCACTTTGATCGCTTCGAATTCGAGCCAGAAGTCCCCGAGTCGTCCGGTGAGATCCTGCCCGACACGGATTCGTGGTGCGTCGCTTCCAAGCAGCCGCCGGGCGGGACCTGAAAGGACATGACCGGGGTAGCGCGTTGAGTCCCGGAGATTGTTGTAATCATGCGTCAGCGAGAGTCCGACCTTGAACTGTTCATCTCGTGTGCGCACTCCGAGACGGCCCCCGAACAGCTTGAGTTTGATGTTGGAAGGATCGACACCGGACAGAAATTCGAAGTTCGGATTCAGATCCGTGATGATACTCCCGTCAGGTGCGGATCGCGAAATGTACGAAGCCTCCGCGTTTCCGGCATAGGCTGCGTAATCCACGAACCAGTTTCCGGTCGGGAGTGCACCGTGAACCTGAAAAAACGCATGCTCCGGAATGAAATCCTCCGCAAAGAATTTTCGTGAAAGAAGACGTTCGTAAACCAGGGGCCGGAACAGATACGGCTGGAGTGCCAGACGATTCTTGATTTCGTTCAGATGATTGAATGCCGGGAAGAGCAGCCCCATTTTCAGATTGATCGCATCGCTCAGGTGATAATTGAGCCAGGCTTCCTGGATGGAGACGCTTCCCCAGCGCTGGTCGGAAGAATAGTTGAGCTGAAACTCCAGATCCACGAATGCGGTGAAATCTGCATCGATTTCCTTTCGGAGGAAAATATCCATCTGTTGCAGCGCAAAGGTGTTGCGTGTCTCCGTGCCGGAAGAGGAGAATCCCAGAGCGGGGATGTCGGTGTCGATACGCGATTCCTGGTGAAAGAAGATGGTTTGCATCGAACCGAACAGCTGTAGCGCATCGTCGACCTGGGCGTTCGTCGTGGCTGTAGCAGCCATCATCCCGAGAAGGATGAGCGGAACACTTATCAGCGAAATGTCGAAAGAAATACGCATGTCTTTCGTACGGAGGATGAAACGCATTATTTGATCCGCGCGACGATGCGGACATTCTTCTTTCCGGCTACCGCACGCTCACTGACATATCCGATGCCGCCGGGTGTGCTTTCGACCATGCGCACGACGTCGTCTTCGTTCGACATCGAGCGTGGTGGTCGAGCCTTTCCGGTAAACTGTTTCCGCAACCATATGCGCTGCAGCTCCTGCTCAGATATCCCGAGATGATCATAGAACGTCTCCTTCACTTTCCCGCTCTTGAGATCAAAAACGGTAATACGCGAGCCGTTTTCCCAGTGTGCCTTGTTCAGCGTGTACACATCCAGAAGCTCCTTCGCGCTGAAACTCTCGGTCGGAACCGAGGGATTCGTGATGACGACGGTCTGCGCCTGCAGGGAATTACAGGCAAGTCCCAGCAATAGAGCGACGAAGGAGAATATGCGTGTGGAAATGGTCATCTGGGGCTCATAATACGAGACTGAGTCCGAGAAACACAAATCGAAGTGAGGATTCGTCCTGATGCAAGGCTTCATCGAGAAACTGGCGATAGAGAATATATTGTGCTTTCACGGTTGCAGCAGGGGAGATTTGATATGCAGCACCCGCAGTGACAGTCTGATGCGTCCATCGCTGACCAAATACTGCGGTTCCTCCTTCATACGATCCGTACACAAAGAGTGCGTCACCGAACGCATACCCTACCATTGCGTATGCGAAATCCATGGAAAGTTCGATCCCGCGCTCCTCCGCGGGCGGATGATCGTACAGCACGGAAATGCCTTCGACCTCGAAGCGGACAGGGCCGATGCGGCCGGAAACATCTCCTCCGATCCGCATTCGGCGTGCATCGCCTCGCAGTGGCCCACGGATGCCGTCGTAGATGAGCGGGTACGACGTCGTGTCGCGCAGATTGTCGTAGTCATGTGTAAAGGAAATCCCTGCCTTGAACTGTTCATCCCGTGCACGGATGCCGGCCCGTCCGCCGAAAAGCTTCAGATTGAACTCGGTCGGATCCACACCGGTCAGAAACTCGAAACCGCTGTTGAGATCGTTCCGCGGATTCCCGTCTGGCCCGGGAGTGGAAATGTACGATCCCTCCGCATTTCCGGCATATACGGCGTAATCGAAGAAAAACGACTTGTACGGTACTCCGCCCTGTATCTGTACATAGGCTCTTTCGGGAATGTAATCCTCACTCAGGAAGAGGTCCGAGAGCAGGCGCTCGTATACTCCCGGGCGAAAAATATAGGGAAGCAGGGCGAGTCGGTTCTTGATCTCATTCAGATTGTTGAATGCGGGATAGAGCATCCCGATCTTGAATCCCACTGCATCCGACATTGCGTAGTGGAGCCATGCTTCCTGGATACTGAACGCCCCCCATTGCTGCTCAGAAGAATAATTCAGCTGAAATTCCAGATCGAAGAAGGCCGTAAAATCCTCTCCGATGTGTTTCTGCAGGAACAGATCCATCTGCTGGATCGCGAAACTGCTTCGTTCCTCGGTGAGCTGTCCTCCTCCAGGAAGTGTCCCTCCGCCGAATGTCAGGTGGGATTTCTGATTGAACAGGATCAGCTGCAGTGAACCGAAGAGTGAGGTTTCGTTTTCCTGTGCCTTCAGCGGCGACAGGTGGAGAAGGAGTATGGAGCAGAGAAGAAAGGTACGGTGCGTCTTCATGCATCAACCCTTTCGAGCGGCGGAAGACCGAGGAGTTCCTCGAAATGCTTCTCCGAATCCGCAAAGAGGATTGATGTGAACCGCAGGCGAACGGTGTCATTCTGTCGTTCCGTGACTTTGGCGTACACTTCCATCGGTACGCGCTGCCCGTCGACGAGCATGGCATGCAGACGCACATCGGCGTGCGGGAGAAGATGCACCGGTTCGTGAAGCACGGCTTCACGGCTGGAGACGGAAAGGAGTTTTGCGGCATACGTGGTGTCAGGGACTGATTTCCCGTCGAGGATGGCGAATTCGACGGAGACGGTTTTCTCGATCGGTCGCAGTGCGATCCGCGGGGGAGCGAATTGAATACCGAATCCGTTACCGATGCCCGAAGCTTCATAAATGGTGAGCGGGTGATCCACACCTTTCACGGATACCCGGAAATGACGGACGATGTCGACCTCGGAACGGCAGCGCTGCAGCGTTTCCTCCGAAATCAGTACCTGCCGGCCGGTGCTGAGTGCCTCGATGCGTGCCGCCAGGTTCGCCGGATACCCGATAATACCGTACTTCGTCCGGCGAAGCGAGCCGATGTTGCCGACGACGACCTCTCCGGACGCAACACCGATGCCCATTTCAACAGGAGGAATGCCCTCCGTCTCATGCATGCGATTGATGTCTTCCATCGCCAATTGCATGGAAAGCGCACAGGCGACGGCATGATCGGCGTGATCGTCGAGATGTTTCGGTGCGCCGAATATTGCCATAATACCGTCTCCCAGGAATTCGATGACAATACCGCTGTGTTCGGAGATGATTTCGACCATGCGTTCGAAGTAGCGGTTGAGAATACGGACGACTTCTTCAGGGACGAGACGTTCGGAGAAGATCGTGAAACCGCGAAGATCCGAGAGCAGCACGGAGATCACCCGTTTCGCACCGCCGATCTGTAGACCAGCGGGATCGTGCAGAATGGTCTTCATCACTTCGTCACTGACATAACGCCCGAAGACATCCCGGATGAAGCCGTTGCGCAGCTCCAGTTCCTTTCGCTGTTCTTCGATGCTGTGCATCTGTTTCTGGATCTCATCCTTCTGCCGGAGAATTTCGATGGTGCGGTCCGCGACAAGCTGCTCGAGATTTTCGTTCATTTCCGTGAGGATGCGGTTCTGTTCTTCCAGCTTCTTGTCCTGATAGTAACTGCGTACGGCTTCTTTAATCGTCAGAACGAGATCGGTTTCTTCCCAGGGTTTTGGGATGTAACGGTACAGGTTGGCGTTGTTGACGGCATCGCCCACGGCACCGGCATCCGCCTGACCGGTGAGCAGCACGGAAAAGGTCTTGGGACTGAGGACGAACAGCTCGCGCAGAAGATCGTTTCCCTTCATCCCGGGCATGATCTGATCACAGATGATCACGGGAATATCGATAGCCGACGCAATGAGTTCTTTCGCCAGTTCGAGGGCTTCATCGCCGCTTTCAAGCATCTCGATGGCGAAATCCCTGCTGAAATGCTCGCGGAGTTGATCCTTCAAACTGAGAAGGATCATCTCCTCATCGTCCACGCACATCAGTACGGGCTTGCTCATGGAGCATCCTCCACGGCCGTCTGAATCATTGCGATCAATTCCTCCTCCCGCCAGGGTTTGTGAATACATGCACGGAGCGCGGCATGCTCCCGCGCGTTGCGGATGGCGTCATCGTGCGCCTGGCCGGTAAGCATGAAGGTGATGATGCGGGGATGGCGACGGTGCACGGTGATGAGGAATTCGTCTCCCTTGATTCCCGGCATCAACCAGTCGGAAACGATCAGAAGGATGTCCACCCCGTCAGCAACGAGCTCGTCGATGACTTCCCAGGCATCATCCGCATTCTCGGCGATCTCATAGGTGAAACGAGGGCCGAAATGTCCTTTGAGCTGCGTACGCAAGCTGTCCAGGACAATGGGTTCGTCGTCGACGCAGAGTATGGCTTGACGCATCAGGCGCTTCGCTCGTCAGAGTGTCTACGGAAGACGGGGAGAAGGAGTGCTTCTCACCGGATGAATGATCGCTAAAAT
>JAFGKR010000186.1 GCA_016928515.1 Bacteroidota bacterium | reverse complement strand
GTGATGACATCCACGGAAGGACGCTGCGTCGCAAGCACAAGGTGAATGCCGACGGCCCGTGCAAGCTGTGCGAGACGTGCGATGGGCTCCTCCACTTCGCGTGCCGCCGTGATCATGAGATCCGCCAGCTCGTCGATGATGACGACGATGTACGGCAGTTGATAATGTTTGACCGTCTCGCTGTCGCGCACCTGTCCGGCACGTACCTTGGCATTGTAATCATCGAGATGCCGCACCCCCGCTTTGGCGAGCTTGGTGTAACGCATGTCCATCTCCAGCTCGAGACTCTTCAGCACGATGACGGCGTTCGCGGAGTCCGTAATGATCTCCTCGTCGATGTCGGGACAGGTGGCCAGGAAATGACGGTTGAGACCTTGATACTGCGCCAGCTCGATTTTCTTCGGATCGATCATCACGAATTTCACCTGCTGCGGTTTCATCCGGTACAGCAGGCTTGCGATCATCACGTTGATGCCAACGCTCTTCCCGGAACCTGTGGCCCCCGCGATAAGCAGATGCGGCATACGCGCAAGATCATCGCATACAACCTCGCCCGTGATGGATTTGCCGAGACCAAGCGAAAGATGATGGCGCGCGGTCTGAAATTCCTGCGCGGTTACGACACTGCGGAAATTGACCAGCTCGGGAGCGTTGTTCGGGATTTCGATGCCCACGGCACTTTTTCCGGGGATCGGAGCGATGATGCGAATGCCCTTCGCAGCCAGCGCCAGCGCCAGGTCGTCTGCAAGTGACACGATCTTGCTGATCTTCACGCTGGAATCGGGCACGAGTTCGAACAGCGTCACCACCGGACCCGGAGTCACAGAAATGCTCTTGATCCCGATACCGAAGACAGCGAGCTTCTCCTTGACCTGCGCCGCCTTGATACGCAACTCCTCATCGGTCACACCTTCCACCCGCTCCTGGCGATTGAGCAGATCGGGACGCGGAAACAGGTACTTCAACTCGATCTGAGCCAGTTCCTTGTTCAGTGAATCGGCGTTCGTCACCTCCGCGGCATCCATGACCTTGCGCGCGATCGCCTGCTGGACAGCTTTCCGCTCATGCTCGTTTGCAATGACCGACGAAAGAGGGATACTCGCTGTCGGGGCGCTGGATTCCGTGTCTTCGTCTGTCGTGACAGTAGCGCTTCGCCCATTCGACGCACCATCCGCCAAATCGGGTGACCGCTCCTTGCGCACCGGATCTTCCTCTTCCTTCGATGCGGCCTTCTTCTCGTGTTTCTCCGTCGGCTTGTCCCCGGAGGCTTGATCGTCGGCTTTCTTCCCGACCGCACTGCGGATGGACCCGAGGATGCCACTCAATCCTTCGATGGAATCCCGGGAAATCACACCATTCGATCGAGGTGTAACACCATCGTCCTGCGCGGGCGGGGGTGGATTGAACGCCGGCGCGTCCTCATCCCGCTGCCGTGCGATGGAAACCTCCAACGGTTCGCGGGGACTCGTATCCGCGTCGGCTCGTCGCGAACCGCGGCGTGTGGGCCTCGGTGTTGCGTCCGGGCTGCTGAGATCGGCAGAGCGTACATCCGCTCCAGCGGAGGCGTCTCCTCCCATTGCTGCCAATGCGGCTTCGCGCTCTGCACGGATGGCGCTGTTGAGAGCACCGGCTTTCCCCGAAACGCTGCCGCGCATCCATGCCGCGAAACGCCGCAGACGATCAAGGGATGCCTGGATGTCGTAATCGACCACGACGACGGCGAGTACGATGATCACGGTCAGAATGATGATCACTCCGCCGGTCGTTCCGACCAGGCGGGATATCAGACCGGCGACGAAATCACCGATATTCCCGGACCAGGCTACGGAAAGATCGGGCATCCACGCTACCAGACGCACGAGTCCCATGAATGTCGACAGCAGGAACACAAGCACGAGTGCGTAATTCGTGTAGTAGGCAAGCGCCCGGAGATCGCGTCGTCGCAAAATGGACCAGCCCCAGAACAGCAGCAGAACCGGGAATGCCAGAGCGAAGTACCCGAAAGTAATGTGAATGAAGAAATTCGCAATGATGGCTCCGAACAAACCAAGCCAGTTGGATGTCGTATCCGCCCGGGCCTGGATTTCCGGATCGCCCGCGAAAAGACGGACGAAATCGCCCATCCCGATATCCGCAACGGTCTCATCGGCATGGGAATGGGACAGCAGCGCAAGCAAAATGAGCGTCGCCGAGACGATCATCAACAGCCCGATGATATCGAGCTTGCGCTTCATATCCAGCCCCTGCCTGTTTCGCGTATTCTGCGTTTTCTGCGGTTCGCTATGTTTGCTTTTGCGTCTCACGCAGTCTCAGTCAGACAGCACCGGTTTCGTTATTGCTTTGCCACAAACGGTACCTTGGTCACCACGGCCGGCACGGCCTGGTTTCGGATCATCACATCCACGGTAGCACCGGGTTCACTTCGTTCGGTCGGAACGTAACCCATGGCAATCCCCTTCTCGAGCATCGGCGACATGGTCCCGCTGGTCACCGTACCACACACTGTGCCGTCGCAGACAATGTCATAGCCGTGGCGGGGAATCGCCCGTCCTTCGAGGGTCAGACCGACGAGTTTGCGTTTCAGTCCGGCGTCCTTGGCCTTCATGATCGCTTCCCGTCCGATGAAATCACCTTTCTTCAACTTGGTGATCCATCCGAGCTTCGCCTCCAGCGGGTGGGTCGTCTCGTCGATGTCGTTCCCGTACAGGCAGAATCCGACTTCCAGACGCAGCGTATCTCGCGCACCGAGGCCGATGGGCTCGATGTCAAACTCGGCACCCGCCTCGAAAATGGCGTTCCACATGTTCCCGCCCAGCACAGGATCGGCGGCAAAGTAGATTTCAAATCCCAGCTCGCCGGTGTATCCCGTGCGTGAAATCAGGCAGTCGATCCCAGCGACCGTGCCGCGCAGAAAATGATAATACGGCAACGCATCGAGATTGAGATCCGTTATTTTCCGCAGTGTGTCGAGGGATTTCGGTCCCTGCACCGCGAGGAGCGACGTCTCATCACTGACATCGGTCAGTTGGACGTCTCCGCCGAGATGCTGCTGCAGCCAGGCAAAATCTTTTTCGAGATTGGAAGCATTGACCACGAGCTGCAGATAGTCACCGCAGTGATAGACCAGCAGATCGTCGACGATGCCACCGTGATCGTAGCACATCGTGGAATACTGCACCGCGCCTTCCTCGAGCGCGGTGACGTCGTTGGTCGTCATCTTTTGCACGAAGTCGAATGCACCGCTGCCACGGACCTCAAATTCGCCCATGTGCGAGACATCGAAAACCCCGACGGTACCGCGGACACGTTTATGTTCCGCAATGATACCCGTATACTGGATGGGCATGTGAAAGCCCGCGAACTCGACCATTTTCGCGCCGAGCCGCGCATGAATGTCATGAAATGCCGTGTACTTCATTTCAGTCAGCCGGAAAAATATGAGAGATGATGTGGGTCAGGATGAGACGAGTTTGGCCTCGTTGTTCTTCCAGTCATCCAGAAAACGCTGAAGACCACTCTCCGTGAGCGGGTGCGTGAACATCTGGTCTATGATCTTGAACGGGATCGTGGCGACATCGGCACCCATCAGCGCCGCCTGCAATACGTGCAGAGGATGCCGGATGCTCGCCGCCAGCACTTCCGTCTTGTATCCGTAATTCTGATAGATGGTGACGATCTGCTGGATGAGCTCCATCCCGTCATGGCTGATGTCGTCAAGACGACCGATGAAGGGGGAGATGTAGGATGCGCCGGCCTTCGCGGCAAGAAGCGCCTGCGTGGGAGAAAAACACAACGTGACGTTGGTCTTGATTCCCTCGTCCGTGAGCTGACGGACCGCCTTGAGGCCCTCGCGGATCAGCGGCACCTTCACGACGATGTTCTCGTGGATCGCGGCGAGCTCACGCGCCTCCATGACAATCCCTTCATGCTCGGTGGACACCACCTCCGCACTAACCGGACCGTCAACAATCGACAGGATCTCGTCGAGCAACCGGCGAAAGTTTTTCCCCTCTTTCGCAACGAGCGAAGGATTCGTGGTGACCCCGTCCAGAATTCCAAGGCTGGCAGCCTCACGGATTTCATCAATGTTCGCACTGTCGATGAAAAACTTCATTCCTGACCTCAAACATTACTTTAAGTGAAGACGCCAAACCAACAGTAGAAAATATGAAACCGCGATCCAATATGCAACGGTTTTCAGCTGCGCGATTCATCCCTTGCAAAGAAGTCAATTACTTCGGCCGGGACCGCTCCGCTTCCGCGTAGGATATGTCCGTTTCCTGCAGCCGTAGCCGGAGCGAGGTCACCTGCGTATATGGCATGAATACGGTCCAGAGTTCATCGAGGAAATGAAAGACAAGGTTCTCGGCGGTGGTGGTGAAGGGAACAACCATGTGCTTGAGACCCGAGCCGGTGAGGAAATTTTTCATCAGGTCGTCGTTCTCATCGACGAGGAAGCAGTGGTCGAGTCGATCGATCACGGGAGCAACGAGACGCTTTATATCCCCATAGTCCATCAGCATGCCGTTCGTGTCACATGGACCTTCGATCTCGACACGCAGACGGTAGGAATGCCCGTGAATATTGGCGCAGCCGCTTTCGTGGAACGGAAGCCGATGGCCCATCTCCCAGTGAAATTCCCGTGCGATTCGTAAGACCCGCTTCATGATGCTTTCTTTCAACCCGTCATCGTGTTTCCAGCCTGTAAATTTCCCGAATCTTTCCACGAAATTCAAGCGCTATTTCTGTACCCGAAACATGATGATGCACCCCGCCAGGAAGAACAACAGGTTGGGGAACCATGCGGCAAGCAGGGGATGGATGTTCCCGTTGTAGCCGAAGATCTGGCTGAGCTTCTGACTGACCATATAGATAAAGAGAAGGAAAATACTGATGCCGAACTGCACGGCCAGTCCGCTGCGCCGCTTGACGGATGCGAACGGAACGCCGAAGAACACGACAATCAGCGAAGCGAACGGGAAAGCGATTTTCCCGTGGTAGTCGACGAGCAGGCGTGCGATGTCGCTGCCCGCCAGGCGCTGCCGCTCGATATAGTCACGGAAATCCTCGAGCGCCATCTCCTCGGGTTTCTGCTGCATGCGCAGGATGATCTCCGGTGTGATGACCAGTGGCCCCATGGTGACGCTGTCGAACGCAGCGACGGTCTCACGCCGCTGCACCGGCAGCGTGGTGTCCGGATTGAATTCCCTCTGAATGCCGGCGTACATCACCCACGTCCGTGTGTCCTCCTTCCACTCCATGCGGTCGGCATCGAGGCGACCGAGCAGGATGGTGGGGTCGTCTTCGTCGAAGCGCTGCAGCTTCACGCGACGTGCGGTCATCGTCGCTTCGTCGAAATACTCCAGTGTGAGAATGCGGTTGTCCCGTTCCTGGAAAAAGAGGTTGTACCGTGCCCGCAGTTCCCGGTGCTTCTTGAGATGCTCTCGCTCGAGATCCACACGCGCTGCGTTGATCCGTGGCACGAACCAGCCATCGAAGCCCAGCATGAGCAGACTGACGATGAGACCGATGCCCAGCAACGGCAGCATGAAACGGTAGAGACTGACACCGCCACACTTGATGATGGTCAGTTCGTTGTTGTTGCTCATCTTCCCGACAACGAACAGTGCCGACAACAGCATGGCCACCGGAACCATCAGACTGAAAATGCGCGGCAGAAAGTATACGTAGTACAGTCCGATAATGTGCGGCGCAACATTCTGGTCGATGAAGTCATCGAGATTCTCGATCATGTCGACAAGGATGAAAATCGTACTGAACGCGAGAATGGCGAACATCACGGTGCGGAGGAATTGCCGGGAAACGTATCGATCGAGTCTGCGCATCTAGGCCTCGTGGGGATTGTGATGCGAATGGTCGTCACCACCGCGCAGGCTTTTCGGAACGAAACGGGTGAAAACAGACCAGTCGATGACCCGGGATTCCCGCGCGGTGCGAATCGTGAGCAGAACG
>JAFGKR010000185.1 GCA_016928515.1 Bacteroidota bacterium | reverse complement strand
GCAAATCCGTTATGCACAACAGCGATCTGCCGTGGATGGATGCATCCCTTGCCGTCAAAGCCCAGCGCCTTCGCCTCACGGACGCTCTCCAACAGGCCATCCATATCACCCACATCGGAAAAAACCGTATCGATGGCCTGCACACCTGCCGCGCGGGCGGCGTTGAGCACCGCGCCTCGCATCCAGAAACTTTCCCTTCCTTCCAGCGTTCGCTCAGCACCGATATCGGCGGTGTAGTCCTCAAGTCCGATCGCGAGCGCCACGACCGACGGAGCGGCTGCCGCAATGGACGGCGCATTGACCGCACCTTTCGCACTTTCGATAATCGGCATGAGATAGACGTCCTGCTCCATTCCCTCCTTCTCCCGGATCGCCTCGATATGTTCCTGCACTGCCTGCACCTGCGCCGCATCTTCCACCTTGGGAATGAGGATCAGGTCCGGATGTTGGGGGATGACGGCGTCGAGATCCTGAAAACCCATGGGCGACAGGTTGATGCGCACCATGCGTTCCGCGCCGCCGAAATCCACTTCGCGCAGCGTGTTGCGAACCAGGAGTCGCGCAGTGTCCTTCTCCGAGGCTGCGACGGAATCCTCGAGATCGAGGATGATGCCGTCCGCACCATGAATTCCAGCGTTGATGGCGAGCTTGGGATCGTTGCCCGGCAGGTAGAGACGGGAGCGGCGAAAACGGTCGCGTGTGCCCGGTTGCCGAATCCCTTCCCGTTCCGGAAGAAGAAACGGAGAGACATGCTTGCCCTGGAGGCGGCGGACAGCGGCTTCGAATCGTGCGGCGATGGTGTACGGTAACGCGCCGCTGTCATCCATGGTGATGTGTGCGTGCCGGATGGCGAAGTGGTCGCACAGACGCTGCAGCAATTCCCGGTTCGCGCGTCCGTACAGGACGTCGACCTTGCTGCGTAGGTCGAATTTCAGCCCACCTTCGTCACGGAGGGTGATACCGATCAGGCAGTCCGATCGCACATGTGTCCCGGATCTTCCGGCTTCCGTTGTCGTGTTCATGGGGGTCCTGTTTCGCTCTTGGAGGAGAATACCTCTGCCGTTCCCATTCCGACAGATCAGTCTGCAATATAACGAACACGGAGAACATGCGAACAGCCGCGGCGAGACGCATGCAGAAAATTCCCGATGGACGAAACTTTTTCCCGCCGACGGGATGTTACGATGCCATAGCCTAGCCACATTTCCGGTGCACGACATGCCCATGGAAGCAGTAGCAGAACAGATCCACTTCGGCGGGATCGCTCCGCAGGACATCGAGGAATTTCACCGTCAGCGGGAAAAGATCCTATCCGCCGTATGCGACAAGATTGTGCATACGCCCGGACTCGAAACGCTCGCCGGTGATGAAGAAAAAATGCGCCTCGCACATGAATCCGCGAAGATCTTCATTGAAAATTTTCACGCGACGGTGAAGTATCAACTCCCGGGCGCCCTTCTCGAGTATCTCGACTGGTTGCGGGGCTTCCTGAACTCGCGCGGTTTCCCTCCGGCCTTTCTGCCGATTCTCATTTCCGCCGTGCGGACCGGTGCCCATGCTTTTCTCGAAATCTACAACAGCGATGAGATCGGTGCGGTTCTCCTCCAGTTCCGGAAGCGGGAAGAGCTGGCAGCGCAGGGAGTGAGCGCATGACACGCGAAGAACAGCTCAATCTCTTTCTCGAATGCCTGGAAGAAGGCAACCGGCGTCGCTGTCTGAATCTCGTCCGGGAATGGGAACAACAGAATCTTCCGGACGAGCAGCTGTACAATGACATCATCATCCCGGCGCTGGTCCGCTTTGGCAGCGACTGGGAAAGCAATCGGAAAGGGATCGTCGAGGAGCATATTGCCACACAGATCATCAAAGCGGTCCTTGCGTACAAGGCTGCGACGCTCACTCCCCGACATACGCGTGATCGCACCGCACTCGTCGGTTGCGTTCCGGAAGAACAGCATGACGTCGCCTCCCTGCTCATGGCGAACGCGCTGGAAGCCGATGGCTGGCAAGTGCTGCTCTACGGGGGATCGGTTCCGCGTCACGACTTGGTCGAGAGTGTCCGCCGCATCAAGCCGGATCTGATCTGCCTGACCATGAAATCGATCGCCCACCTCGAACCCACCATCAAGCTTCTGACCGAGCTGCGAAAGGTCTCTCCCGACATGAAGATCATGATCGGCGGGAATTCGATGCCATCGGTCCGCAGCATTCTCGCGGAGTATGCCGATGTCATCGCAGACGATTTCCGTCAGGGGACGGAGGCGGCTGCGCGTCTGTAGGGTAAGATGAAAATGAAAAAAACCGGGCATGCCATGCACGCCCGGATTTTTTTGATTGTCATCCCGCCCTACAAATGGGCGATAATCTCGTCGGTCACCTGCTGCGTTGTTGCGGCTCCCTTCGCGATGACGTCCGCGCCGCCCGTCATTTTGAGCATGTCGTACGTACGTACGCGGCCTTCGACAATCACCGTCGCAATCGCCGACCGGATACGATCGGCTTTCTCCGTTTCACCGATATGATCGAGCATCATACAGGCACTGAGCACCATCGCAATGGGATTGACGATGGAGGGAGAGAGTGTCTCGTACTTCGGCGCTGAACCGTGCGTCGGTTCGAAAACGGCAACATCCTTCCCGATATTGGCACTGCAGGCAAACCCGAGTCCACCGACAAGCCCGGCGAATCCGTCGGAGACGATATCCCCGAACATGTTCCCGGCCACGATCACTCCGTAGTCTTCAGGATTTTTCGTCAGCCACATCATTTGTGCGTCGATGTTCGTCGACCACAGCTGAATGTCCGGGAAACGCTTTGCCGCCTCCGCGGCCTCCGTCTCCATCATCCCCGATGTCTCGCGGATGACATTGGGCTTCTCGCAGACGGTGACGGATTTGTACCCGTGTTTCTGCGCGTATTCGAATGCCGCCGTCACAATGCGGCGACAGTACTCACGGGTGAAGATCCGTGTGGACACTGCGAGGTCCTCACCCGGAACGTCAAGAAACGGTTTGAATCGGGGATGGGAAGCCAGCGCGTCGCGAACGTTCCGCGGCGGATCCGTCCACTCCACACCTGCGTAGAGTCCCTGCGTGTTCTGCCGGAAAATGACCACGTCGACATTCGGCTCTTCGAAGCCTCCGTCGGCGGACTTGCGAATGAAATTCAGCGGATTTCCCGGAAAGGCCCGGCAGGGACGGATGCAAAGATCGAGATCGAAGTGCTGCCGCATTGTTACGATCGGACTGTAGTATACGAAGCCCTTGTTCTGCAACTCCGGATTCAGCTCGGCCGCGGCCTTCGCCTTGGGTTTCGATGTGATGGCACCAAACAACCCGATCCGGTGCTCGGCGAGCAGATCGATCGTGCGCTGCGGGAGAGGATTGCCCTCGTTGCACCAGAAATCCCATCCGATGTCGCCGTTGACATAGTCCGCTTCGAATCCTGCGGCATCGAGCACGCGGATCGCCTCGGGAAGAACCACTTTTCCGATGCCGTCACCGGGCATGGCCACGATCGTCCGTTTCATAGAGTCTTCCTTGCATTCGTGATGATGAGATGAACATCTGTGATCCGCATGTCCGAAGGGTCCGGTCCGCTGCGACGGACGCATGACTTCGGCGTGGAAGCGGGCCGGTCCGCTGCGACGGACGCATGACTTCGGCGTGGAAGCGGGCCGGTCCGCTGCGACGGACGCATGACTTCGGCATGGAAG
>JAFGKR010000184.1 GCA_016928515.1 Bacteroidota bacterium | reverse complement strand
TCCATGTGCTGTTGGGCAGCCCGGGTGTCGCCCCGGATGCTTCACGGCAGGGTGCCCAGTTTTCGCGGTCCGCAGCGCCGTCGAGGCGGATGCGTTCGATTGATACGCCGCTCGCACCCAGCCACGAGGATGTATAGGTGATGGAGTCCATGGTCGTGCCGTCCGCATGACAGAGAACGATATCATCACCACTGTTGTTGAGAGACGGCAAGGAGCGGATGACCAGAACGCTGTCGACAGAAACCGACCAGCGGTCCCCGAGTGGATAATGTGCGGCACAGACGACAATCGCTCCAGGTTGAAGGAGGAAGGGTGCATCGGTCAGCTGGACGGGTTTCCGCGTACGGTCATGTACGGTGCAGTTTTGCAGATCGACGGCCTGCGCAGAACAGTTTCGGAGTTCAATCCATTCCGCTTCACCACTGCGTGGTGCAGGCATGATTTCCGTAATGACGATCTGCGCAGTGCAGATCTGACTCCGGTTGATGCAGAAGAAAAGAAAAAAAAGTGCGACCATATGCGGAATATTCCGGCGCATTGTGTGTCTCCCTATTGTTGAACGGCAATGAACGGCGCAACGGGAATGTAGACATCGGTACCGACAGAAACGAGGGTAAAAAATATCTCCCTGTCCGCATCGTGAAAAACACTTGACTCTTGCGCATTTTCCTCCTACATTTTGCATTGTATCGATACCATTGTGACGACATGAAACATCTGTTCACCGTATTCCTGCTACTCTGCGCCGTGTCTGCGACGGCGGTAAGTGGCGCGTTTCTTGACTTCTTCAACGGCCGAAGCGATGGCGACAACATCGTTCTGGAGTGGAAGACTCGAAGCGAGAGCAATCTTCTCCGATACGAAATTCAACGGAAAGCCGGATACGACGGTGAATTCGTCACTCTTGCAACGATTATGCCGAAAGGGTCCAATTCCCTTTACACATACACGGATCGATCAGCTTACAAGGCAACCGAAAGCCTCTACATCTATCGGTTGAAAATTGTGGACTCCGACGGCGGTCCGGCATCATACTCAAACGAGATTCCTGTGTCGCACAGTGTGAGCAATGTCAAGCGGACCTGGGGCAGCATCAAGGCCATGTTCCGCTGATCCATCACTCCAGTATCGGAACGTCGAGGGCATGCCTGCCGGTCATGCCCTTTTTCATATCCATCCCGGTTTGAACATGCACGCTGCCCGTCTCTTTCCCGTTCTCCTATTCCTTGTTTTTCTCCCCGGGTGCTCCGCACCGCTGCAGCGGAATGTCGTGGAAAATGATCCGTCAATCCGCGTTTGTATCGCGGAGCGCAGCAGGGAGGTCGTGATCGGTCTCGAGGGAGGAGCAGTGCTGGAAACCGTGAACAAGCGCTATTCGCTCGAAGGGTACCGGGAGCTGCGCTGTCTTCTGCAGGAAGACGGCAGCATGCACATACTCATGGACGGTAAGGCAGCGCGTCGTTTCCGCGGTGCGTTCCGATGTTATTATCGCACGGCGGACGGGCTGTTCACTCTCGACCGTGGTCGCTACGGTGATACGCTTCTTCTCGCGACAGACGGACGCACATTGTTCGTGGTGAACGTTCTTCCTCTCGAGTCCTATCTCCGCGGGGTGGTGCCGAATGAAATCGGAAGGAACCGGAAGCGTGCTGAGATGGAAGCGGTCAAGGCGCAGGCCATACTTGCCCGCACCTATGCCATGGGGAAAATGCTGCTGCCGCTGAAGCGACTGTTCGATGTGTACGCGGATGTGCGCGATCAGGTATACAACGGAAGAGACAGCCACGACGTTCTCACCGGTGAGGCGGTCGAGCAGACGCGCGGCACCGTGCTCGCCTGGGAAGGACGACTGGCGGAGGTCTATTTCCATTCCACCTGTGGAGGGAAGACGGAGGCATCCTCCCTGGTCTGGAAGCGGCCCCAGTCAAAACCTTATCTGACCGGGATTGTGGATCGCGCAGAGGCCGACGCCTGGTGCCGGGTGTCTCCATCGTATCGATGGACGGAACAGTATGGCCGAAAACAACTGGAGCACATGCTCCGCACCTTTCTCCCGGCCGCGAACGATGCCATCCTGCCGGAGGACATCCCACCGGAACATTGGCATCTACTGGATCTGAACATTATCAAGCGCATGCCATCCGGACGGGTTGCGACGCTGCAGGTCGTGATGGGGAACCGCGCTCGGCAACGAGCCTATTACGTCCACGGCGACCGCATCCGCCGAGTACTGCGCAGGGCTGATGACGGGCAGCCTCTGCGCTCGACGCTGTTCGACATTCATATCGAACGGGACGTGAACCGATGGATCTCCGGCGTACGCATCGACGGGGGTGGTACAGGGCATGGTGTCGGCTTTTGTCAGTGGGGAGCGATCAGCAGGGCACGCAGCGGTCAGCAGTGCACTGCCATCCTGACAGCGTATTTTCCGGGCACACATCTCATGCGTTTGTACTGATACATTCCTCCCTCAGGAAACAGCTCTATATGGGGTAAATTGTAGGTTTTTTACAATTTTCGTACCTTTACTTCTTGGTAGAGTCTTTAACATAACAACTCGTATGGAGTCTCCATGGCGAAACCTCTGAGTATCCTCTTCGTTTCAAGCGAAGTTGTTCCTTTCGCCAAAACCGGTGGTCTTGCGGATGTTTCTGCCGCGCTCCCCCAGGTCATTCGTGAACTGGGGCATGATATTCGCATCATCATGCCGAAGTTCGCAGCAGTAAGCGACAGAAAATTCAAAATTCATGACATCAAACGTCTGACGGACATGCCCATTCAGATCGGCGATCGAACCCTGCTCGGGAGCGTCAAGTCATCCTTCCTCACCAATATCAAAACCAAGGTCCAGGTCTATTTCTTCAGCAACGACGAACTCTACTGTCGCTCGGATCTGTATGTCGATCCCAACACCAAGAAGGCCTGGCCGGATAATGACGATCGATTCATTTTCTTCTGCCGTGGAGTGATCCAGACTCTGCTTCTCCTGGGGTGGCGTCCTGACATTATCCATCTCAACGACTGGCAGACCGGTCTGATCGCCGCACTCTTGAAGACGGAATATGCAGATGAGCCTCTGTTCAAGAATACCAAGGTCGTATTCACCGTGCACAACGCCGCGTACCAGGGCATTTTCCCGAAGGCGTCGTTCGAGAAGACGGGATTGCCGGCGAAGATGTTCAAGCAGGAAGGAGTGGAATTCCACGGGGAGATGAATCTGCTGAAGGCGGGATTGATGTACGCAGATCAGATCACCACGGTGAGTCCCACGTACGCCAGGGAGATTCGCAGCTCGGAGGATTACGGTTTCGGCCTTGAGGGGGTTTTCAAACGGAAAGCAAGAAAAACCGTCGGAATTCTCAACGGCATGGACACCGCCGTATGGAATCCGGAGATCGACTCCCTCATTCCGCAGACCTACTCGCATACATCGCTCGAGAAGAAGCAGGAAAACAAAAAGGCGTTGTGTGCGCGATTCAAACTTCCATTCGATCCCCGCATCCCGGTGATCGGGATCGTTTCCCGTCTGGCTGACCAGAAGGGATTCGATCTGATCAAGGAGAAGTTGGTCGATATCATGAAAATGAATCTGCAACTGGTGGTCCTGGGATCCGGGGAGAAGCACTACGAGGAGCTTTTCACCAAGACGGCAAAGAAGTTCAAGAAGAAGGTCGGCGTCCACATCGGATTTGACGAAGAGCTGGCCCATCTGATCGAGGCCGGGAGCGACATGTTTCTCATGCCATCGAAGTACGAACCGTGTGGCCTGAATCAGATGTACAGCCTCCGTTACGGAACGCTTCCCATCGTGCGCGCAACGGGTGGTCTCGCTGATTCCGTTGAGGATCTTGACGAAAAGCCCAAGGCGGGCACCGGATTCGTTTTCACGGAATACAGCGCCAGGGATCTCGTGGATGCCATGCAACGCGCCCTGAAAGCCTATGAGGATGAAAAGCTCTGGCAGTCGGCGATGGTGCGCGCCATGAAAAAGGATTATTCGTGGGACAGCTCCGCGCGACGGTACATCGACGTTTACAAAAAACTGCTCAAGAAGAAATAAACAGATCGCGCGTTCCGCTCATACACGGATGATCGCTGATCCGTATTATGTGGAGGAATTCTCCCTTGCCGGGCATAGGCGGGATATGCTATTTTTCATTCTTTCCACAGCCGGATGAACATCCGGTGGTACCGTGCACTAATTGGACTCCATAGCCTTGCGCATCCCCATCCCTCTCGTCATCGTTTTTTCCGTCCTCCTGATATCGTGCCAGAACGATCCCGATCCGACAGGGATCGGACTCATTCCCGAAGGGGATCTCATCGACGCACGACGTTTTGATTCCGTGCGTGACAGCGGAACAGTACGGACGGCCACGATATTCCACCCGATCGCCCCCGCGTCATCGGCCATTCTCTCAATCGGTGAAAGCGGAAATTTCCGTGCACGAAGCATGATTCGCTGGTACACCATTGCCGACACCATCGGTTGGCGTGGTCGCATCGTCTCTGCGACCGTGCGTCTGCATACGCTGCCTTATCATATCGGAGATCCGTCCTCGGCACTGACGCTGCAGGTGCGGGAACTGAAGTCCTTCTGGAGTTCCTTCACGCTCACGAACGAAAGCATGGATACCTTGGACATCGCCCAAGAGGTAAGCGGCAGCATTACAGCGGTACTCGGTGATGATGATTCCGTTGATATCGCGCTGGACACCAATCTTGTACGCAGCTGGTTGGTCAAGATGGATACGGGAGCGTACACCGAAAATTACGGGATTCTGATCGAGGCGACTGGAGGGGTCCGCACATTCCAATCCGCGGAAACGACCCGGCCGCCGGAGCTGACGATTGTGCTGGAAACCGCTTCGGGGCTCGACACCCTCCGCGGGGGAACGATCGAGGATACGTTTACGGCAAGTGGTCCGGATCCGTCGCAGGAGACAGGCATGACGGTGCACGGCGGACTGGCATACCGCGGAAAACTGTTCTTTGATGTTTTGCGCATCCCACCCGCCAGTATCGTAAATCACGCCTCCCTGTATCTGACAATCGACAGGTCCCGCAGCACCGCGCATTATCTGGGCCGCGATTCCGTCCTGGTGTATCAGAATTTCGACAGCACAAGGACGGTCCTGCAGGGCACGCCCATTCTCACGCGCGTGGACAACGAAAATGCGGACCTGCTGATTGCCGAAGGCGTGGCGCTGACTCGAGCAGTGCAGACCTGGGTGAACGGGAAGGGGAATCAGGGCTTGCTGCTGTCGCATATCGGTGAGTCGAGTGAACTCGATCGCCTGACGTTTTTTCCTGCAGAAGCCGATTCCACGCTGCGTCCGCGGCTTGTCATTACATACACTCCGAAACCCTGAGCCGACATGAAGCGATTTCTTCTCATCCTTTTTCTCAGTCTGTCTGTGGCGTCGGCACAGAACGGCGGCACGATCGAGTCACGATACGGGATCGGCGAACATGACCTCATGGCAACGGCACGTCAGCATGCCCTGGGTGGTGTCACGACGCCCATCCCCAGCGCATCGGATCTCAGCATGACCAATCCCGCCAGCTGGTCTCATGTCGAGGAGCTGCGGCTGCAGGGAGGGTTTGCCCTCGAACATATCTCCCTGTCCCGCGGTGACGTGAGCATGACGAACAGTGCAATCAAAGGATTCCAGTTCGTGCTTCCGCTGGAAGACACCTGGCGCTTACGGCTCGGGACGTCCTTACTCCCCGTCAGTCGTTCCTCTTACAAGACAACCGTTGACGGGGAAATCGAGGGAGAAAGGTATACCGGTACGTATGAAGGATCGGGCGGGCTGTCACTGTTCAGTGTGGGATTCGCGCTGGAACCATTGCCGCATGTCAAAGTGGGTGCAGCCTACCAGTATTATTTCGGTACAATCGATCAGGACTGGGAACTGGCTTTTGAGAATACCAGTTATTTCCCCGCATTACAGACACGGGCGACACGGCATAGCGGCTCTGGTCTGCTTCTTGGTCTTCTGTACGATGGCATTCGCAATGTAACATTCGGACTCTCGATTCAGCCATCCACGCAGCTCAATGCCGGCAGGAATCTGCTGCTGCAGTATTCTACGGAGGACTCCATCCTCACCGGTGCAAGCGGTGTACAGGACATCCCCTTCCTGCTGCGTCTCGGTGCCGCCTGGCAGCTGACGGAGAAAATCCTTGTTGCTGCGGAATACAGCTCGCAGGACTGGACCGATGCCATCGTGTTCGACCGGAAACAAAAACAGCTGGGAATGATGTATAAAATAGGAGCCGGTGTCGAGTGGTATCCATACAAAGACGAACTCGGTTACCGCAATCTCGGCCGCACGGCATTTCGCCTCGGCTTCTACACACAACAGCCCTATCTGGCAGTGAATGATGAACCGACCACAGAATACTTCATTACCGCAGGCATCGGATTCCCGATTTTTGCATCCAACGTTGGAGACATCGCGCTGGAATACGGTTGGCGCGGCACGGAAAGTGATCTCCTCGGAAAGCAGACCATTTTTCGTGCGGTCTTCAGCATCAGCGTCGGAGAATCCTGGTTCATCAGAAGCACCGACTAACTTTCATTCGATTTCGACCCGGAGGCACCCAATGCAACGACTCATGAAACAGTTCTTCATGCTCGTCGTTCTTCTTCTGCTCGCTGCGCCGTTTCGCTCGTGGGCGCAGGAAGGAGACGATGGAAGCGAAGACACCGAGCGGCTCCTCCGCCGCAACTGGAGTTTATTCCTCGAATATTTCAAGACAGGGGATTTCAAGGCCGCAAAAAAGGCGGGATGGGAAATCCTCACGCTCGATCCCGCTCGGTTCAAAACCTTTCACAGCAAGATGATCGACATCTATGATACACTGGCGACACGGGCGGAAACGACCGAAGAGCGTACGGCCAATGCGGATACGATCATGTGGATCATTGACAATGGTATCGAGGCCTTTCCGGATCGACAGGCGGAATTCGAACTGCTCCGCGGATATCAAATCGAGCGGCAGTACACGGGACGGGAGGCGGATGCCATACAGGCCTATGAGACAGGAATCAACAGTGATTACGCCACTGCCGATATGTACTACCTCCAGCGTCTGGCGATCCTGTATTCCAATAATCCGGACACAAAAGCGGAGGCGGTCAAGGTACTGCAGGCCATTCTTCTCCGTGATCCGAACGATCCCACCGCACAGGCGCTGTTGAAAACACTCATTACCGATCCGGATGAATACCTCGGCATCCTGCGTGATGCATACTACGCCGATACGGAGAATCGCCAGAAACTCTACGAGCTGGCGAACGGTTTTTACGAGATGGTGCAGAACTACGACAGCGCTGCAGTGTATTTCGACAGGCTGACGAAGCTCGATCCCACTGTAAAGAATTACTGGGAACGTCTCGGTGCGTCACTTCTGTATATCGGGAATTACGGCAAGGCCGTCAATGCATACAAGAAGGTCACGGAACTTGATCCCGAGTCGAAGGAAGCCTGGTTGAATCTTGCGCGCAGCGTTCTGCAGGTGGGTGATTATGCCGAAGCACGCTCATACGCGGAGAAGGCAGCCGAACTCGATCCCGCATGGGGAGCGCCGCACATGGTTGTCGCAAATGCGTATGAAGCCGCAGTGCAGCGTTGTGTCGAACGCACACGGGGTGGATGGGCCAATATGAAGGTGCTGGACAAGATGGTCTATCTGCTGGTGCAGAATGCCTATGCGCGTGCAGCCCGTGATCCACAGTATGAAACGCAGGCCCGCCAGCGCTCCGGTGCGCTGAGCACACTGGTCCCAACCGCGGAAGACCTGTTCGTGAACAAAATTCCGCGTGGACAGCCGTACCTGATCAACAAGGACTGCTATAGCTGGATCAACCGCAGTGTCACTCCATAAGCATTCGTCACTCCGTGAAGCATTCATGAATCAATCAGACAGGAAGCAACGGACATGATCGCACTCGCTTCGGACCACGGCGGATTTGAATACAAGGAACGGGTCAAGCCGCTCCTCGACACACTGAATCTCGCGTGGAAGGATTTCGGGACAGACTCAGAGGAAAGTGTGGATTATCCCGACTTCTCGCACGCCGCTGCCAGGGCGATTCAGCTTGGCGAGTGTGATCGGGGTATCTTTATCTGCGGGACGGGTATCGGCATCAGTCTCGCCGCAAACCGGCACCATGGTATTCGCGCCGCCGCCTGCCAGATTCCCGAAGCCGCACGAATGTCACGTCTGCATAACGATGCAAATGTACTTGCTCTCGGACAGCGCCTGATCGACTGGGAAACTGCGGAAGCGATGATACGCCTGTGGCTGGAAACGCCCTTCGAGGGCGGTCGGCATGAACGACGTATACGAAAGATTGAAATCGAATGAAAACGTGATCGGGCTGTCAAACAGTCCCGTTGTCAGGAAACGGTCATCCTGATTCGCCACGGCGGACAGAGCATGACCGTTTCAATTATTGTCACCCTCCTCCGCCAAGGATCATACCACATGGCGGATCAGGGTGACGATGCTCAGCGGACGTATCGGGCCGCCCTGATCTCGTATGCGGACTCTCGTGTGAGTGCTTATCCCATTCCCATCGATCCCATCGAAAGGGTCAGCAGAGTAAAGATGATCCACAGGCTGAAAGCGGCTATCATGCCCTTGACGCGGGAGATACGTCCAACTTTCTCCAGCCCGATCCCCGTGACCCAGGTTGCCCAGATCGTGATGGGATTGAGCAGCATGAGAATCTTGCTTCCGAAACCGGCATTGATGATATCGACATCCATGAACAGAACGGGACTCAGATTTGCGAACGCTTTTCCGGTCAGGTAGGTAAGGAGCAGGGAGACCAGCTGGTCGAGGATGCTGATGAAACTGGCCAGTCCCACCGCGGAGAGAACAAGCGTGTACGTGGCATCACCGCGCAGCAGGAATCGCACGATCAACCAGTAAAACAGTGCGATGATGAAGAAAAGGATGAAATAGCCGATAGCCCCGGCAATCGCGCCGAAGATACCGAAGAATCCCGACATACTCCGGATCTGCCGCTCGGCCTGATCCGCCTGTTCCTGCGTCATGTCGCCTGCATCCACTGCCTTATGCAGGGCCTGCGTCTGTTGCTGCATGATCTGTGCGGAGAACTCGGGATTGGAGAAACGGGCGAGTGTCGCTCCTGCAATGACGATCATGAGCAGGAGAATAGGGACCAGCCAATCCGACGTTCGTGAACCGGTGGTGCGTACGTTTTCGTAGGTGGGTGCGGGTTCTGTCAGAATTCCGATGAATTTGTCGGTCAGGGAGAGTGGCTCCACTGGAGCGGGAGCTTCGGCGGTCATGCCGGTCTCCGGTGTCATTCTTGACGGAGGAGTCGTACTTGCATCGGCGGATGTGTTTTCGTCCGGCATCTGCGGATCCTGCGTTTGTGACGTGTCACTCATCAAGTATTCCTCGGAGTGTGGATGAAATCAGATTGGTACTGAATCGGAGGAAATGTACGGCTCTTTGCATACACAGGCAATCGGAGCATCGGTTCCTGATCCTTTCTATTCGAAACGCCAGGGAGGAAGTTGCGTTTCACCGGAAAAATCCCTACGGAATTGCTTCGGGTCGACATTGTTCGTCTCTTTGCGCTATATTTCAGCATGTCTGATATCCACGGGTGCAAGATGAAGCTGCTTCCCTCTTCCATCGCTCTTTTTCTCATACTCGCTTTTCCCGCCCATGCCCAGTGGCAGTGGTTGAATCCCCTCCCCGAAGGGAACGAGTTCTTTGATGCAACATTTTCCACCGCACAGACCGGTTGGGTGATCGGCGGCAACGGGACACTGCTGCAAAGCACAGACGGAGGTATGACGTGGAGTACGCGGGAAAACATTCTTCGTACGACTCCGTTCCTGGGACTGAGCATTGCCTTTGTCGATGAGTTGACCGGCGTCATCAGCATGAACAATGGACTGCTGCTGCGGACATCGGACGGCGGCCAGATCTGGGAGCTGCTTCCGCGCACCGGTATGGTCATTCAGAAAGTGCGTACGGCTCCGGACGGTTCACTCTGGGGCATCGGCAGTCTCGGAATCATCGCCCGAAGTATCGATGGCGGCCTCACGTGGACACGATTCAATACCGGGATCACAACGGTCGTATTCGACATCGCCTTCCCCGATGCGTCGAGCGCAGTCGCTGTGTGTGGTGGCGGCAAGGTGTTGCGTACATCAGATGGCGGACAGACGTGGGATCAATCCACTGCGCCGCTCACAACCGATATCATTTCCGTGAGTTTTTCGTCGGCGTCATCCGGGATTGCCATCCAACAGCCCAAGTATTTGTTGCGTACATCAGATGGCGGTCAGACCTGGAGCGATACGTCTTTCACCGTGAACGAACTGCTGCAGGTGCGTTTTGTCGATGATCAGCACGGATGGCTGGTCAGCAACAGTCCGGGCTCCGTATTCAAGACCGAGGACGGGGGGCACAGCTGGCACTTCGTTGCCGTGGAGCAACCCAGACGCCATGGTTTTTACGGTGTGTATCCGCGTAACCGCGACCAGGTGTTTCTCCTGGGAGCCGGGGGAGCGCTATTTTCCACCGACGACGGTGGACAACACTGGATTCAGCGCGGCGACGCATTTACCCGTGCGCACCTGTATGGCGTGACGGCACTCTCCGACAGCAGTGCGTGGGTGTTCGGCGAGCGTAGCGCATTTTTCACCAACGATCGAGGGAGGACCTGGCAGGGAAGCGACACCATCGCACTGACCGGCTTCCGCTCCGGATATGCCCTGTCGGAAACTCGTGTCATAGCGACGGGGAGCCAGGGGCAGGTCATGCTTTCGACCGATGCGGGACAGACATGGAGCACACAGACGTTGTCCGCCGCCGGCCAGATCGAGGAAGTCGTTTTTGTGGATGGGCAGAACGGCTGGCTTGCCGGTGCACATGGCACCGTTGCCCGAACAAGCGACGCCGGCGTCACATGGATCGAACGCGATCCGGGTGTGACGCACGATTTCAATGGAATCTCCGCACTCTCCGCCGATGAGGCCTGGATCGCCGGGAACGGCGGCGTCATCTTTCACACATCCGATGGCGGAGCAACATGGACGGAACAGACCACTCCCATCGCCACCCATCTGCAGAGTATCGAATTTCTCAACGCAAAGGACGGCTGGGCGGGAGGACAGCTCCATCTGCTGCGGACATCCGACGGAGGTGTGACCTGGAACATGGTGACCGGCCTCGCCGGGCTGGACGTCATCTACGATATTCAGTTCACCGACGATCAGCACGGTTTCTTTATGCTCAGCCGTTCGGTGGCGCGCACCAGCGACGGGGGGACGACATTCTACCGGACCGATTATACGGCACCCGGACTGCAGGATCTTGATGCGCTGCAGGACGGAACGCTATGGATGGTCGGCCGTTTCGGAGGGACGCAACGCTACACACCGACCGCGGCAGTCGTCGTGCAGCCCAACCTCCTCGACTTTGGTGACGTTGCGGTCGGCAAGCAGCGGGAACTGCCCATGACTGTGTACAATCGTGGTGAGATCGATCTTGCGTTCAACAATATCGCCACGGTGGGAGCAGGATTTCTCTTTGCGCAGGGGGATCTTTCTCCGTTGCCACCGGGAGCCTCCCGAGAGATCAGCATCGCCTTCGCACCCCAGGATACAGGTCGTGTATTTGGAACGGCTACGGTGTATTCGAACGCGGCACTCGGCATCCCGTTCATCGATCTCGTCGGACATGGCGTTCCACCCGGCACCGCCGCCTTTTCGCATGAACCCGACACACTGGATTTCGGGACGTTACTGCTGGGTACGTTCAGCTCCCGCTACGTTCGACTCCGCAACCGCAGCTCCGAGTCGCTACTTATTACACGGGAAGTCATTACCGGCGGGGATTCGACAATGTTCCAGGTGACCACGGAATCAACCTTTTTCTTCGCGTCCGGGAAAGAGGATTCAGTTCAGGTGACGTTCACTCCGATCCGTCCCGGCCGCTTTCTCTCCTCCCTGCTCGTCGAATCCAATGATCCCGTCGAACCGATGTACCGTGTCCCGGTACGCGGGGAAGGCGTCACTCCGGTCGTCGCGACGGGCAGTGACATCCTCGAATTCGGTTGGGTACTCATCGGTGACGACAAGACGCTTGACCTTGTCGTCAAGAATGTCGGGGGCGCTCCGCTGCACATCTCTTCGATGCTTCCCGGGGGACAGGATGCGGCACAATTCTCCTTCACCGATCCGGGAGCACTCACGATTGCCCCAGGGGATTCCGTTATGGTGCCCGTCACATTCTCCCCAACGACGCTCGGCGAGAAGCTGGCGGAAGTGGTGATTACCTCGGATGATCTCGTCAATCCAACATTCGCTGCTCAGCTCCGTGGCAATCCGACGACGACGGATGTGGAGAACGGAGTGCAGCCACAGCAGATCCGGCTCGGACAGAATTATCCCAACCCCGTGTATCCTGCTTTCGGTGCTGCAACCACGTACTCGATCAGCGTACCCCGGGAGACGCACGTAACACTCAGTCTGCATGACGCGCTGGGAAGATCCGTGGCGACTTTTCTCGACACCCGGGTTGACGCCGGAGAACATCGCATCCCGGTGAACCTCTCGATGCTCCCCAGCGGGACATATCAGGCGCGGCTTCGTGTGATCTCCGGTGATCATGCCATTATTCGACAGGTGCGAACGATCATTCTTCGATAAAAGCACATGAAAGATCCCGTAGCCGTTTTCACTGCATTGCTGCAGCAGAGGGAGCCGCCGTATCTGTTCTGGCGTTCTCCCGAGGGAGAAATCTGGATCACTGCCGGCCAGAATGCCCTCCCGCAGCCGCCTGCATCATCATCCTGGCGCGAATGGCTGCATCGTCACGCTTCTGATATCTGCGCACGCGATCGCACGGTGCCTTCGTTTTTCGTCTTCGCATTCGCACCCGAGCAGCCCTCGCAAGATATCTGGGAGGGATTTCCGTCTGCGGCGCTGATCTGTCCCTCCGTCGCGTATCATCAGCAGTGGGACAGCGAACGATTCATCGGAACAGACGACATCGTCGTTCCCGGGGAGGACAGCCTTCCGACACAGTCGGCCTTCCCCGAACGGGGACAGATAAGCATCAACGACTGGCAGGCGGAACCATATCGCGGTGCAATCGTTCAGGGACTCCATTTGCTGCAAAGCGGAATACTGGAGAAAATCGTTCTTGCACGGACGATCCGCATCGGATTGTCAGCAACATTCGACGTCCGGCGTACTCTGCGTTCCCTGTTGCTTCAGCCGCATGCGTTTACCCTCTGCTACAGTCCCGACGGAGAGCGATATTTCCTCAGTGCGACACCGGAACGGCTCGGACGAGTGCAGGACGGAGAATTCAGCACGATGGCACTCGCCGGAACCCTGGCCCGGGAGACGGACAGAGTGGCCGATCCAGACGTTCTCCTTGCGGATGCGAAGGAACGTGCGGAGCATGCCTATGTCGTCGAAATGATACAGAAGGGTGCTGCACCGTTTTGCCGGGAACTCGTGGTTGACGACGTACGACTGCTCGATCTCCCGCATGTGACCCATATCCTCACTCGTATTCACGGCAGACTTGCCGATGGTTACGGATTGAGTGATCTGATCGCATCGCTGCACCCGACACCGGCGGTAGCGGGGACGCCGCGGCAGCAGGCCTGCAGGGAAATCACACGCATCGAGGGATTTCGACGCGGACTGTACGCCGGTTGCATCGGATGGATGGACGCGGCAGGCAACGGGGATGCAGCAGTTGCGATTCGCAGCGCCGTTGTCATGGGAAAGGATGCCTGGGCGTTCGCGGGTGCGGGCATTGTCCGGGAGAGCGAGCCGCGGGAGGAGGAGCGGGAAACGCGCGCAAAGCTGCAGACGATCCTGGATATCCTCGGCTCCTGAACGTGCGGGGCACGGGACAAATCCGTATTTTCTTTTTCCACTGCTTTGCATTGCACGCAGCAGGTATTCTATGTCTCCGCAGCTAGCGCAATTCAATGTCAATCAACTCTGGTGCGGGATCGTCGCGGATGAACTGGCGCGATCCGGTGTACGCCATGCCGTGATCTCCCCAGGGTCACGCAGTACGCCAATGGTGCTGGCGCTTGCCTCCCACCCCGACATCACGGATCATTCCGTCATCGACGAGCGCGCCGCCGCCTTTTTCGCCCTGGGGCTTGCACGCGCAACTGCCCGGCCGGTTATTCTGCTCTGCACATCCGGAACCGCTGCCGCGAATTATTACCCGGCCGTGTGCGAAGCGGATCGCGCTCGCGTTCCACTGCTTGTACTCACAGCGGATCGTCCCGTCCATCTGCGCGACAGCGGTGCCCCCCAGGCGATGGACCAGGTGAAACTGTATGGCGACCGGGTTCGGTGGTATGCGGAGAGTCCACAGCCTGAGATCGCCGAAGACAAGCTACGCGCTCTGCGGTCCATGGTGTGTCATGCTGTTGCGTTGTCGCGCGCGGATCTGCCGGGTCCGGTGCATCTGAACCTCCCCTTCCGCAAGCCGCTCGAACCCGGACCGGCGCAGCATGTCATGGATACGGTGAATCCGGATGTCTTCGAGACAGGAACTCCAGGCCTGCGCGGACGGGTGGATGGGCATGCATGGACACGTTATCATTCCGTACCCCACGCTGTGGCGTGGAGTACCGCAGGCAGTTGCACGGAGAGAGAACATCCTTCCGGGACAGGCAAACCGGATAATCCCGGAATCACCATGGCAGCCGATATGCTCCTCCTCGCCCGTCGCCCGCTCATCGTCGCGGGGCCGGATGCCGAAGGCAGGCAGTATGCCGCGCCCCTTCTCGCGTTTGCACGTGAATGCGGCATCCCCGTTCTGGCGGAAGCGGCATCACAGCTGAGATACCGAGAAGCGGTCGATGTTGTCGCGACCGCCGACCTGTTGCTGCGCTCGCAGCGATTTCGTGCGGCGTTTGATCCGGACGTGATTCTCCGAACGGGTGGCACGGATACGAACGCCGCGATGCAGCGTTTCATGCATGAATGCAGGGCGGAGGTCATTCAGCTTGCGCCGGATCTGCGACGACGGGATCCCGCCCATGCCGTGTCGCTGCATCTCACCGGCGACGTCTCTGTAACGATTCATGGGATACGAGAGATCGTGAAATCCGGCCGGCTGTCGATATTCGGGGATTGGTGGAAGCTGCTGAGAAACGCGGACGTCTGTGCCCGGGCTGCTCTGAGCGAAGAACTCGGAAAGGCCGGTTCGGGCTTCGAGGGATCCTACATCCATGCGCTGGAGACGCTCATGCCGGAAGGATCCGCGTTGTTCGTTTCGAACAGTCTCCCGATCCGAGATGTCGAGACCTTCCTTCCTTGTTCCGCCGTGCCTTTCGACATGCACTTCAACCGTGGTGTCAACGGCATTGACGGGATTCTCTCGACCGCGCTGGGTGTCACCCGGGGATACCACGCCCGTTCCGTTCTTCTGACCGGTGACATTGCTTTCCTGCACAACCTGAATGCACTCTACGGAGCAGGACTGCGCGACCTGCCTCTGACGATTATTCTGCTCAACAACAATGGGGGCGGGATATTTGAGCTGCTTCCCATACGAGACATCGATCCCGCCTACGCGCGGCATTTCCTCACGTCGCAGAATGCGGATATTCCCGCGCTGGCCGCCGCGCTTCATATCCCCTGCCGGGTGGCCGAACATCCTGCGGATTTCGCGGATGCATTTCGCTCGTCACTCCTGCAGTCGGGGGTTTCTCTCATTGAAATCCGAACGGATATCCAGTCCAGTGGAGAGCGGCGACGGATCATTCTCACCCAGGTCGCAGAAGCTGTTGACAGGGCACTGGGAGCCGACGAGACGGCTGCGGCCGCAACAATCGCTGCGGCTCCGGGGGATGAAGGAAGGACGGATGCACCAGCAGGTGTTGCATCGTCTACGACGCAGGCACCGGATGCGCGACTTTCTTCTTTCCCGCTCGCATGGCGAGGATATGGAAGCGGCGATGGGATGCCGGCAGTTTTTCTCCACGGCTTCACCCGCAGCGGACGTTCGTGGGAGCGACTCATCACGCAGCTACCGCAGCGGCGTTGCATTACGGTGGATCTGATGGGGCATGGCGATTCACCGCTGCCCGACGCTTCGTCCCATGCCGACGCCTATACGCTCGAATACGCTGTCGACCGTCTCGAGGAACTGTTTTCTCGACTGGGGTGTGTGCGGCTGCATCTTGTCGGCTATTCAATGGGTGGGCGCACCGCTCTGGCATACGCCGCCCGGTATCCGGAGCGCCTCGCCTCGCTTGCACTCATCAGCGCGAATCCGGGAATCGAGGATGCAGGTGAACGCGCGGTCCGTCGCGAAAGAGACGACACGCAGGCAGTGCACATTCTTGAGGCAGGAATCGAGGCCTTCGCCCGGGAATGGTCGAAGCAACCGATGTTCGCTTCGCAGCAATCCCGGAATCCCGTTGCATGGCGATGCGCCATGGCCGACCGGATAAGTCAGCAATCCTCCGGACTGGCCGCGTCTCTTCGTGGCAGTGGACAGGGAGGGCAGAAACCGTGCTGGGACAGTATCTCTTCCCTCTCTGTCCCGGTCCTTGTTGCCGCCGGGCAGGACGACGGCAGCTACGCCGTCATCGCACGGCGCGTGCGAGATGCGCTCTCCACTGCGACCCTGCAGATCTATCCCGCGGCAGGACATGATCTGCTCTTCGACGTCCCGGATGCAATCGCGGAGGAATTGCAGGCTCTCTGGAAACGGAGCTGATCGTCTGCGTGTTTTTATCAAAGTGAGTTCTTTCCCAGGATCATGGAACAACGCATGCCCACAGAATACTGGAAAACCGTCAAGGAATACTCCGACATCACCTTCAGGAAAAGTGACGAAGGCATTATGCGCATCGCCGTCAACAGGCCGGAAGTACGCAACGCTTTTCGTCCGGAAACCGTCGATCAGCTTCTCGACGCGTTTCAGATTGCGGCGCTGGATACTGATGTCGGTGTGGTGCTCCTGACCGGGGAAGGTCCGGCAAGGGACGGTACATACGCGTTCTGCAGTGGAGGGGATCAGAAAATCCGCGGCGACGCAGGTTACATGGCACAGAAGGAGGGAAGTGTGCCACGGCTGCACGTGCTGGAATTGCAGCGCCTGATACGCACGATGCCGAAGCCGGTGATCGCACTCGTGGCAGGCTATGCCATTGGTGGCGGGCATGTGCTGCATGTCGTCTGCGATCTCACCATCGCCGCGGAAAACGCCGTCTTCGGTCAGACCGGTCCAAAAGTAGGCAGTTTCGACGGGGGCTTCGGCTCATCCTATCTTGCGCGTATGGTCGGACAGAAGCGTGCCCGCGAGATCTGGTATCTCTGCCGACAGTACAACGCTCAGGAAGCGTATGCCATGGGACTTGTGAACACGGTCGTTCCGGTGGAGCATCTCGAGGAAGTGGGTATCAGCTGGGCGCGTGAGATACTCGAAAAATCGCCTCTCGCCATCCGGCTTCTGAAATCCGCCTTCAATGCGGAACTCGACGGTCAGGCCGGTATTCAGGAGCTTGCCGGGAACGCGACATTGCTCTACTACATGTCGGAGGAGGCGCAGGAGGGGAAAAAGGCCTACGTGGAGAAAAGACGACCGAATTTCCGGAAATTCAAGTGGCTTCCGTGGTAATCGCATTCCTGCCTTCTCTTCGCGGCGGTGATGCGGCGGTGATGGATAATGCAGTGTAAATCGAATGAATAATTCCACATCTTCTCCTCTCGCAATCAGCAGAGCGCAGGCATGGGTACTTGCATCGCGACCGAAAACCCTGCCCGCCGCCGTCGTGCCTGTCGTCGTTGGATCGGCAGTGGCCGCTGCGGAAGCTGCCTTCGTTTTCCTGCCCGCGCTCGTTGCGTTGCTCTGCGCCCTGATGATCCAGATCGGGACCAATCTCGCAAACGATTATTTCGATCATATCAAGGGAGCCGATTCCCCTGATCGCATCGGCCCGGTTCGCGTTGTACAGAGCGGGCTTATCCCACCCGAAACCGTCCGTAATGCGATGATCAGCGTGTTTGCGCTCACCTTCTTTCTCGGACTCTATCTCGTCTGGGTCGGGGGGTGGCCGATACTCGTGATCGGCATCCTATCGATCATCAGTGCTGTCATCTATACAGCAGGGCCTGTTCCCCTCGCGTATGTGGGACTCGGTGACGTGTTCGTCTTCATTTTCTTCGGCATCGTCGCTGTGACCGGCACACATTATGTGCAGGCATTGGCCTGGTCGATGGATGCGTTTGTCGCATCCCTGCCGGTCGGTGCCATCGCGACGGCCATTCTCGTCGTGAACAACTATCGCGATATCGACACCGACCGTGTTGCACGGAAGAAGACGCTGGCCGTACGCATTGGCCGGAAGGCGACACGAATGGAATTCCGCCTGCTGTTGCTCGCTGCATATGTCGTCCCGGTCGTGCAGGCGCTGCAACTCGGTCAGCCGCTCTGGCTTCTTCCGTTGCTCAGTCTCCCTGTCGCGTGGTATGTCCTGCGCATCGTGGAACGCAGCACGGACGGCGGTGCCCTCAACAGCGCACTTGCCGGAACCGGGAAATTACTGGCTGTCTACGGCGTGCTTTATTCCGCCGGCTTCATCTTATCCTGACGTATGATCTGTACACTTCAACCGCGATCGTACCGGCTCCGGCATCCGTTTCTGACAAGTGGCTGGACGATGACCACACGCGATGTCATCCTCATCCGTATCGAGGATCCCTTCGACGGTGCCTATGGGTGGGGGGAAGCGGCACCGCTGCCGCCGTTCGGTACGGAGTCGCTCGCCACGGCGCAACACGTCCTCACGATGGCTGCGGAATTGCTGAAGGGAGCACACACGTCGTCACTTCGTGCCCTCGCTGCGGAGATTCCCGGTCTGCAGGGAGCCCCGACCGCACGTTTCGCCCTTGAAACGGCGCTTCTGGATCTGCATGCACGACGCAAAGGCATACCGGTCGCCGATCTGCTCGCGGATGAAGGATGGAACAGCCAGGAGGAAATGTCGGATGGAACGGCAGTGCATACGGCTGCTGCGGAGGATCGTGTTGCTGCGGAGCCTGGGAGTGTGCGACGAGTACCCGTGAACACCGTCATCGGAGCCGGCGGAACGGAAGGGACGGTGCAGGCGGCGGTTGCGGCGGTGATGAAGGGTTTCACCTGCCTGAAGCTGAAAATCGGACGGGGCATGATCGATGAGGATGTCGACCGCATCCGTGCCGTCCGGGCGGCAATCCCGACAGACATTCTGCTCCGTCTCGATGCGAACGGCGCATGGGATTTCGGGCTCGCTGAAGAGGCCCTGCACAGGCTCCGTCACTACGACATCGAATATGTCGAACAGCCTGTCCCTCCGGACCAGATTGACGAGCTGGCTGCACTGACCGGACTCGGTATTGTTCCGATCGCCGCGGATGAATCCGCACAGAATCTCTCTGCTGCTCGTGCACTGGTCGCACGTGCCGCCGCCGATGTGTATGTCCTCAAGCCGATGGCGGCGGGCTCGCTTCTCGAAGCCCGCCGCTTCGCCATCGACGCACGTGCGCATGGTGCGGAAGTGGTGTTTACTTCGCTGATAGATTCCTCTGTCGGGCGCCATGCCGTCGCCCAGCTGGCGGCGTCGCTGCCTTTCCCGCTTCGGCATCAGGGGCTCGCCACCGGCCGGCTGTTCGAGGAGGATTCCGCCCGTGACCGGATCGAGAAAGGGGACTTTCTTCTTCCCGATTCTCCGGGATTGGGCATTCTTCCGCTATCGACATCCGCGAATGTGTGAGCCCGACTCCATACACATGCTTTCCGATACGGCAGCACGGTTCCCGGATCGTCCCGCAGTGATCGACGGCAGCACTGCTGCGCCACCGCTGAGCTGGCGGAAGCTTTACGCCGAGGCACGCCGCGTTTCCGTTGAACTGTATAGGCGGGGTGTCCGACCGGGTGACACGGTGGCATCCATCCTTGGAAATACACGTGAACATGTTACCCTCCTGCATGGCATCTGGCTGTCAGGCGCCGCCTGCGCACCGCTCAATACGAGACTGACGGAGAGGGAACGCTCCGCACAGATCGCGCATCTTCGACCATCGCTTCTCATCCATGAGGAAGGGTTCCCGCTCGATCGGGACATGCCGGGACGTACGGTAATGCTTTCTCTGCGTCATATGCTCGAAGCGACTTCCGCGGGAGATGGCTCAGGGAGTCCCCTGCTGAGGAGAGATCATGCAACGGGCAGCCGTTCCATGGGTATGTGTTTTGAAGGCGAGGGGCGATCTCCGGCCCCTGTAGGGATTTCCGGGGATATGCGCTGCAGTGTGCTTTTCACTTCCGGTACGTCCGGGCGCGCAAAGGCCGTGCCACACAGCTGGAACAACCATCGCGCAAGCGCTGCAGCTTCAAGAGCGAATCTCGGGGAGCACAGCGGTGACATCTGGCAGTGCGTTATCCCGCTGTATCATATCGGTGGGCTTGCCATCGTTGTACGAAGTCTCTTCACCGGTATGGCTGTGCGCTTGCACGACGGTTTTGCTGTCGACGAGGTGCTGCAGGCATTGCGGAACGACAGCGTGACGATCACCTCCGTCGTTCCCACCATGCTGCATCGAATAATGGTGGCCGCTCCCGGATTGACGGCAGCGGAGTTGCCGTCTCTCCGCGCTGTTCTGCTCGGCGGTGCCGCGGCTTCGGTGGGTCTCTGGGATGAAGCGCTGCGACGTAATTTTCCGGTGCTTGGTACCTACGGGCTGACTGAGAGCTGTGCGCAGGTCGCCACCGCTTCACCTTTGTCGATACGGGAGGAAGCGCAGACGGCCGGTCATCCGCTTCGCGATGTGCAGATGGAGATTCGTGATGCAGCGGGAGCGACACTCCCCACCGAAACGGAGGGGGAAATAGTGCTTCGCGGTCCCATGTTGACGGAAGGGTATCTGCAGGAGGTCGATGAACAGCATCGCGCCTTTCGCGACGGGTGGTTTCACACCGGCGACATCGGGCATTTCGACGCCGCAGGACGGCTCATCGTATCGGCTCGCCGTGAAGATGTGATCATCAGTGGCGGGGAGAATATCATGCCATCGGAAATCGAATCCGTACTACTTCGCCTTGAGGATGTCGCGGATGCGGCCGTGGTCGGCGTCACGGATGCGGAATGGGGACAACAGGTGGCGGCGGCCCTGGTGCTGCGGAGGGAAGCTTCCATTGAGGAAATCGCCGAAGCTTGCAGGAAGGAACTTGCCGGATACAAAATCCCGCGCATCTGGCATGTGATGGAGGCGCTGCCGCGCACGGCGTCCGGAAAAATCCGCTATGCGGAGTTGCGCGTCTTACTTGGAAGACCGGAGGAAAGGAAGGATACCTGACGAGTCGGGGGGATGTGTGAGCAACCGGGAGGATGCCTGACGAGTCGGGGGGATGTGTGAGCAACCGGAAGGATCCCTGACGAGTCGGGGGGATGTGTGAGCAATCGGGAGGATGCCTGACGAGTCGGGGGGATGTGTGA
>JAFGKR010000183.1 GCA_016928515.1 Bacteroidota bacterium | reverse complement strand
TCGAAGATCGCGTTGAAGAATCCCCAGAGGACGAAGGAATCCGGAGCATCCGGCTCGAGCAGATGCACCGCGACGCGACCGGAGGGCTGCGCGAGGTCCACCACGACATCCCCGGCACGGTATGACATGGTATCCTGCCGCACGCGGCGGTCGGCCTCCACGGTGAAGCGTCCCTCGTACGGAGTATCCCTCCACCGCGGGTTCGAAAATACATAGCTCTGCACCGGCACCTGTGCATCCCGCTCCAGCCGCTGCAGACGCACACCGTGCAGGCGCAGCACGGCGATGACATCCCCCCATTCCTGCGGAATGATGTAATACCGCGGCGGCAGCACTTTCACGGCCGGACGTACGTCGTCGTAGAACGGGATCTCCACATCTATCGGTTTCGCATGATCCCACCACACGTACTCCCCGCCGGAGATGTCGCTTTTCCGGATCTCCGTCTCGTATCCGCGGAAGCGGAAGAGGCGTGTTGAGCCCTCGGAGCGGAAATGCACCGCGAGGGAGTCGTCGCCCCGGGTGAAGCGCGCGATGTCCGTTTGTTCTGCGGTGCGCACTGCCGTCCGCAGCGTCCCGGGATGCTCCTTCACGTAGCGCAGCACTTCGATGAGCAGGCGGTAGGTGGAAAGGACGCGGTCTTTGTACGGCTTCATCATATGCGTTTCGATGAGCAGGTTGGCGCGGTTGCGCACGGCAGCGTATCCGGTGCTCAGCCTCGGTCGCGACGCCCAGTCGATGATGCCCTGCCGGATGTCGCTGCGTTCGCGAGGAAATGTGTAGGGCACGACCGGATCACCGGCGGATTCCATGCCGGCGATGAAGGCCTGCTCGAGTGCCCGCTGCCAGGCGACGACCGGTGCCGCCATGTTCCCGTGCATCTCCATGGCGTAGGAGAGGGTGTAGCGGAAATCGATGCCGTCGGTGACATGGCAGTCGACGAGCATGTCGGGCATCCATGCGTTGAAGGCGCGCAACCAGGCGCGCATTTCGGGAGCGTCGGCCTTCATGTAGTCGCGGTTGAGGTTGAGGTTTTGCGCGGTGGTGCGCCAGCCCATTTCCGCGGGACCATTCTGGTTGATGCGGTTGAAGGGACTGCTGCGCTCGTGTCCGTCGAGATTGAAGATCGGCATGAAGAGGATGACGGCCGAGTCCGCCAGTTCCTCGAGCGAGCGCGTGACGGCAATCTCGCGGAGCAAGATGAGACTGGCGTCTTTGCCGTCGATTTCCCCGGCGTGAATGCCGCTCTGGATGAGGATGATTTCCTTGCCGGATGCCCGTGCCGCCTCGGGTGTGAATTCCCCGCCGCGCGCGAGGATGACCAGCGGGAGGTCACGTCCCTGCGGGGTGACGCCGAAGCTTTCGAGGCGTATCCACTCGGACGCGCTATCCAGCCGCTGCAGATACCGCAGCGTCCTTTCGTAATTCGGCGAAGCGACGGATCCTGACCGTTCGAAATCCGTCAGCCAGCCCTGCTGGGCGAAAGCCGGAAGGACAGTGGTCAGGAACAGAACGGGAATCAGGAGGGAGCGGGGAATGGGCATGGTGTGTCGGGTTGTTCCCATTCCCCTTCGTGTTTTCGTGTCTTCGCGTCTTTGTGCTCCCAAGATTTCATCACTCCCTTGTTTTCGCCAGGAGGCGGAGGATTTCGACGTAGAGCCACACGAGGGTGACCATGAGTGCGAAGGCACCGTACCACTCCATGTGTTTCGGTGCGCCTGCCTGGGAGAAGCGTTCGATGAGATCGAAATCCAGCACCAGGTTGAGTGCGGCGATGCCGATGACGAAGAGGCTGAAACCGATGCCGAACACGCCGCCTTCGAAGAGGAAGGGAATCTGTATGCCGAAGAATCCCAGCGCCATCGCAGCGATGTAGAACAGGGCGATGCCGCCTGTCGCGGCCACCACGCCGATGCGGAATTTCTGCGTGACGGGGATGATTCCCGACCGGTAGGTGACGAGCATCCCGAGCATGATGCCGAAGGTGAGCACGACGGCGGGCATCACGACGCCGGGATACATTGCTTCGAAGTAGGCGGACAATCCTCCCAGAAACATGCCCTGGAGGAACGCATAGACCGGAGCGGTATACCGCGCCCATTCCATCCTGAAGACTGTCACCAGCAGGAACACAAATCCGCCGATCAGGCCGATGATCATCTTGCCGGAGAATGCCGGGGCGCCCGTCCAGCCCACGTCGGCCCACGTCCAGCTCGCTCCGAGCAGGAGGATCAGGAACAGCAGTCCTGTCTTGTTCAGCGCGCCGTTGAACGTCATTGTTTCGCTTCCGCCGTACTGCGCGATTTGTGTCCGCAGGCGGCGTTCGCTCATCATGGGATTTCCGGAATTCATGCGTTATCTCCTTGTACGGTTATGCGATTCCTGTCTGGAAAACACTCCGAAACCCCGGATGGATTCCCATTCCACCAGGATTCCGGAAAAACAGAAACTACGAAGGGACGAAGTGAACGAAGGTTTGTATTACGAGAAACGCTCAGCCGGTTTGCTGAGCATTTCTCGTTGAATCAGCCTTCGCTGTCTTCGCGTCTTCGTTGTTCCCATTCCTCTTCGTGTCTTCGAGATCCCAAGATCCTTCGTTGTTCCCATTCCTCTTCGTGTCTTCGTGTCGTTGTGTCTTCGAGATCCCAAGATACTATTAATCGACAGGTGGATGGCCGGCCGGCAGGTCGCCGCTGTTGTCCGAGGGTGGGGGAGCGTCGACGGGCGGATGTCCGTCGGGGAAGCGGCTGATGACCTTGGGCTCGGAGATTTTGGCGTCCTTTGGCGGGAGGAACATGTCCGCCGTGGGTTCGAAATCGGTATCGATCTCGGTGGCGGTCATCACGAGATTCTGGCCGCCCATGGTGACATGCATGCGCAGGGTGACGCCATTCCACAGGGATACGCGGATGCCCTGGAAGCCGACCTCATACAGATCGCATTCCCGGTCCAGTACGGTGTCCTTTCCGATTTTCGTGCCGCCGCCGCGGAGTATATACGCGGCCTGGACGTCCTGTCGTTCTTTTTCGGAGAAGGTGCGGATGAACGAGCTCTGGCGGCTGGTGTCGAAACTGCTGCGGGTTCCGGTCATGGAGGAGAGATCCACGCTGTACTGCACCGTATCGTTGATGATGTCGAGCTGGTGGATGTTGCGTGCTTCGCCGTTGAAGGTGAAGGACATCCGGTCCTCCTGCCTCTGATATGCGCCGTAATTTGCGATGATATGGACTTTGCTGCCGCTGGCGTCCGCACCGTATTCATAGGTGACCTTCACCTTTTCGATGGGATACAGCTTTACGTTGGGCGGGGTATCGTAGAGACTGCCGCTGCCGCTGTCACCGCCGCAGGCGGAAACGAGGAAGAGGGAGAGCAGGATGGCCGGAAGAATGATGGAAATGCGCATGGGGGAATGTCGCTCCAAATGGATGAAAGAAAACCGCACGATCCTATGAGATGGCAGGGGGGGCAGGGCCGGGATGCAGGGAGGTGCGGGTGGTGGGCAGTGAGGGATTCGAACCCCCGACCTTCTGGGTGTAAACCAGACGCTCTGAACCTGCTGAGCTAACTGCCCGAATAATAAATATACGGAAAAACGTCCATCAATACACCGCAATCCCCGTCGCTTCTTCTCCTCTTCCCCTCTTCTCCTCTTCTTCCCCCCCCCTTGCAATTCCCACATATCTGCCGGTTATTTCAGTATTCATACCAACAAAAGGAACATCCATGCTCCGCGTCAGTTACCTGTTTTCCGAAGCCGGGGAGGAAAAAGCGAAGTATGTGCGTGAGAAATTCGCGCCGATGCTGGAAGTGCTGCCGGATGTGCGCCGTGTCGACATCTGGCATGTCACCGCGATCGCCATCGGCGAAGTGAAGGCGCAGTTTATCGTTGACGCCTGGTTCGACAGCGAACATGCCATGCATACGGCGTTCTCGTCCGCCGAAGGACGCAAGATTGCCCGGGAGATCATGTCCACCGACGGCAGGGGCATGGAAATGATCACCTGCGAGGTGATGCAGTAGAGGTTATACAGGAAAAGTGGCTGCATGAAAGACGGTATATATCGTTCCCTTGATACGCCTCGCGTGGATACGCCTCGCGTGGATGCGCCTCGCGTGGATGCGCCTCGCGCGGATGCACCGCAGGCGGATGCGCCGCAGGCGCGCGGAGGGTGACGATCGTCGAATGTTGTGCCGCATCATCGCGTGGCGTACTTTTCCGTGTTTCCTGGATTCTTCTCAGTCACAACGCACATCTGCATTCCATGACTATCGACACTCTCGTCCTCGCAACACGCAATCCGCATAAAGCGGAGGAAATCCGTGCCATGCTCGCGGATCTGAACATCACTGTAAAGGATATGCGGGATTTCCCGAACTGTCCCGAGGTTACGGAGGACGGTCGCACACTGGAAGAAAATGCGCTCAAAAAAGCGCTGGAGGTGCATCGCTGTACCGGACTCCCGGTGATCGCCGACGATACCGGCCTTGAAGTGTACTACCTGCTTGGCGAGCCGGGTGTGCGCTCCGCCCGTTATGCCGGAGAAAACGCCACATACGAAGAGAACAACAAGGCATTGCTCAACCGTCTTACACAGGTGCCCGCACGCAAACGCCAGGCGCGCTTCCGCTGCGTCGTCGCTTTCGTCGCCAAAGGCGTCGAGGAGCTGTTCGAAGGAAAGGTGGAAGGGTCCATCCTCCTCAAACCCCGCGGCGACAACGGCTTCGGATATGACCCGATTTTCCGTCCCGACGGGGACGCGCGCAGCTATGCGGAATTGACCGCCGATGAGAAAAACGCTTTCAGCCATCGCGCCAGGGCCATCGCTTCCTTCAAAGCATTCCTCCAATCCTGAAAGGTTCGACCATGCGCCGCCTGTTCCTGCTCCCGCTGCTGCTTTTCCTCCTTCCCGCTTGCACAGAAGACGTGCCACCGCTCACCGCGGATGGCATCACCGTCCTCGCGGATGCACAGTTTTATCCGACCCTGCAGGGTTCTGCCTGGGAATACCGCGTGGACACGACCGGAGGCAGCGGACTGGTTACGGGCGCGGGATCGGTGCGCGCGGCCATCACCGGGACCTTCACCGACGGGACCCTGCTCTATGCCGTGCAGGTGAACCAGGTGACGCTCGGCGGCGTTTCGGAAACAGATTCGCTGTACATCCGGCATGCGGAGGACGGTGTGCGCGTGTCCAGTCCGGGACTGCAGCAGCTCAGCGGCATCCCGCCCATCCC
>JAFGKR010000182.1 GCA_016928515.1 Bacteroidota bacterium | reverse complement strand
CGTCGGTCCCTGGTAGATCTCGCTGATGGTGAAGAGGGTTCCCGGCAGACCCGTCAGCTTGTATTCACCGTTCGGTCCGGTGATCTGCGGCGAGTACTGAATCGGGATCCCACCCACGAGTGCCGTGACATAGATCTCCCAGCCATCGAGTGTGTTTTCCGTGGCGTCCTTGACGGCATTGCCGTTCGCATCGAACCATTTCAGACCGGAGAGCTCTCCGAATGGAGCGGGCGGAATGGGGATGGAAACCGTTCTGCTTCCTGGTCCCACAAGCTCCGTGTGACCGGAAGCACCCGGTACGTAGCCCGATCCGTTCCTGCTGTCGTTCAGAAAGTCCGGGTCCGGTGTCGTCAGACTGTACACGTACCCGCCCCAGTCATCCAGGGGTGGGGTATCGAGCTGCGACTGCAGGGAGAGGTTCCAGATGAAGGTCTCAGACAGATGAAGTGTGAAGTAGATCTGCAGCGAACCGGTGTATGTCGAAGAAACACCGGCAGCGATGAGGTCACTCCGCATGATCGTGAAATACCGCTTCGCGTCATCGACGGCTCCCAGGCCGCCGTTGATGTCGCGGTTCATCTGCGAATTGTCCAGATCGATCAATCCCCAGGGATATGTGCTCCCCCAGACCCGGCCGTATGCACCGTCGAGCTGGGCGGTTTGGAGTTCACCGACCGTCGTCAGACTGTACGGATCACCGCTTGCGTCCGGCCAGCCCCAGTCGTTGTTTGCGGTCACCGGGAAATAATCACGGCCAGTCCATCCGACCTGGATATTTCGCACCAGGTCGACGAAACGGGCGCCGGGATTGCCCCCGGTGAAGTCATAGGAAATCTTGATGTCCGAGAAACCCGTGTTGCTCATGTCAACATTCTTGAGCGTCAGACAGTAGGGAACCCATTCGCCTTCATGCCAGGCATTCCCGAGATTTCCTGTCGTCCATCCAATCTGGGAAACATTTCCCTGATTATTGACGGAAGCCCGAAATCCCTCATACCTCTCTACCCCCCATCCCGTTTGGGCGTGCAGGGGAATCGTCATCACCAATAGCAGCATGACGACAAACCCTGTTGTCGCGTGTTTCATGTTCTCCTCCTCATACAATGAGTAAAGCATTCACCAATTAACTCGATCCTGCCTGCGTTGCCCGCACAGATTCAGGGCGGTCACAGAAGGATAGGCTCATAGTTGCGGCAGGCACTACGCATATTTCGAAATGGCTCATCCGCGGAATACGTGTTGTACCGGCGGTGGTCTTGTCCTCGCGTTCTACCTCGAACTTCAGAGGTCTTCCCACGTGATACAGCGCGCGTGAGGTCATCTGCGCATTCGCTGCTTCCGAATGTCCCGGAGAAAGGGAGGGAGAGGTTCCCCCTTCCGCAGGGACTGCGGAGAAACAGGAATTCTGATAATCGTATGGATATGCAATACAATTATCCGAATATATTTTCAGGAAGTCAAGAGGTGAGGAGAGATTTGTGAAAAAAATGTCACACCTGCATCCCGGGCTGTCTCTCCCATTTTTTCCTGGCTGCCCGGCATGTATCAGGGCGATACATCAGCTTTGCAATGTTCCCCGCCGCCAGGAGAGCACCGGATGGCGAGCATCTTGCACATCAGTTGAAGGTGACCCATGGCATCGAATAGAGCGTCCTGTCTGCAGAGCGGTCACCACCGGGGAGACGGGCTCACGTTTCCGTCAGTGGATCCGCGCTGCATTTCAACTCATCGGGGGAGGAGACGCCCTCCGGCAACTCCGCTTCCTCGATGAGCATGATGGGGATGTCGTCTTCGATGCGGTACTTCGCGCCGCAACTCGTGCAGACGAGCTTTCCGTCTTCGAGCTTGAGCGGCGCTTTGCCGATGGGACAGGCGAGTATTTCGAGAAGGTCGGTGCTGATCATGGTTTCCTCTGTTCGCTCCGTGATTCCGAAAAGAAAAAGTAGCGAGGCGGGGAGGAAAAAACAATTGCGCGGAAAGCCGGTATCGGCATCCCGCGCAATTGCTGTCCTGTCAGGAGGAATTATTTCTTGTCGTCGTCGACGACTTCGTAATCCGCGTCCTGCGCGCCTGCGTCTCCGGACGATGCTTCTCCGGCATTCGCACCGGACGGTTCACCCCCCGGCTGCCCACCGGGCTGGCCGCCGGGCTGCTGCTGTGCGTTCTGATACATCTTCGTCGAGGCTTCGTTCCAGGTCTTGTTGAGCTGCTCCATGGAGGATTTGATATCCGCCGCGACTCCGCCCTTGATCGCTTCCTCGAGTTTCTTGCTGTCCGCTTCGAGGCGCGCCTTCGTGTCGGCATCCAGCTGATCCTTGAATTCCTCCAGCTGCTTCTTTGTCTGGAAGACGAGGTTGTCAGCCTGATTGCGCAGATCGATGTCCTCCTTGCGCTTCTTGTCCTCGGCCGCATGCTCCTGCGCTTCGCGCTTCATCTTCTGCACTTCGTCGTCGCTGAGGCCGCTCGACGAAGTAATGCGGATGCTCTGTTCCTTGTTGGTGGCCTTGTCCTTCGCGTTCACGTGCAGGATGCCGTTGGCATCGATGTCGAAGGTGACTTCCACCTGCGGGACACCACGCGGCGCGGGCGGAATGCCGTCGAGATGGAAGCGACCCAGCGTGCGGTTGTCGGCCGCCATGGGACGCTCACCCTGTAACACGTGGATTTCCACGGATGTCTGGCTGTCGGATGCGGTCGAGAATACCTCGCTTTTCTTTGTGGGGATGGTCGTGTTCGCCGGAATCAGCGTGGTCATCACTCCACCCAGGGTTTCGATGCCCAGGGACAGCGGCGTGACGTCGAGAAGAAGCACGTCGCTCACATCTCCGGCAAGGACGCCGCCCTGGATGGCCGCACCGACGGCAACCACTTCGTCCGGATTCACACCCTTGTGCGGTTCCTTTCCGAAGAGGTCCTTGACCAGCGCCTGGACGCGAGGGATGCGCGTCGATCCACCGACCAGTATGACTTCGTCGATGTCGTTCGGCGTCAGACCGGCATCCTTGAGTGCTTCCTTGCACGGTTCGACGGTGCGTTTGACCAGGTCGTCCGTCAGCTGCTCGAATTTGGTACGCGTGATGGTGGTGTTGAGATGTTTCGGACCCTCCGCCGTCGCGGTGATGAAGGGAAGATTCACTTCCGTCTGCATGAGAGTCGACAGCTCCATCTTCGCCTTTTCCGAGGCTTCACGCAGACGCTGCAGCGCCATCGGATCCTTGCGCAGATCGACGCCTTCCGCGTTCTTGAAATCATCGGCGAGGAAATCAATCAGACGCTGATCAAAGTCGTCTCCGCCGAGATGCGTGTCGCCGTTGGTGGATTTTACTTCGAACACCCCGTCCCCGAGTTCGAGAATGGAGATGTCGAAGGTTCCGCCCCCGAGGTCATACACGGCGATTTTCTGCTGCTGTCCTTTCTTGTCGAGCCCGTACGCAAGCGCAGCGGCGGTGGGTTCGTTGATGATGCGACGGACGGTGAGTCCGGCGATTTCTCCTGCGTCTTTCGTGGCCTGTCGCTGTGCGTCGTTGAAATATGCAGGCACGGTGATGACGGCTTCGGTGATTTTCTCGCCGAGATAGTCCTCGGCAGACTTCTTCATTCCCTGCAGCACCATCGCGCTGAGCTCGGGCGGGGAATAGATGCGGTCGCCGATCTGAACGCGGGCGCTCTCGTTGTCCCCCTTGATGACCTTGTACGGGACTTCCTGAATTTCATTGGAGACCTCGTCGAAGCGTCGTCCCATGAAGCGCTTGATCGAATACACCGTATTCGTGGGATTGGTGACTGCCTGCCGTTTCGCGGCATTCCCGACCACGCGTTCCCCGTCTTTTTTGAATCCGATGACGGACGGTGTCGTTCGTCCTCCGTCCGAATTCGGGATGACGGTCGGTGTTGTACCCTCCATGACCGCAACGACCGAATTCGTCGTACCCAGGTCAATTCCGATAATTTTCGCCATAAATAACTCGCTCCTCTATTGTACTGTTCTCGATGTCATGTACTGTTCGCGATCTCACTGTTTTCAACGTCTGTCTGAAATCAATGTTGTCCGATTCAGGAAATGCTGATGCTACGTTCCTGCCTGGCGGCATCCCGCTTGATCTTCATCACGACGGTAAGCAGGCCGTCATTCATCGATGCTGTGAGTGAATTCGCGTCGATGTCTTTCGACAGCGGGATCTCCCGCTTGAACATACCGAACGATCGCTCGGATCTCAGGATGGATGCCTGCTCCGCAAGCTGTGGTTCCTTTTTCTCGCCGGAGAGGGTGAGGACGCCGTCCGTGTAGGTCAGATTGAGGTCCTCCTTGGCGACACCCGGAAGTTCGGCAATCAACCGGATTTCATTCTCATCCACAATGACATCGAGTTTCGGCTCGAAGCCCTTCCCGAACTCAAAGGAAAACGTCTCGGGAAATTCATCAGCGAACTTCCGCATGCGCTGGGAAAGAAACTCCAGTTCTTTCATGGGATCAAATTTGTAATGTGGCATTCCGGCTCTCCTTCTGTGGCAGTGTTTCAATAACCACTCTTCTTTCCACAAAGACCGTACCAAGGTGAAAACACCAAATTGATCGCCTCATTTTTCATGTCAAACTGACAGAATGGCATTTTTATGATGATACAACCGCCATTATGTCAGTGCCGCTACTGACAAACCGTCATGTTCACCGGGTTCGTCATGAGAATGATCATTGTTTCGCAGCGATAGCTTCCATACATTACAAAGATAGGATGAATTGAACCGGTTTGCTGAATACGTGTTCTCATGTCCGCTCATGTGTCCGGTATCACGGGAGGCGGCCGGTTCTCTCCGGAAATCAATGAATGATCGCATAGACATACCGCCTCTGCTGCAACGCATCGGCCGGCTTGCCGCTGAGCACGCGCTGCATGCGCATGTCGTCGGGGGCTTCGTCCGCGATACGCTACTCGGGATTCCGACGAAAGATATCGACATCGCCGTCGTGGGTGATGGCGTCGCATTCGCCCACCGGGTCCATGATGCGCTGGGATCGTCCACTGTCGTCGCATTCGAGAAATTCGGTACGGCACGGCTCATGATCGACGGAACGGAAGTCGAGTTCGTGGGAACGCGGAAGGAAGAGTACGTGGAACACTCCCGGAAACCGGTGGTGAGTTTCGGAAGCATCGAGGATGATCTCCGCCGCCGGGATTTCACCGTCAATGCGATCGCCGCCTCGCTCATGCCGGATGCATGCGGTGAGATCATCGATCCCCTCGAAGGCCGCGTCGATCTCGACCGGCACATCCTCCGCACACCGCTGGATCCGGCTGCAACATTTTCGGACGATCCCCTGCGTATGATGCGGATTTTCCGCTTTGCGGCACAGCTGGATTTCCGCATCGCCAATGATGCCCTGCAGGCGGTGCGGGACATGGGGGATCGCATCGGTATCGTCTCCATGGAACGCGTTCGCGACGAACTGCTCAAAATGCTCGCCACTGCGCGTCCGTCGCGCGGTTTGGCGCCCATGCAGGAAACCGGGCTGATGGAGCATGTTTTTCCCGAGCTCCATACGCTCGCGGGCGTCGATCAGCGTTCGATCGAGTATCCGGACGGAGTGCGGAATTTCCATCACAAGGATGTGTTTTATCACACGTTGAGGGTGCTGGACAATCTCTGCGAAGTCAGCGACAACATCTGGCTGCGCTTTTCCGCTCTTCTGCATGATATCGCAAAACCCCGGACGAAAGAATTCGTGGAAGGGACGGGATGGACCTTCCACGGTCACCCGGAAATCGGTGCGCGCATGGTGAAATTCATTTTTCGCCGCATGAAATTGCCCATGGATCCGCTGCCATACGTGCGGAAAATGGTGCTTCTCCATCTGCGACCCATCGCACTGATCAACGAGGAAGTGACCGACAGTGCAATTCGCCGGCTGCTCTTCGATGCAGGACCGGATCTCGAGGATCTTCTCATGCTCTGCCGGTCGGATATCACATCCAAGAATCCGAAGCTGGTGAAGCGCTATCTGCGCAACTACGACCGGCTGGTGGAACGCATGCGGGCAGTGGAGGAGCGGGACCGCCTGCGCGAATGGCAGCCGCCGGTCGACGGGCAGACAATCATGGAGGTCTGCGGAATCGATCCCGGAATCGCCGTCGGTATTCTGAAGACGAAAATCGAAGACGCGGTGCTCGACGGCATCATTCCGAATGAACGGGAAGCCGCGCTGCGCTATCTCATGGAGATCAAGGACAGCGTGCTGAGCCGGCCTCTGAACAAGAAACCGCGATCACGGAAAAGCGAACTGGACAGTCTTCCGGACACGCTCAAGGAATGAAACTTTCTCCTCGGGAATACGTTTGAAGTGGTCGGGTCCGATACCCGAGGGACTCGATCTCGAAGTACACACAGGAATCCTTCTCCCATGAACATGCGTCTCACATCCATCGCAGCACTTCTCTTCGTTTTGACCGCGCTGCCGCTCGAGGGACAGGAAGCGGCCTCGCAGTACACCCTCGAGCAATGCATCGAACTCGGACTGAAACACAATCTCGAGATGCTGCGCGCACGAAACGACATCGATCGCAGCCAAACATACCGGAGAGAGGCCGTCGGAGCATTTCTCCCCAGTGTCTCCGCCCGCGGATCCTGGACACGGTATGACGAGGATCAGATCGGATTCCGCGGTGACGGATTTTATACCTCGCGCAATGCGTTCAGCTATAACGTGCAGGCGGGGCTCACGCTGTTCGACGGCATGCGCAATTTCAATACTGCCGACCAGAGTCTCCTCAACATGGAGGCGTCCGAGCAGGGGCTTCTCCGAACACGGGAGGATGTCGTCTTCCGCGTGCAGCAGATGTATTTCAATGTGCTGCGCGCCGAACAGCTCACCCGCGTGGCGGAAAGCAATCTCGAACGCAGTCGCGGCCAGCTCGAGCGGATCCGTGAGATGCATGCCGTCGGTTCCGTCCCGCAGGCGGATGTGTACCGCCAGCAGGTTGTCGTCGGGAATGATGAGCTCTCGGTCATCGAAGCGCGGAACAATTTCCAGAACGCAGTGGTGGATTTCCAGGCTCTGCTCGGCATCGAACCGTCCCTCACTTTTACGCTCGCAGGAACGGACGTCCCGACGGACATCGCACTCCCCGACGTCCAATCCTACCGTGCCACGCTCGGATCCTTCCCCGAGATGGTGGATGCCGCGATG
>JAFGKR010000181.1 GCA_016928515.1 Bacteroidota bacterium | reverse complement strand
TCGCTGATCCAGGGCTCGACGCCGGTGTTCCCGTCGTTGCCGTAGATATACAGCCTGTCGGTCCCGCTGCGCGTGTACTGTGTGTAGTAAAAAGGATAGACGAGGCCGGTGCCGTTCACCGTGCCATCCGTTTCCCAGATTTCATAGGAACTGCGAATCGGAAATCGTTGTCCATCCATGATGCAGTATGTGAAGTACATCTTTCCGTTCATTCCACAGAAATCCCTGAGGACTTTACTCTCTGTTCGTTTCACCCGGTAATAGTTCAGGCGGAATGTCCCCGCTGCCGTTCCATCGCTGACCCAGGGATCGAGGCCGTCCGACAGGTAATTTCCCACGAAGTACACTTTACCGTCATACGCGCGGATAAACCACTGGCTAGGATCGATGATGATGTCCTTCACCATGTACGTCCCTGCCACCGTACCATCCGTCCGCCAGAGCTTGTTCCCGCTGCCGTCGTTGCCGTTGAAATACACGATGCCGTTCAGGACATCGAAGGAATTCATCATCAGGACGCTCTCGTCCGTGCTCGGATTGATATCCTTCACAAGCGAAAGGTTCTGTGCGCCCGCACACAGGGTCATCGCGATCAGTGTAATACATACTGCAGTCAGGTGTCGCCACATCGTCTCAGCTCCTTTCTAGTTGAGGTGAATCGTTGTCCGGATGTATGTGAGAAGTTCAACGATTTCCTGCTTGAGGAAATATCGCTCCGCACCGGCGAGGGCGGCGGCGGCCCGGTAGTCCGTTTCATCGAATTGCGAGACCACGATGACGCGTGCGCGTGGATCGGAACGGCGGATCGCTCTCGTCGCCGATATGCCGTCGACCACCGGCATCTGGATGTCCATGAGCACGACTTCAGGACGAAAGCGTACATATTCTTCGATGGCGCTTCTGCCGTTTTCGCATTCCAGCAGCTCGGCGTCGAAGCCGGCGAGCGCCTCACGCAGCATTTCCCGGCTCACGGGTGAATCGTCCACGATCATGATGCGCATGGGGCATCTCATTACGCATGGTTCATAGCATGTGAGGATTCGCACAGATGTACGGTACGGGAAGGGAGCGCCAAGGACAATGGGAGGTTGGTACCATTTTCATGGGAGTTTCCTCCCATATTTATTGTATCGGGAAAGCGGGACCTCCCTGTAGGGCGGATTCATGAATCCGCCCGGATCACGCCTCCGCCCGGATCACGCCTCCGCCCGACGGGGATGCAGGTACACAATGATTACACGGGCCGTATCGAGGGACGGGGGTAGTGGGGAGAGGGTCAGAGAAAACGGCGCACCCGGGGGTGCGCCGTGTATTACGAGAGCATGCCCTGCCGCGTGGTGAAGCGGCAAGACAGAAATTTCAGGATCAGTACATCATTACCAGAGGAGCGACGGCGATGCGGTCGGCGGACTGCACGCGTATGTGATAATTGCCGGCAGGAAGGCCCGTCGTCTCGATGGTGTAGCTGTGGGCACCCGCATGCAGACGCGCCTGCATCCCGCTGCGGACGATGCGACCGAGATTGTCGTACACATCGATGCGCGTGTCGCCCACCGCGTCGAGCGTGAATCCGACCGTCACGCCCGCGGCGCGGGTGGAGACGGGATTGGGATACAGTGCGTCGAGTTCGAATGTGCCGGCGGAGACCGGACCGATGACCGGGGTGGTTTCATACGGTTGATAGGTCGAACGATATTTGAAGATACCCAGTCCGGCAACATACACATCCGTCAACGATGTGTTCGAGAAGATTGCGGAACAGCGGGGATAGACGAATTCCGCGGGAATGGCCTGTACGGTCCAGCTCTCGCCCATGTCGGTCGATGCCCATGCATTGGAACTGCGTGCGTACCAGATACGACGTCCGTTGGGTTCCATCTGCACGGTTCCGGCGCCGCTGACCTCGATGCTTGTCAGGCGCGTCCATGTGTCTCCTCCGTCTTCGGTCACGGCGAGGGCGTATTCCCCACCCTGGTTCGTGATTTCTCCAAAGCGGATGATGCCGCGTTTGCTGTCGCCGAATGCCATGTCGAGAGAATGCTTGGCCGGTGTGGCAATGGCAGTCCAGGTTTCTCCGCGATCGATCGAGCGATAGATCCTGCTGTTGTTGGTGCCGAACCAGACAGTATCGCCTGCCGCGGCATATGCTTCGTTCCAGCCGGCTTCACCGGTCGGCGCATCGGGCGGCGACGCGGTCGCCGTCCAGGTGACGCCGCCGTCCGTTGTCGTAGCGATACCCCAGCGCCCGTTCTTCGGATCACCCTGCAACACACCGTTCATATCATCGAACATATGGATCCAGTTGACAAAACCGGTGATGCTGCTCACCGAGCTGCCGGTCCATGCCGCGCCGCCGTTGACGGTACGGTACACTTCCGCCGCGCCGTTTTCCGGTCCCGTGCCGACGAGTGCGACATTGTTCGTCCGTGCTTCGACGCAGTACACACCCTTTCCGCTGGGATATCCTCCACTGGTACCCACCTGGCTCCAGGATCCGCCTCCGTTGACGGTCTTGATCATGATGTCGGCAGTCTGTGCGGAGCCGGCGGCCCAGACCGTGCTCACGTTCGGAGCACTCATGGCTACGACTTCAGCCGTATTGAAGATGAGCGAGGAATGCCATGCATCGTTGAGATAGATCGGAATGACCCCGGTGACAAAATCCACGTACTCGCCGTCTTCGATGCGGATACGGATGGGAATATACCCTTCCGACAATGCGGGAGTCTCACTCAGCCGGACGTCGAACTCAAGCGTTTTTGTGTCGAAGGTGTTCATGTCGGCGAGGGAGAAATCAGACGCATCCGTCGTGACGGAGGGATCGTCGAGATCGACGCGCGCGAAGGCGAGGGATGATGTGGGAGCCAGCACATTCTCGAGCAGTACGGTGACGCGTGCGGACTGACCAGCACCCGTGAAGCGGAAATTTCCTCCTTCGATACTGAACTGGAAGTCCGCAAGGCGAATGCCCGGGATGTCGTCGAGATTGTCGTTCAGCGTAACAGCTTTGTAAGCGTTTACGCGACCGTAGCGCTTGCTGCCGGGACCGCTGCTGAAACGGTCGGTGGTCACGCGGATCTGTGCCGCCACCTGGTCGGGTGTCCAGTCGGGATGCATGGAAAAGACCAGGGCCGCGACGCCTGCCACCAGCGGTGACGAGAAGGACGTTCCGGTCTGGTTCGTGTATCCTGCCCCAAGCCGCGTTGTGCGGAATGTAGTCGTTGTCGAGTTCGTCGTTTCCGGCGGATGTCACGACAAGAGATCCCATCTCCGTGACGTCGTCAATGATATCCTGCAACGAACGAATGATAGCGCCCTGTCCGCCCCAGCTGCAGTTGATGACACGTGCGCCCATCTGGCCTGCATACACGATGCCTTCATATCCGGCCTGGATCGAGGTGGAATTGTTTGCTCCGGCCTTGATGGCGAGAATTTTCGAGCGGAAGCTGCTGCCGGCGATGCCGATGCCGTTGTCGGTCCGGGCAGAATGGCATCCGGACGTCATCGTTCCGTGTCCGATTCCAGTGTCCAGGGGATCATTGTCCGGCTGCGGATTCTGCGATGATCCGGCACCCATGAAATCCCAGCCGTGCCAGTCATCGACTTTTCCGTTGTTGTCGTCGTCGATCCCGTTATCCTTGTGTTCGCCGTTTGTGCCCCATTCTCCGGGATTGATCCAGATGTTGTCCTTGAGATCGTCATGCCGCCAGTCGACACCGGAATCGACATTTGCGATGACGATGGTCGAATCGCCTGTTGCGATGTCCCAGGCCTCCTCCAGTTTCATCACGCCGATGGCCCACTGTTGGGAGAGCTGCGGGTCGTTCGGTGTGAGAGTCATGGGGAAGGAATAATACGGTTCAGCGTACTCGACGGCGGGATCATTGCTGATTTCCTGCGCGAGCAGGGCGGGATGATCGTTTGCCGTATAGCGGACCTTGACCATGCGGTCGATGTTGTACGAGCGACGGGTGGATTTCTGCAGCGCCGTTTCTTTCATCGTGTTGAAGGGCTCGACCGCCGTGGCGCCGATGCGTGCGAGAATATGGTCGATACTGCCGATACCAAGGCGATCTTCTGTGGCGGTGAAGGTCTGACGCTCGTGCAGCTTTATGATCACGAGATTCGGAATGATTTCGGGCCGTCCCGCCTGCATGGATGTCTGAGAGGAATGGCGTTCAGGGGAGTCTGCAAAAGACAGCATACCGCCGGCAAGCAACAGGACGGCGATGAACAAGGGGAGACAACGATTCATATTTCACCATGCGAGATGAGGAGAGAGGGCTATATCATAGTAAAATAGAAAAAAGATGGGATTGGCTAAAGGGTAAAAATTGGAGCAGCCGAATACGCCTGAGGCCTATAAGGAGAGCAGGAGCGGGAGCGGGAGCGGGAGCGAGACCGAGAGCGAGAGCAGGAGCGAGAGCAGGAGCGGGAGCGAGACCGAGAGCGAGAGCAGGAGCGAGAGCAGGAGCGAGAGCAGGAGCAGGAGCGAGAGCAGGAGCGAGAGCAGGAGCGAGAGCAGGAGCAGGAGCGAGAGCAGGAGCAGGAGCGGGATATGGAAAGGGCGAGCCATCGGCTCGCCCTTCCAGAGCGGATTCTTCGAAAAGCTGAGAGCAAGGGCGAGCCATCGGCTCGCCCCTACAGAGCGCAACGTTTGGAATCAACGCATAACCGACACCGCCCGTGAAACGCTGTGATCGGACGTTGTCAGGCGGAGCATGTAGCTTCCCGCCGCGAGTCCGCTGAGCGGGATGCGTGCGCTGTGGCTGCCGGCAGCGAGCGTGGCGTTCACCGCTTCCTTCACCTTCCGGCCATTCATGTCATAGAGCGCGAGTACGACGGGAGCGGATGTCTCCAGCGTGAAATCCGCCG
>JAFGKR010000180.1 GCA_016928515.1 Bacteroidota bacterium | reverse complement strand
CCTGGGCACAGGCAGGCAAACAACTCATCATCAATCACTTTGTTTCGGATCCCGCCGTTATTGAAGGACACCTTGTCATCAGTGACGTGCAGGGGAGAGGCGGCACGATCAATGTCGTCGTGTTCGATGAAAAAGGAAATCAGATCGGGAATGCAACCGAAACCATCCCCGCAGGCGGGAAACTGAACATCAACGCGGAAAAGTACGTCGCCGGACGCACCATGGTCGGCACGCTGCGCATCAGCTCCACTGTCGACGTTGCCGGACAGTACTGGCAGTTCTACAAGGACAGTAAACTCGGATGGAAGAATATCGCCGTCCCCGCAGCCGTCGGTCCGGGTGCGACGAAACTGGTCTGCCAGCACTTCGTCGCGGATCCCGCTATTGAGAGCTACCTCGTCGTCGCGGATGCCGAAGGCACCGGTCCCACGGTATACGTGGAGTTTTATAACGACCAGGGTGAACTGGCGGGACAGAAAAAAATCGATGTTCCCAGGAATGGCAAGTTCTCCATTCAGCCGCTCGAACTCGTGGGCGGAAAGAAAATGACCGGTGTTGCCCACATTCAGACGGAGGGCGGCAAAATCACCGGCGAGTATTGGCAGGTCTCCGAGAGGGAAAAGTATCAGATCGCGCACGCAATGCAGGGAAGTGCACCCGTCGCAGAGGTGATCGAGGCCGATCCGATGATCCGGGTGCAGGTGCAGTTCGATTTCGACAGCGACAAGATCCAGAAGCGCTCGTATGCCGATCTGATGGAAGTTGCCAGGGCGATGAACGGCAACCGGAATCGCAGTGCACGCTACGAAATCGGCGGACACACCGATAACGTCGGAAAGGAAGACTACAACATGAAGCTTTCCGAACGGCGCGCACAGTCGGTGAAGAAATTTCTCGTCGACAGCGGTGTCGATGCAAGCCGCCTCCTCGTTGTGGGTTATGGGCCGAAGCAGCCACTCGTCCCGAACGACACGCCCGCACAGCGCGCGATCAACCGCCGCGTCGAATTCAAGAAACTCTGATCACCACCCGGCAACGAACGTAAAGGAGATATCATGACATACACCAGGTCTCTGTTCATGGCCGCTGCCCTGCTGCTGCTCGCCTCGCAGGTGTTCGCGCAGGGTGCGGAGAAATACATCATCAACCACTTCGTCAACGACCCCAGTGTGATCGAAGCACATATCGTCGTCACGGATGTGCAGGGGAAAGGCCCGATCGTGAAACTGACCTTCTATGACAACGACGGGAAGTTGATCGCGGAAGGAAAGGAACTGCTGCAACCCTACGGAAAGCTCAATCTGGATCCGGGGAAATACGTGACTCGTGTCGCCAACGGTACCATCCATATCCAGGCCGAGGGAGGCAACATCGTCGCGGAGTACTGGCAATTCTACAAGGACCAGAAGGAATCGTGGAAAAACACGACGACCATCGGGCAGGAAGCGAAGGGATACAACGCTCTCGTGTGCCCGCATTTCGTAAGTGACCCGGACGTCGAAGTCTACATCGTGCTGGCAAACACCGACGGCAAGGATGCCGTCGCCAATATCCTTTTCCACGACGACAGCGGACGCGAAGTCGGAAAGGCACGAGAATTGGTCCGCGGCAACGGGAAAACGATCGTTCAACCGTTCAAGATCATCGGAAACCGTGCGAACGGCGTTGCTTTCATCAGCGTGACCGGCGGGAAAATCACCGCCGATTACTGGCAGGCGGAGGAAAACAAGCAGTATCAGATCGCCACACCCGTTTCGGGAATCTGAACGCGTCTCTTTTTCCTGCATTGATCATGACACGCGCAAAGAGGCCGGCAGTCCTGTCGGTCTCTTTTCTTATCTTCCCGCATGGATGTGACGCTGACTGTCGACGATCTGCTTCGTCTCGCCGTTCTCTTCGGCACGATTCTCGCCCTGCTGGGTGTGAGCGAGATCCTGCGACGACGTCTGGGTCTCGCAGATGAATTCACGCGCAAGTTCGTGCATATCGCCACGGGTGCGGTGATCTTTATTGCTCCGCCGTTCTTTGCGAATGCGGGTCCCGTCGTCCTCATCGCAGCAGTATTCGTTCTTCTCAACGCGCTCGCCTATACCCTCGGCGTGTTGAAAGCCGTGCATCATACAACGCGGCCTTCGTTCGGCACCGTCTACTATCCGCTTGCCCTGCTTCTGATCGCCCTCCCGTTCTGGAACACCCATCCTGACATCGTCGTCGCTGCGATCATGGTCATGGCCGTCGGTGATGCCGCCGCCGGTATCACCGGTGAGAGCCTGCGACATCCGCATCATTACCATGTCACCTCTGATCCGAAATCCCTCGAAGGATCGACGGCGATGTTCGCAGGCGGCCTCGCAGCGCTTCTGCTGTCCCTGACCGTCTATGCGGACGACGGATTGACATTCGGTGTGCTCTTCCGGAATGCTCCATTCGCCGCGATCGCGGGCGTGGTCGCCGTCGCAGCCTTCGCCACCGGCTGGGAGGCCGCCTCCTCGCGTGGTCTGGATAATATTACCGTCCCGGTCATGACGGCGATTGCCCTGCATGTCTGCTTCGCTTCAGGGGAGGAAAGCGCAATGCTGCGCTTCGCGACCGGCGCGGGACTCGGATTGCTGATCGCAGTGATCGCCTTCCACGCCGGCATGCTTCAGATGTCGGGCGCCGTGGCGACATTCCTCCTTGCGACTGTCGTGTACGGCGTCGGGGGATGGCAGTGGACGCTCCCCATCTTCTCCTTCTTCCTGCTCTCCAGCCTGCTGTCGAAGTGGCGCAAATCCCGAAAGCAGGCATTCGATACCGTCTTCGAGAAGGGGGGACGACGGGATGCCGGACAGGTTGCTGCAAACGGCGCCCTGGTGGGAATACTCGCGATTCTCTGGCATTTCACCCGCATCGATGTGTTGTACATACTCTCACTGGCAGTGCTTGCCGTGGTGACAGCGGATACATGGGGAACGGAAATCGGCGTTCTGGCGCGACAGACACCACGGAGCATTCTCGGCGGGAAACGCGTTCCCGCCGGGACCTCTGGTGGGATCACCCTGGCAGGAACAGCCGGTGGCGCGGCAGGCGCAATCGTGGTGACACTGAGCGCTCTTTTTTTCCTCACCCTCGATGCGACAGCCATCGTTGCAATAACCATGATCGGAGTGCTCGGCAGCCTGGTCGACAGCGTCCTCGGCGCGACACTCCAGGCCCAGTACCGATGTCGCGTCTGTGGCAACCTCACCGAGAGGCGACGACACTGTGCCATGCCGGCGGAACTTACACGCGGATTCCGTCGGATCAACAACGACGCGGTGAATTTCCTTTCCGCCCTCACCGGGATTCTCATCGGACTGCTTCTCTTTCTCTGAACCGTTTTCCCTTTTCCCGTATATCACCGCTGCGTAAGTTGAGTACGCACATGAACGTCATCAGTGATCCATGACTGGCGGAACAACTCAAAACCATCCCCGTCTTCCGACCGTGCCCATGCGTACGACACGGGAACACGCTCCTCTCCTGGTCTATACCTCCGTCTCGCTGTGCGGAACCTCAGCGGGTCTGCTTCTCCTGCTGCTCCTCCTGCTTTCCTCCTGTGAGCGAGAACGCATCGTCGATGCGGGTCCCGACACCACACCGCCGCTTCCTCCCGCCGGCGTCGTGGTGGAAGGCGCGCGCGACGGATACATCTTCATCGGCTGGATCAGAAACAGAGAATCCGATCTGCGGGGCTATATCGTTTACCGTGCCGAGCACATCCCTCCGGGTATTTTTATAGCGGTGGATACGCTGACACAGAACTTCATCATTGACGGGCAGCGCAGTTACGATACGACGTACCACTATTTCATCACCGCGCTGGATGCTTCGGGAAATGAGAGCATCGCCATCGATACGGTCTCGGCAACATCCCCGAATCTTTCCGCACCGGATGCGCCGCTTCGCTTCAGCAGCAACGGCGCAAACGACGGGACGACACAGGCGATGCACCTCTCCTGGGAGCCCGTCGAGGAAGCCGATCTTTCCACCTATCGGATATATCGGTCTGATACACCGTTCGATACTCCGGATCCGGCACGGCGCGTCACGGAGACGGAACAGATCTTCTTCATTGACACCGCCGGTATGCGGATCGGGATGCTGATGTATTACGGCATCACGGCCGTGGACCGCGGTGGACGGGAAAGCAAACTGTCTCCGGTGCTTTCTGATTTGATCGCCCATCGTCCAATATTGCTTACACCCCCGGACAACGGAACGACTCGTGTTTTTCCCACCCTCTCCTGGCTGCGTGTCCCGGAAGCTTCCCGGTATCTCGTCAGCATTTCCCTGGCGGAACAGACCGGTGAGGTCTGGAGCGGATACGTCCCCAATACCGCTGCCGACACCGTTCAGATCCGTTATACGGGAACCGCGCTGACACCCGGTACACGATACTTCTGGCGCGTTTCCTCCGTCACCGCAGACAACGGAAAACCGAACGGGATCTCCGCAGCGCGGCGTTTTATCGTCAAGGACTGAGGCCGCTTCCCTTCTCTCCACATATCCGGTATATTTCCCTGTCCGCGTTGCGGCATTACCGCCATCTCATCAACCGGAACATCCGTGCCAGTGATCCCGTACCGGTTCCATCAGATACTTCAACCACCGAGCGCGGTGGAATCGGCACGCCCACAGGAAACCTCCCGCCTGCAGTCACCGTCTCACCCGACTGCACCGTCTCACCCCGCACCAATGTCGGTAACCATGCGATGCCTGCTTGCCACGACGCTGCTGATCGCTGCGACACAGCTACTCACCTGTGAGAAAGCGAACGCACAGTCATTCGCGTCGGACAGTATCCCGGGGACACCGGGCAGGGGACAACTTTCCGTTGGGTTTGAACGGAATGTCAATACTTTCCTGTGGAATCTCGGGGGGCGGTATCACCTTCAAGAAGCCGGGTGGCGCATTGACGCCGAGGAACGCTTTTTCCGCACGTTGATCCGAACGGACCGCAATACGATCAAGGACGAACAGAACTTTCAGTTGTATCTGGCGCGAAGCGTCCGTTCAGGACTGGCAGTAACCGCGACCTTTTCTTCCTTTCTTTTCTCCGACAGCCGTGCGCTCGGATTGACTGATCTTTCCTCAAACCAGGCGCTTGCCGGCGTTGAATGGAATGCCCTGCCCGTGATCACTGTCACCCCCATGGCCGGTGTGAGTTTCGACAATCAGCAGGGTATTCTCGACCAGGGCTTTATGTTTCGGGGGAAGGCACTGCTCAATGATCTGGTGATTGGACGTGCCGTAGCAGAGGCGGAACTGTATTCATCCGCCGAGTACATCGATCCGCGCTTTCAGGCGGAGTATCGCGGCAGTGCGAACCTTGTTGCCGAGTTCGGAAACAAAAGTTTGAATCAGACGCAGATGCTGATTCGGCAAATCCGTCGCGAGTTTTACCTCCCCTTTGATTCGTCTCTGCAGGCGAACACCGGAATCGGACATTCCATCGAATCTCGCGAGGAACGCGTCGCCACATTGAGCAATTCCCTGCATTACCGCATCGCCCGTTCCCTGAATCTGCTGGCAGTGGTGGACCTTACACAGCGGGACATTCGGCGCGACCGGCAGCGAACCGATCCCAATGAAAACAATCCCTTTTTCGCGACCGATATCAGCGAATTTCATCTCAATGGCAGCGCGCAGCTTCGCTACGACGATGAACGAGGAACCCGTGGCATGCTGCGTGTGGAACTCAATGAGCGTGACGAAGATCATTCGATCTCGGCGTTCGAAGGTGCCAATCCCGTCAATGTCACCCGGCAGTCTCTGCTCGAGGAGCAGAAAAACAATGTCATCCGACAGTCGCAGATCGCTCTTCATCTCTCACAGGCGCTTGGTGCTGCGGATACCATCGCTCTCAGTGCATCGACAGTCAAGATGCAGTATGACACTCCCAGTGATGAAAATTTTGATGACCGTGACGAACTGTGGGTGCTCACCGGTTTCCGCTGGATGCATCACTTCAGTCCCTGCTTCCGGGCCGGATTCACCGGTGATGTCAACCTTCGGCATACGGTGTACATCTTCTCGGAACGCAGCGCAAACAACACCTGGAATCGGGTTCTGCGACTGAGCCCGATGACGGAATTTCGCCTGGGTCCGCGTTTTGTCACCCGAAACACTGCGGAGGTGGTGGCGAACTACACGGTCTATGACTTCGAATCCGGGACACTCGCACAGCGAAGCTTTTCACTTCGTCAGCTGACTCTCAGCGATTCGACAACACTGCATCTCGGCGGCGGATTCTGGATGGAGTTCAACCTGCATTTGCGCTTCTATGAACGCGGAGAACTGCGGTGGTCCGCTTTCACCGTTCGCCCCATACAGTATTTCGATGAGCGAAGCATCACCTGTGCACTGCTGCGTATCAGTGAACCTCTACGCGCTTCCGTTGGATTCCGTCTCTTCGAACAACGTCGCTTCGTTTATGAAAGGGGAGAAAAAGTGCGGAACGGACTACTCAGAAGCTACGGCCCGACGACAAGCGTCCGTCTGCGGTTTTCGCGTGCATCTGAAATCATCGCGGATGGTTGGTATCAACTGACCACAGAAAACGAAGGAACGATCCGTGTCACACCGAATATCTCCCTGCACCTCGTTTGGAATCTGTGAGCAGTATTTTCTACTTTTACGAACAATCCATCCGCTGTCCCAGGAGGTTTCCACCCTGAGCGATCCCATCTTGACAAAATCCATCAGCTTTCCCAGCATTCGATCAAACATCAAGCTGGTCGAAGCCTTTCTCCTCGAAGTCCATGATACGATTCATCTCGAGGAGTCCGTGCTGGATCGCATCATGATATCGATCACAGAAGTCGTCAATAACGGTATCATCCACGGCAATATGTCGGATCCTTCCAAGCAGGTTCATCTGAGTTGCACCTGTTATGATGATCGGATCGATTTCATCATTCGCGACGAGGGCCATGGCTTCAGACCCGACGACATCCCTGATCCCCTGGCGGAACAGAATCTTCTCAAGGAGGGCGGACGAGGCGTGTTGATCATCCGATCGATGATGGACAGCGTCCATTTTCATCAAACTGCTGAGGGGATGGAAGTGCGTCTCTCCATCAGTCGTCAGAACCTCTGACGCGTAACATTCTTCTGACAAGGAATATTCATGTCACACCGATCCTATATTCCCGGTGACGAAACCCGGCTGATGACAATCCAACGCTACATCGCTCAGGAAGAGCGAATGCACCCGGAGGCCACAGGGGAATTCTCCACCCTGTTGCGCAATCTGGCCCTGGCCGCGAAAATCGTTTCCCGCGAAGTACGGCGCGCCGGACTGGTCAATATTCTCGGCCGGGCGACGACGACCAATGTCAGCGGTGACGATGTCAAGAAGCTTGACGTGTTCGCAAATGCGATGATCATCAACGCCCTCGAGAGCGGCGGGCAGCTCTGTGTGATGGCATCCGAAGAGAATGAGACCGTTATCCCCATCCCGGAGGAATTCCCCTGCGGAAAATACGCCATGCTCTTCGATCCCCTCGATGGATCCTCCAACATCGAAGCAAATGTGACTATCGGAACGGTGTTTTCCATTTTCCGCCGCGTCAGCGGGGGATGCCGTGGAACGGATGAAGATGTCGTTCAACCGGGAATCAAGCAGGTGGCGGCGGGATACATCATGTACGGCTCAAGTACGATCATGGTGTTCACCACGGGAAACGGCGTCCAGGGATTCACTCTCGATCCCACGATCGGATCCTTTCTGCTCTCCCACGAGAATATGAGGATTCCGAAAAAAGGCAATATCTACAGCGTAAACGAAGGAAATCGCCTCTTCTGGGACGAAGGTTTCCGGCGCTACATCGAATATCTCCAGGCATCGGACAGCACCGATGGCAGACCATACAAGAGTCGTTACGTCGGGTCAATGGTCGCTGACGTGCACCGCACCATTCTGTACGGCGGCATTTTCGCCTATCCCGGAGACCGGCAGAATCCGCAGGGGAAATTGCGTCTCATGTATGAGGCGAATCCCATGGCCTTTCTCGTGGAAAAGGCCGGTGGACGAGCGACGGACGGCAGCAGGCGCATTCTTGAAATCGTTCCGACGGACGTGCATCAGCGTGTGCCGGTGTTTCTCGGATCATTTGAAGATGTGACCCTCGCCGAAGAGTTCATTGCGGGAAAACACTGACATCCACAGACTTCGAATGAAAACGACGATTCGTTTGCTTCTGATCACCGCACTGTTGATCAGTCCACGCTTCCTTCAGGCACAGCGTTCCGCCGGAGACAAGGCGAACATTGACCCGTTGCGCCTGATCGACATGCCCGTCGCCGGCATCCTGCCTGCGACCTCCGGATCCGTCGATGTCTCCCTCTATCCCGACGGTGGCGTCCTTGCCACTTTCACCTACGGCCTTCTCACCAATCTGAATGTCGGTGCTTCCTTCGGTGGGACACGTATCCTCGGCAGTGGCGGAATCACCTGGAACAATCTCCCGGGCATACACGCGCGATACAGGGTCATGGAAGAAAACGTCCAACAACCGGCGATTGTTTTTGGCTTCGACAGTCAGGGACAGGATGGCTGGCTCCCCGAACGTCGGCAGTATGTCATGAAATCCCCGGGATTCTTCGTTACGGTCGGAAAAAACTACCAGTTTTTCGGTACGGCAAGCTTTCATGTCGGAATCAATTACACGCTGGAGCGGAATGATGACGACATGGATCCAAATCTGTATCTCGGGGTGGAGAAATCCATCGGTCCGCTGGTCTCGTGGCTCGCGGAATACAATTTCGCCTTTGACAATGATCATGACAGCCGTGGTTTCTGGAACGGATCACTCGCTACGGGATTTCGCATATCCACCAATATCGGTTTCAACGCCGATATCCTTTTCAAGAACCTGTTGACTTCCGGTTTTGCACACGAAAAAATCATCCGCTCGATTCGAATTCAATACGTGCGGTATCTCTGATTTCCGACGCACACACTGCTTGAGCACCGAAAGCGCATTCACAACAGACGCCTGCATATTCCTCACGGACGGTATTGTGTTGTTTTTCGCACAGGGATTGTCCTCTCCAGAGGTCACTGCACATCCCCTTTTTTCCTGACTGTGATTCGTATAGCTTGAAATGGACAGTATGACGGGTTTTTCTCCCTGAATTGTGAGACATTTACGGCATGGAATTTGTTGCGTATTATATGGAAAGCATCGATAACCGATGAGGTGTGTTATGAAACGGACAACGACTCTTCTGCTTGCGACGGTCTCTGTCGCCGTGCTGCTCGGTACATCGGGCTGCTACACGCAGATCGCCGTTCGTGATGAGTATCCGCGCTACGAAGAGTATGATTACCCCGAATACTCGGAAACCTATGAGGACAGTAGCGGCAACATCATCACCAACAACTATTACGACTCCAATCCTCGAAGCAGCATTTACTTCGACTTCTACTATCCCCATCGTTGGGGTTCGGTCTGGTCAACCTACTACGATCCCTGGTATGACTGGTACCGTCCACCGTACTGGGGCTATTACGACAGTTACTGGGATCCATTCTGGTACGGTCCTTCCTGGTACTGGCACCGGCCGTCTTACTACCGGAGCTGGGCGTCATTTGGTTGGGGATACGGCGGATGGTACTCTCCATACTATTCATACGACGGCGGTACGCGATTGGTCACACGAAACAGAACCTCTCCGGTGCGGACATCCGGCATCTCACGAACGACACTGGATTCCCGCACACGCAGTGCCACGACACGCAGTGCAACCACTCGAAGCAGTACCACCGGCACGAGCGGCGCCTCTTCGACGGTACGTACAGGAGACACCCGTTCTCGAACGACATATGAACGTACACGCGAATCCTTGAACAGCAGCCGCACACGGAGTGCACCTTCCACCACCCGGTCATCTGGCAGCGAGTCGGTGCGCTCCGGGAGCAGGGAAAGTTCCTCCAGCGGAAGCAGCACCCGTTCGCGCAGCGGAAGTTCAACGGAATCGAATCGCTCATACACGGCACCATCCCGTTCACGGAGCTCTTCCGGATCTTCGAACAGAAGCTACACGCCGTCGTCACGGAGCAGTGAGCGATCGGGCAGCAGCCGAAGCTATACACCTTCATCCGGAAGCAGCCGGAGTTCGGGAAGCAGCTATTCGCCTCCCTCTCGAAGCAGTTCCGGATCAAGCGGAAGTTCACGCTCAAGCGGCGGATCGAGGTCCTCGGGCTCCAGTTCCGGAGGCAGCCGCAGTCGCTCACGCTGATCGGCGGATTTCAACTGATGGGAAATACATACAACGATTCGATCCATACCGTCTTCACGCTCGCGGTATGATCGCAGGAGGAACACAATGAAACGCGCGATATACCTTTCCATCCTCATCACCGTGGCGGCAGCGACGACATCTCCCGCGCAGACCATCCAGGATGCGCTGCGGCTTTCCCAGCCCGCAACCCTGTTCACTCCGCGCAGTGCCGGTATGGGAAATGCCTTCGTCGGATTGGCGAATGATGCTTCTGCTCTGTACTGGAATCCAGCAGGACTCGGACAGCTGCGACAGAAGGAGTTCAGCCTCGGGCTTTCCAACATCGGCTTCGACAACGATGCTTCGATGTTCGGAGTAAGCACGAACGGAAACGAAAGCAGCACGACACTGACCCATCTGAATCTCGCCATCCCTTTCCCGGTTGTACGCGGCAGTTTCGTCATGTCCGCGGGATACAACCGCCTGCTCGATTTTACCGGAGCCATGGCGTTGGATGTCTACAACCCGCAAAGTTCGATCCAGTCTTCGCTGTTCAACGATGATCCCGAGCTGGATTTCGCTTGGAATCTCGGGCTTGAAGACACCCTGGTTCTGAGCTATATCGATGAAAATCAACCCGGTTGGCTCGCCGTGCCCGTCGCCAATCGAGTGCAGCAGACGATCGACGTGACAGAGGAGGGGAGTCTGAACCAATGGTCCTTCGGCGGAAGCATGGAGGTCGCCAGAAACATCATGGTCGGTGCGGCACTGAATGTCCTGACCGGCTCATACAGATACGAACGCACGTTCATCGAGGATGACATCAATAATGTCTGGCAGGACGTCATCATCGGCATCCCATCCGTTGATGACGGACCGTATGTCGCACGGACGGATTTTCAGCGACTGGAATTGCTCGAAGAGATCGAGCAGGATATCTCCGGCTGGAACATGAAGTTCGGCTTCCTCTACAATTATCAGGACAAGGCTCGCTTCGGCGTTTCGATTCAGACCGCTAGCTACATCAGCATCAACGAGGATTACTACAAAGCCGGCGACAGCTACTTCGCGGACGCCTCCCTCGGATATGACCTCGTGTTCGAGAACCACAATTATGAAATCAGTACGTCCCCCATCTACAGCTTCGGTGCTTCCTGGTCGCCCGTGGAGTTTGCAACCGTCAGCGCCGATTTCGAGATCGTGGATTTCTCCGACATCGAGTTCGAGGACAGCAACGACTGGGATCCCATACTGATCAGCGATTACAACAGGAATATCCGCAACACCTTCCGCTCTGCCAACAATTTCCGCATCGGTGCGGAATTCATGATTCCCAACACCGGACTCTTCCTGCGCGGTGGTTTCGGTTACCGGTATTCAGCATACGAGGTAGATGAGAATACCACCGATTTCGACGTGAAAACCCTCAGTGGCGGTGTCGGATACCAGTTTGAAAATAATTTCTCCGTCCAGGCGGCATATACGCTGTCGGATTACCGTGCGATTGTCGACAACTACGTGGATCCGGATCGTTCCGTGCCGCTCAGCGCTTTCCAGTCCGATCAGGAAATCAGCGTTTCCCGACTCATGTTGGGCCTCACGTACCGATTCTAGTTGTCACTTCTTCGCAGCACAACCTCAGGCCCGCGGGCGGCATCGCCCCCGCGGGCCTTTTCCTGTTCACTCCGTATGTCCAATAGATACAGGGCGCCGTTACGTGCATTGCTTCATATAGCCAACTCCCATATATTTGTAAGCTTGTATACCACTTCTTGAATTCGTGGAGTAGATGAATATGGGTATGATGACAAAAATCCGCGACAACGCGCATGTCTTCATCATCGCGTTCGCCGTCATCTTCGTTGCCTTCTGGGTGGTCAGCGACGTCGATATCGCCTCGATCATGCAGGGCTCGGCCAACGAGATCGGCAGCGTCGGCGGAAAATCCATTACCTATCAGGACTTTCAGGCTGTCGTCGAACAGGTGGCGGAGCAGCGCCGTAAGGAAAATGACGGAAAGGATCTGACGGAAAATGACTATATGCAGATACGCGAACAGGTCTGGAACGATTTTGTGACGCAGACCATCGTCGAACAGGCCATCGAGGAATTCGGGATCAACGTTTCCGATGAAGAAATCTCCGACTGGGTCAATGACCTCAATAATCCGCCGAAACAGCTCTCTCAGTACTTCATGGACTCCACTGGACGGTTCAACGCTGAAGCGTATCGGCAATTCCTCACGAATCCGGGTCCGGAGAACGAAGAAGCCCTGCTCGCCATAGAACAGCAGCTTCGCTCGGAACTCCTCCGTTCGAAACTGACCAATATTCTCAGCTCGTCGGTGATCATTTCCGAGGAACAGATCCGTTCCGAATTCGTCAAGAACAACATCAATTTCACCGTCAGTTATGTTTTCTTCGACCCGCGTGTCTTCGCAGCGACCGATACCACCGCACCGACGGATGCCGAATTCAAAGCCTACTACGAAAAGAACAAGGATCGCTTCAAAATCGACGAGATGCGAAAGCTCAAGTATG
>JAFGKR010000179.1 GCA_016928515.1 Bacteroidota bacterium | reverse complement strand
TACATCGATACCTTCCGCCATTTCCACCCGGACGCGAAGGACCACTACTCCTGGTGGGATATGCGCACGCGCGCACGAGATCGGAACGCGGGCTGGCGTATCGATTATTTCATCGTCACGCCCGACATCATCGAGAGCTGCACGGACGCATTCATACAGATGGATGTCATGGGATCAGACCATGCACCCGTGGTCCTGGATATGAAATAGGACAGGATGAGACGCCATACGGCGCCCCGATTCCTCTGCGTGCGGCCCCGGGCTTTGTAACAACCCCGTCGCTGTGAAACGGTCATGCTGATCTACCTCGGGCGGACGAAACATGACCGTTTCCACGTTCCTCGGCGTTCTACTCTACCCGCTCCACTCCCGGAAAACGGAAAAGCATGCGGGCTGGTGATGATGTCACTTCCTCACGGGCGCGAATGCGCAGAACGCCGGCACCCAAAATCTTCACGAAATATCCCTTCCCTGCCACGAACATCGCATCGATCGGAGAGAGATACCCGTACACGGGATCATATTCGTAGGGATTGGTGAGTATGCCCGTTGGCGCTTCGACGACACCGGACACCGGACAGGGACCACTCGGCATCCCGAGGAGATGCCAACCGGTTTCGCCCGTCGCGTATGATTCCGCCATGTCACGGATGAGAACCCCATCCATCACGACGCTGTCACGCCGCGCGAATTTGATCCAGTATGCCTTCGTTCCTTCGAGCGCTGTACGCATGACATACCCCGTATCAGGATCCCAGGCATACGCGGGTGGGATGGCGTCCGGAAGAAGCTTCTGCAGATCCTTCTCGTCCGGATCGAGTGGAATGGAGACGAGGTTCCATCCCTCATGATAGCGGAACAACAGGGAGCCGCGCTTCGGTGTCAGCGTGAAATCCGCCCCGATTTCGAAGTTGTTCAGCGGCGCATAGTACCGCTGGGCCGGATCGCTCTGAAAATAAAAGCTGGCTGGCATGACGCTGTAGTTTCCGCTCGGAAGATATTCGAGTTCGTACTTCCCGTCGAAGTTGCTGACAGCCTCTGCATCCCGTTCGCCGAAAGCCTTCACCGGAACGGCCTCCACCGGAATGTTGTTGGCGTCGCGCAATGTCCCGAGGATCGAGTACACACGCTGCGCCGTAATGGTCAGCTCCACAGGGAGTTGCAATCCCGCGTTTTCGGCATTGCCTCCGATGACGATCATCTCGCGATGCACCCCTTCGGTCAAATCCGTCCTGGTGATCTGCACCTCGAATGTATCCATGTTGGCCGTGCCCTGATCGGGATCGACCGACAACCAGTCTGCACTGCCGACAGCGGTCGTCCACGACAGCGTCCCTCCACCTGCATTCCGGAGGATAACGGGAATCGGTGGTGGAAGTGGCGCATTGCGCGATACTGTCAATGCGATGGATGAAGGGATGACATTGAGCACGGGACGCGGCTGCCGGATGCTGATTTTCGTCGCCCGATCCTCGAGCCCTGTGGCGGTCGGAGTGCGGATCCGGATATGCGCGTCCGATGTCTCGGGACCGGTGACGGTCCACTGTATTTTCCCGGTGGTTGCATCTCCCGCATTGAGGAGCGTTTCCGTCCACGTCGATCCGGCATCACGGGAAAGTTCGATGGTGACATAATAGAGACCCTCGGACTTCCACGCGATATCGTACGTGTCACCGATTGTCCACGGGGCACCGTCCGCGGGAGCGGTCAGGGTCAGCATCGGCTCTGAAGGGAGATCTTCCGTACGGTAAAAATACCACAATGCATACCCGTAGGAATTCGATCCGTGATTGTAGGATCCGGAGGCGTCGAGCACATCGCCGTCGAAATGGTAGTTACCGGAGAGCATACTGCTGCTGCCCGGAATTTCACGGCGGTAGTTGTCGGCGATCGCGAGATCACTCCGAGAACTGTTCCAGATCCGCAGCTCGTCGATCAGACCGAAATACTGGTACAGGATATTCGCACCGGGAGAGGTCGAGGATGCGCCGAGCAGGATGGGCGCGGAGTTCGATGGACCCGCTGTCGTGTAGTTTTTCTGCCCACGCGGTTGGCCGTTGATGAAAATGGTTGCAGTGTATTTCCCACCGCTGCCGGAGTACCGCGCGGCGACATGCGTCCACTGCCCCGCGGGTGCCGCGATCGTGCTCTCGAACCAGTCCTGTGCATCTCCGTTGGGGACAAAGCGGATGCGGTTGTTCGTTTTATTGATGCCGATCCAGACAGGAAACACCGCCGCGACCGCGACCGTCTTGCAGAACAGTGTCTGGTACTGTGCGTGCCCACCGCTCGTGGATGGTTTAATCCACATCTCGATGGTGTAGTTGCTGCGTAATTCCAGGTCCTTTCCAAACGGGATCAGAAAATGATCGACGGACTGCGCTCCTGCGGTCGGATTGCGGAACCAGATCCCGATGCGGTTGTAGAACGGCGGATCCGGAGTCCCTGAATAGCTTACCGATCCCACGGCTGTTCCGTGATGTCCACCCACAGGATCCCTGCCGTCACCGTTCAGCCGCCATGCGGCGAGGAGTTCGCGACCGTAAAGCCCTCCGGCCACGGCATGCGGGATTTTGTACAGTTCGCCTTCGGCCGTCGCGAAGTTGATCGCCTCCCGCCAGATCCGCACCTCGTCGAGAGAACCGCGCCAGTAATGGGCCGCAGAACTTCCCGAACGATCGGCACCGATCCTGAGGTCGCCGTACGCATACCCGATCCACCCCTGCGGTACATTGATGGTTCGATCGAGCGTGTTGTTGACATAGAATCGCACAACGCCGGTCTCGGGGTAGTAATGCACAGCGATATGCGTCCAGACATTCGCGCTGATCGATGAATTACTCTCGTACTGTGATGCAGGATTCAGGCTGAAACGCACCTTCCCGGCGGTGCTGAGTCCGAACCAGTATCCGCTCGCAGCATCATTGCCGATGACGGTCATCTGTGTTCCGATGGACGCCGGGCGCACCCAGGCATCCATGGCGATTACTCCATAGTAGGACAGATCCATGTTCAGTTGATTGCTGTAAGGCACCGAAAGATATCCGGAGCCGGTAAGCGTCAACGCACTGTTGACGCTTCCGTACTGGGCCACCATGGTGAAAGGAAGCAGCAGAACGGCCAGAAGGACAATTGCGCGTTGCATCGGTATATCCATGGATGAGTGAAAAATGCCGGATGAGAGAACAAAATGCCGTCCCGCCATGACGGCGGGACGGCGTGTTATTTCCGGATGACCCTATTTCAGCAGCACCATGCTGCGGATGAGAGCTCGTCCACCGCAGTCGAGCCGACAGGTATACACACCGGGAGGCAGACTGCTTGCATGGAAACGGATGCGTTGTGCGTCACTCCGCGCTTCCAGTTGTCCCGTCAGATCGGCGACCATTCGTCCCAGCGCATCGTGGATACGAAGCGTGGCGGCGTCTTGCCCTGCCGATCCCAGCTGCAGGAGGATGGCCGTCTCCTCCGTGAATGGATTCGGATAATTGCCGATCAGCCGTATCGTGCGGGGAGCGGATGGATTCTCCACACCAACGGTGATGGAAAGCGCCACCGGGATATCCAACTGCACAGGATATACGGGAGAGCGCAGTCGAATTACCGTCTGATAATTGCCGTTCGGCATGTCTGCGTTCGTGACGGCGACCGTCAGCATCCCATCGCCGTTACCGGATCCGGGAGAGAGCGACAGCCACGGAGCATCGCATGACGCGATCCAGGATGCTCCCGGATCGTTCTTTGTCACGAGTTGGACATTTTCAGATGGCAGTGTGAAGCGGTCATCGACATCAAAGGTGATACTCGCCGGTGTGGCGAGGAACTCCAGTGGTTGATAGTTGAACGTCACCCGGACCGTTGCCTGTCCCTGTGCGAAATCACTGAGCCACTGTGTTTCGCCGGCCATATCCTCGCCGTCAATACTCAGGGAAGTGATCCGGGCTTCATACGGAACCTGCCAGGTGACGAGAACGGCATTGCTGCCTTCCCCGGCCTGCCAGGCAATGGTGTAGGTCATCGTAAACGGTGCCGTCGTGCTTTCCGGCGCCCGATAGTCGCGGATACCACCGAGTCCGAGGTCGGAATGCCCGGGCGTGCTGATAATGCGTGCGTCGAAGATCTCGTTCGGCGGCTGCGGGGGAAGTTCGTATTCCTGAAGTTCCGCATCCAGACCCGTTGTAGCGCCTTCACGGACACCAAGAACAAGAAGTGCCGATCGGTCCGCCTGATTCGCGACCTGGAGGCCGATCTCCGCGCCCCGGAATTCCTGGGCGGTGAGTGCCGTGGTCCCGAGGACCAACAGCAGAATGCAAAGGTTGATCGTTTTCATGGCCTCCTCCTTACCTTACAATGGTACAACGTCGTGTCTGAATCTTTCCGCCTGCATCGAGGCGAATCATGTACAGCCCGGCCGGCAGGATGCCACCCCGCTCGTCCGTGGTCGTCCAGGCAACCGAATAGCGTCCCGGTTGCCGTATATCGTCGACGACCGTCGCAATGCGGCGACCGAGCAGATCATAGACCTGCAGCAGGACGGGGCCTTCCCGATCGACACCGAACTGAAGAAGGGTCTGCTCTCCGGCGCGAACCGGATTCGGATAATTCGCTTCGAGTCCGAACGCGAGCTGCGACTGCTTCGAGACGGCAAAGCGGAGGAGCACGTTTCGTGTGCCGTTGATGTCGATGTCGAAGGTCGACGGCTGATCACAGCGGAAGGTATGCAACAGACGACCGCTCTCGTCGAGCAACTGCAGCTCGCGAAGCATGCCCGGTTGCGGCGTAAGTGCAAGGCGCACACTGCCGCGATGCTGAATCCGCAGGGTGCTTTCACCGGGCTGCAGATACAGTGTACCGTCCTCACTGCGGGCATCGAACAGACCGCCCGGTGGGATTTCCGGCAGCGACAGGATGTCGATTTCGTCGGTTTTGAGCGCCCGTGTCGTCAATCGCAGGATTTGTCCGCCACTGCTGCCCGGAATGATGCGCAGCGATGCAGCGGTTGTGATTCCGGCGGCAACCTTCTCATACACGGTGGATCCGCCCGCACGCGGGTTGCTGCTCGAGAAAGTCAGGGTCGCATTGGGATCGAGACGAACCCAGTACCCCATGCTCGGTTCAACCGTGCCCGGGACGACATATCCACTGGACGGATTCCATCCGAATATCGATTTCATGCAACCGGCTGGTGTCTGACCGATAGCCGACACAGCAACGGAATGCGTGATTCCGCCGATCATGTTCCAGCCGTACCCGTAGGGCTCTCCGAGTCCGCTGAGATTTGTCAACGTATTGTTCGTCACTTCGTTGCCGACGAACAACGTGGAGGGAGTGGCGGTTTTCAGCCAGTACCCTTCGCCGAAGAGCATCTCGGGAACGCCTTCGTAGCCGCCGACACTGGTGTTGAAGCGATACAGCTGTGTCCCGGGATCCGGATACAGGGATGATATCACGCTGCTGAGCATCTTCACCGGCAGGGATACCATCTCCCAGTCCCCGGAATTCCGCCTGGTGAAGCGGTACAGCTCATTGGTGGGATCCGGAATATAGTTCGGGATGGTGACATCCGTCGTATCGGGTATCTTGTTCGGATCGTCCTCGTCCGGGATAACGATGATTTCCCGTTCGGGATCGTCGTTCTCCTCGTCAGGACAGATGCGCAGGAGCAAGGTTGAATCCCGCTGCAGAATGCGGGAAATCTGCACGGGGACAAACGCACCTTCCTTCGTTTTTTCGTAGATCTTCAGACGATACGGATTGTAGTACGGCAGTGGTGCACCGGTTTGCCTGTGTTTGATCAGAAGTTCGAGATTAACACACGGGTAATCGTCCGGTTCCATTTGCTCGGTGGTGATGTTCACATCGGGTTGTTCTGTCGGTGGCGGACATTCCGGCTCCTTCACGTCCACATAGATGACATACCGTCCTTCATCCACCAGTTCGTAGCTGGAGGTCGTGTGCATGTCCAGGTCAACCGAGAGCGCCGGAATCCTCAGGCGCATGGTGAACGAGGAAGACAGCGGAGGAGTCCCCCATGAAAGCCGCACGGGCGTGGTTCCCGCACCGGTCTGAACGCTGCCCTGGTAGGTGTGCGTGGGCTTGATGTCGCGGATGTCGGTCGTACTGCCCTGTGATCCGGTGATGTTGATCCATCGGACATCGAACGTCCCCGGAGGAGGAAGTGGCGGTAGGTCATCCTGGCCCGGTTCGAGTCCGTCTCCCGCGCCGCCCTGCATTCCGAACTGCAATCGGACGCTTCCCTGCCGAGCATTGATCACATCAATCAAGTGTACCCACTGAGGCATTTTTTCGGGGATACAGGGCTTGGGACGAAACACTGCAATGAGTTTTTTGTGCTTCCACATCGTCACGGGAAGCGGGTTTGTCGCAGCGACCGTATCACCGATCCAGCGGATGAACTCGAATCCCGCGGCAGGCGTCGCCGTTGCCGTCGTCGTGCTGCCGATTGGGTGCATCGTCTGTTCGTATAATGGAGGCACCCAACAGTTGGGATTGACAACGACCAGCCCCACACGGTCCTTCGGAACCTCCGTGCTCCGTGGAATGATCACGTGCGCTCCGGCGGGAGTGTTTGGTGTGATACCGATCGGAAGTGGATTCTGCGTTCCGGAGAAAGTCTCGCCGTCGAAACGCGAGAACAGTTCGTCCGGGGCGGGAATGTACAGAAGGTTGAAATTCGCGCCGATTTTAGGATCAAAACCGGGTCGGGTCGGAATGACCAGATCCGGTGGCGGGAAAGGCTCCATGATGACCAGCCCCGGATACGGCCGCGGAATCTGCAGACGGACGCAGGTTGCACAGATCGGTGCGATCGAAGGGAGATTCATCTCGCGTGACAGGCTCAATTCGTATTCGCCGAAACCGAAATTGCCGTTCCACATATCGGCCAGATCGTACATCCCGGATATGCCGTTGATCTTGGAGGTCACCTTGATGATGTACTCTCCGTCGTTGGGAATATCCATCTTCCAGATCTTGCCGGCGGAAAGGTACGTGGCCTGCTGTTCCGTGGTGGTTCCGACGCGCTGATAGGTCATGACCGGCTCGAAGTCCGAGCCGTCCCGAACCTTGCACTGCACACGCAGTTTCATGCCGAACAACCCGCCCGTCAGGCCGATCGTGGTGACGCGATAATAGTCCTCTTTCGGGCGATTCCAGCTGAATTCACCTGTAGCACCATAAATGGTGATTGCGCCTCTGACGGTGTACGGTTCGATGCCCGGCCCCATCGAAGGCAAGACCTTCGGTGAAGTCTGAGAATTCGGCTCGTTGATATCGTAGCAGAAGGCCGAATCCGCCGGGCTTGTCGGACGTGTCTTCACACTCGCTATGACGGATGGTGATCCCTCGACCGTGTTGAAAACACCGATAATGCGGAAGCGGTACTCGCGGTTCAGCTGAATCGTCTCATCCCCGCTGATCCCCGGAACCGAGTGAATCCGAACGCCGGTCCAGCGGTAAGCGTCGACACTTTTCGGATGATTCAGGACGATATGCGACGGCTGAAGGGTTGCCCATGTGGCACCGCGCTGGTACTGAATCTTTGTCTGCACCTTGGTCATGTCGTATTTCGAGCGCCAGCGAAGGGCAATGCACGGAACCGGAGAGACGTTGTGGTTGTAGTGCGAGAGCCACGCGGACACTGTCGTATTGCTCTCCTCGAAATTCGGAGGAGAATTGGTATAGTGCGCGATGACATCCACAATGGGATTCGAGCGTGAGGATTGCAGTGCAGAGGATGGGAGCTGTGTCCCGTAGTTCTGATAGGTTGTTGAACTTCCATCCTTCCGCTTGACCTCCCAATGGCTCATGTACCAATCCGTGCTCCCCACTGTTCGTTTGGCATGGACATCCACTTTCATGCAGTAATCATGCGAAACGGGGATATAGATCGGAGTCGTGAATGTTCTGTCCCCTCCGTCGCAGTTCCTGACGGTGAAAGGCAGGTCGACCGGAGACGTCCGGAATCTGCGGATGGGAACGGCGGACGACGCGGGGATGAGTCCGACATGCACGGGTGTACACAGGCTGGTCCCAGCGGTGTAATTGCCCACCATGAGGCCGTCGAAGCCACGCATCTGGTATCCGGGATGTCCGGGTGCGGCCTGGAAGCGCTGGCAGTTGTAGGTCTTCATCCCGCGGTACGAATACTCACAGGACGACCAGGTGTCATAGTACTCGTCGGGAGCACCCCAGAGATGGCAGATCTCATGCGCGATAACATTGCGGTAGGGATTCGCGAGGGGATCGGGAACCGCCTGCCAGTACTGGTTATCCAGCGCATAATAGATGCCTTCAATATCTCCGCCGCTGATGATGCCGACGGCGTGCGGCCAGATCCCTTCACCCGCCGTCTGTTTGTATGCGATGAATCCGATGATGGACTCGTCGGCACCATAGGTCGAGCGAATATGGCGGTTGTAGTGTTGTCCCCACTCCAGCTGCCTGCTGATCCCCGCGTAATCGGGAGGCGTACCGCTCGTGACACGGTCAATGACGGTAGGAACGAACGACGCCTCCTTGATGACGGTTGGTTCTCCGTTTACCTGACAGACCCAATGCGTACAACCGTACAGATGCCAGACACCGGACAACGTCCGACCGTATTTCGCGGCCTCCGAGGACCAGAATGTCATGGCCTGCAGATGCAGAAGCTTGTACTGGTTGTATGTCGTCGTCGGCCAGTTCCACAGCCCGCTCCCACTCTGGCTTTCGACGAAGAATGTCGTGTGATGGACCAGGCCGTATGCCTTGCTGGCGTGCCCGTCGAAGCCTCCTTCACCCGTCAGCATGTCGTACTCGGGTGCCTGCTCCAGTTCGTACGGACCATCGTTCGGGAGTTCATCTTTCAGCATCTGATATTTCAGTTCCGCCTCCTCCATCTTTGCGAGGCGCTCGGCGGTCCATGGCTGTCGTGCCCATTCAAGAAAATCGCGCAGGGTCGCATCCGCTTCCGACCATTCACGCTTGGAGAACGCCTCCTGTCTGTCGAGCTCCTCCACGGTATACGACACAGACTGGACAGCGATCTCCCCGGTCGCACCGGTCAGTCGGGTGTCACGGACGGCGTCTCGTGCGTCAGCAGGGACCCAGGCCAGCATCCGGCCGGGTGAGGAGATTACGGCCACGAGTGCCCCCCGCTCGACGAGCGTTCGCCAGAGCAGTTTCATCTCATCGTTGGTCTGACAGTTCGTTTCAATGATAGCCAGGTCTGCGTAATGCGCCTGTATTCCCTCCGTGACGATATCCGGCGGGACATAGCGAGGAGTGGGCAACGTCTGTTGTCCCTGCAGCTGTCCGGAGAGCATGAACATTCCGATCAGGGGCAGAAACACGAGTGCCCGACACATTCGAGAAGCGTTCATAATGGTGTCCTCTTTAATCAAGAGTCATGAGAGTGATGGGGTCGGGTCCGGTTCGTTGTCGCGAAAGTATCTTCCTCCGCTTATCGCGGTTGGACACACTCCAACGGACTCCATGCAGACGCTCCCTGTACTGCATTCATTGGAGACTACTCTGTCAGGTATTGCTGAATAAATGTGATATATCAAAAATTTGGCAGGAAGTCAAGTCCCGGGAGAGAAAAGTACGAGAAAACCGTGAAACACTGCTGATTTTATTTCTGCCAACGCAGGATGTTGCATCCTCCCTGCATCTGAAGGATAAGAACCCCATCATCGAACTGCGTCGCACCGTACCACTTCAGTTCGGATTCCAGCCGCAGCGTTCCCCATTCCCCCCAGATCCACGATACCGCTCCCATCCAGCCCTGGCTGAATTCGGTCACGTCCGCCGTGCTGCCGAATGACGTGGTATGCGAACGCACGAAATATCCTCCCGTCCCCGCGTGAAACTGAAGATGGTCTGTCACCGGCATGGAAAACACTGCAAGAAGCGGAATTGCAGAAAGTGACAGCGATGCATCCGTGACACCGAAACTCGTCTCAATATCCTCGAGCGCGTACGAATAGAAATGCGTCCATCCCGTTTCAATCCCCATGCGCAGTCGGTGATCGGGGTACAGCATCAGTCGTAGATTCACCGTGCCGCCCATTCGGTCGATCTCGATCGGTGCATCGTACGGCATGAAATAATGGGAGTACCCACCGCCTAGCGTCAGCCCGATGGCGAACTCCTGCTGTGCCGCGGCTGCCGAATCGGGGAAAAGCGAAATTTCCTGACCGCTGAGTCGTGGAGCGGCTGCGGACAGAAGCAGCAGAAGCGGTAGAACAGGGAATGCCTTCATTGCGAGTAGTAGAAATAAGCGATCAATGCGGGATAATTGGTGAGAATGCCGTCGAAACGCCCATCCCTGAGAAAGGACTGAATATACCCGGGTTCATCCAGCGTCCATGAAAGAACGCGGCGCCCCTCTGCCTGCATGGCGGTGGTGAGAGCGTTCTGTGTGCCGAGCGTCCATCGCGGCGCCCAGAATTCGGACTCGGTCCGGCGCACGGTTTCGATGTCCAGTTCACAGAGGGCGGACGCTTCCGCATAATCCGGAAGACGCAGAAATTCCGCAACCTTCTCCTCATCCGGCAGACCGATAACGATCTGGAGATCGCGCCCGAAGATGTGTGCACTGTCCGCATACGCGCGCTGCACATCTCGCAGAAGAGCGAGGGGCACGGACGGCTTACTGTCCAACCAGACAAAACGCAGGTTGGTCTGCCGCAGAATGACGGCGAGCATGCGCTTGAGCGTCGGGATGCGTTCGCCATTCGGCAGGTGCACAAACGTTTCGAGTTGCGCGAGCGTATACTCCCCGATCTTCCCGACCAGACCGGATTTCTGTGTCAGACGCTGATTGAGGTATTCGTCATGATAGATTACCGGCACACCGTCTGCCGTGAGCTGCACATCGATTTCCACCCCGTTCGCGCCAAAGCGCTCGGCGAGACGCACCAGCTCGACGGAGTTTTCCGCTGCCGGGAGACGGTCCGAATTCCGTCCGCCGGCCCGATGCGCGAGAATGAGAAACGGCCGTTCATCCACATGCAGCGGACGGCTGTACGTGAGCAGCACTTCCCGCTGCGACCGGGCAGCGCCGCTTCCGTAGTCTCCCCGCAGAAGCACTTCGCCGGGACGCGGCCGCTCTCCTCGCTGCAGCATCCCTCCGCCTTCCGCGCCGTCGATCGTCAACCGGATGACGCCGGTCTCCTCGTTCACCTGCTTACGCCAGTACCCTGCGAGATGCAGCGTGGAATCCATGCGTCCGCTATCGAAAAAGCACCAGAGCGCATCGCGTCCGCTGAACAGAGAGAGAGAACCTCCGGTGTACTTCAGAACGATCTCGTCTCCGAGAAGAGGATTTCCTTCCTCCACCTTATAGATACCCTCCATCGCCTGCATGATCTCCGCGGAGAGGCGCGCCATCCCCGCCACCTCATCGCCCGGATCGTAATCCGGCACAGAGACAGTGCTGTCTTCCGTGCAGGAGAGAAGCAGCAGCGAAAGCAGCAGGATGGTGAAACGCATGGTCACAGCAGCACCCCCAGCAGCAGTTCCGAAAACAGCAGTTTACGTTCGAAGGTAGAGAAGGCGAACCAGGACTGCGGGTGGAAATCCGTAAACGAGAGCCTGACTCCGAAAAGAACCTGGGTGGTACCCCAGAACGGCTGTTCGAGCACGGCCGACACGGCGGTACCGGCGATGCGATTTCGTGTCGTGCGAAGCTCGTTTTCGCCCGCGAAGGTACGCATCGCCTGCATCCAGATCACTTCCCCTTGGAAGGTGAGATAGACATCCCCGAAATCGTATCCGGCGGAGAGAGAGGGATAGTGCGTCCATCCGTTCCCCCGGTTATCGAATCCCTCGAAATCCACGAAACCGAACCACAGACCCACATCGTACCCGGCGCCGAAACCCACCGGTCCAATGGCATGCGTCCACCGGGCACCGAGGCGGAACTCGTTCGTCACGTATTGAAGAACGGCACTTCCCCGCAGTTCCCATTGCAGGGGCAACCCGTACATCGCACCCAGATCCAGCGACGGCGCCTTGTTGATTTCCTCCTCGACGATATCCTGCGGAAGGGTCAGCAGACGCAAACCCACAGCGCCGCGCAGATCCCACGCCGCGCGCGGTGCCGGGAAGGAGACGGATCGCCGCCGTTGCACCTCCTGCTCCCGCATCCCTTCCTGCCCGTGTACGGTGCCATGGATCGAGAGCAGAAACAGCAGCAGTATCACACCGCGCACGGCGGCGGCATCGAGCGAATGACGGATATGCCGGCAGGGATTTCGCATCACCCTCTGAATATAGCCCAACAGCACATTCATTTCTTCATCATTCATCCTTCATCATTCATCCTTCATCCTTTATCCTTCATCCTTTATCCTTCATCCTTCATTTCTCCATCCCCATTTGTAATTCGCCAATGGTAGTTCGTAATTACCGTATTGCATTCTGATTCCGGAGCAACTTCCATGGAGCGTTTTTTCATCATCGACGGAATGGCCATCGCGTACCGGGCGTATTTCGCTTTCATCAACCGTCCACTGATCAACTCGAAGGGAATGAACACCAGCGCCGTGTTCGGCTTCGTGAACACCCTTGAAAAAATCCTCGGCGACGAAAAGCCGGAACATGTCGCGGTAACCTTCGACACGGCGAAGCCGACCTTTCGGCATGAGCGGTACCCGGAGTACAAGGCGACCCGGGAAAAAATGCCGGACGACATGGTCGAACAACTTCCGTATCTGAAAAAAATCGTGTTGGCCTACAACATCCCCCTGCTGGAGTTGCCGGGATGGGAGGCGGACGACATTATCGGCACATTGGCGCGGCGGGCGGAGCAGGAGGACCTGGAGTGCTATCTCGTCACGCCGGACAAGGATTTCATGCAGCTGGTGACCGAGCAGGTAAAAATTTTCCGTCCCGGCAAGGCCGGCGACAGTTACGATATCATCGACCTCGAGGGTGTGCGGGAGAAATTCGGTGTGACACCCGCGCAGGTGATCGACGTTCTTGGACTCATGGGTGATCAGAGCGACAATATCCCCGGTGTCAAGGGCATAGGTGAGAAAACCGCCATTCCTCTCATCCAGCAATTCGGTTCGATTCCGGATCTGTATGAGCGGCTGGAGGAAGTGGAAAAGCAGGGCGTGCGCACGAAACTGGAGGAACAGCGCGACGAGGCTTTCCTTTCGCGTGATCTCGTCACGATCGACACGGATGCACCGGTCGAGGTGGATCCGCATGATTTGCGTTTTTCGGAAAAGGACCGCGACGCGCTGCGGGCACTGTTCGAGGAACTGGAAATGCGCCGCTTCCTCGAGCGGTTGGATGCCGAGGAGGAAGGCACGGCTCCCGCCGGCGGCGGACTGGCGTCCATCGGCACCGTGGAGCACGAGTATGTGACGGTCAACACCGGGGATGCGCTGGCCGCCATGGTGAAGGAGCTTTCCTCCGCGGAGGAGTTCTGCTTCGACACCGAGACCAGCGGCATGCATCCCATGCGTTCGGAGCTGGTCGGACTTTCCTTCGCGGTGCGTCCCCGGCACGCATGGTACATACCCGCCAACGGCGATCTGTCCCGGGATCAGATCATCGAAGCCGTGCGTCCCCTCTTCCAGGGTTCGGCGACATTGATCGGACAAAATCTCAAATTCGACCTGCTCGTCCTGAAGAAGCTGGGCATCGACTGCGACCTTCCGCTGTACGACACCATGCTCGCGGCGTACATCCTGCGGCCTGAGGGAGAGCATTCGATGGATGCTCTAGCGGTACAGTATTTGAACTACCGTCCCATTCCCATCAGCTCGCTGATCGGCAAAGGCCGCAAGCAACAGTCCATGGCCGACATCCCGCTCGATGAGGTCGCGCCGTATGCGGCGGAGGATGCCGATATCACGCTGCAGCTCGCGCATGCGCTACGCAAGGAGATCGGACGCACGGGACAGGAAACGCTGCTCGCTGATATGGAATTTCCGCTGGTCCGCGTGCTGACGGAGATGGAATTCACCGGCGTGACCATCGACACCGATATTCTCACGGATATCTCCCGCGAACTCGAGCAGCAGATCGAGCGCGCGACAGGGGAGATCCATTCCATGGCCGGAGCGGATTTCAACATCAATTCCACCAAACAGCTCGGGACGATTCTCTTCGAGAAGCTGGATCTCCCGGCGCGAAAGAAAACCAAGACCGGATACTCGACGGATGTCTCCGTGCTGGAATCCCTGCAGGGCACGCATCCGATCATCGACGAGATCCTGCTCTACCGGCAGCTGACCAAACTGAAATCCACCTACGTGGACGCGCTGCCGAAGCTTATCCATCCCGGGACGGGACGCGTACACACGTCCTACAACCAGGCAGTGGCGGCCACCGGACGTCTCAGTTCCACGGATCCCAATCTGCAGAACATCCCGATCCGCACGGAGGCGGGGAAGGAAATCCGCCGTGCGTTCGTTCCTTCCGCTCCGGACCGCGTCCTGCTCTCAGCGGACTATTCCCAGATCGAGCTTCGGCTGGCTGCGGAGATTTCGGGTGACGAAGGTTTGCTGGCGGCCTTTGAACACGGTGAGGATATCCACACGAGCACGGCGATGCGCCTCTTCGACATTCCTGCCGAGGAAGTGACCTCCGAGCAGAGGCGACGGGCGAAAACGACGAACTTCGGCATTCTCTACGGCATCAGCGCGTTCGGCCTGGCTCAGCGTTTGGGAATCGACAACAACGATGCGCGCGAGCTGATCGACCGGTACTTCGAGAAGTATCCGAAGATCAACCGATACATCACGGAAACCATCGCATTCGCGAAGGAGAACGGATATGTGGAAACCCTACTCGGCCGGCGGCGTTACATTCCTGACATCCGCAGCAAAAACCGCAACGTGCGGATGTTCGCCGAACGTACCGCCATCAACGCGCCGATACAGGGTAGCGCGGCCGACATGATCAAGATCGCCATGATACGCATCCATGAAGAATTGCAGCGTCGTGACCTGCGGGCGAGGATGATCATGCAGGTACATGACGAGCTGGTGTTCGACGTACCGGAGGAGGAAGGAGAGGAACTCCGCGACATGGTGATCGAGCGGATGCGCACCGCGCTGGAGCTGCGCGTCCCCATCGAGGTCGATGCGGGCACGGGACGCACCTGGCTGGAGGCCCACTGATGACACCCCGCGGTCGACTCGGCCTGATCATCGGCCTTCTCCTGCTCTCCATCGTGTTCTGGAGTTCACCGGTGATCTATCCCGTGAAGCTCTTTGTCGTGCTCCTGCACGAACTGAGCCATGCACTCGCCGCGCTGCTGACCGGCGGGTCCGTCGTGGAGATACAGATCGACTCGCGCATCGGCGGCCTGGCGATCACGCGAGGTGGATGGTCGTGGCTGGTGGTGTCCAGTGGTTACCTCGGTAGCATGCTGCTCGGCGGCGCGGTGTTCCTGCTGTCACTGCGTCCCCGCCGCGCTGCTGTCGTCGCCGTCATCACGGGAATCGTGATCCTCCTGGTCACCGTCCTTTTTGTCCGCAACACCTTCGGTTTTATTTTTGGACTGGCCTTCGGAGCCGCCCTTCTGGCCGGGGCGCGCTGGCTGCCCGATCAGTGGCTGAGCCTCACCGTGCAGTACCTCGGCGCCATGAGCTGCCTCTATGCTCTCGTCGACGTCAAGCAGGACCTGATCACACTCGAGGATCGTGTCACGGATGCGAGCATCCTTGCCAATATGACAGGTATTCCCGCCATCATCTGGGGAGTGCTCTGGAGCTTGCTCGCCCTCTTCGTCTTTTTTCTCATCATGCGGACCGCGTGGAGAAGTTCGCGCACCGATCCGGAGACGCCGCGGATGACATTCCGTACTTGAACCGCGATTCCGCATCGCTGACTCCAAAGTCATTTTTTGAACTCGCCGGTCATTTTTTGAACTGCTCAGTCATTTATTTAACGCGCCGGTATTTTTCGTCGCGCCGGTCCATGTTTCAACCGAGAAATCACATCCCATCTATTTTATCATGTCAAATCGAATGATTGTCCGTTTTGCTCCGAGTCCGACCGGTTATCTGCATGTCGGCGGCGCCCGCACCGCAATTTTCAACTGGCTTTACGCCCGCAGCGCCGAAGGCCGCTTTCTTCTGCGCATCGAAGACACCGACCGCGTGCGTTCCAGCGAGGAGATGATCCGCGAAATTCTGAGCGGATTGCGCTGGCTGGGTATCGACTGGGACGATGAACCTGTCATCCAGTCCACATGCATCGACCGCCACCGGGATGAGTGTCTGCGACTGCTGGCTGAGGAGAAGGCCTACTGGTGTTACTGCAGCAGCGAGGAATTGGAGACGAAACGCACAGCGGCGGAAGCGGCCGGCGGCGCCTTTCTCTACGACGGCACCTGCCGGAATCTCACCGCCGGGCAGCGCGCCGAGCGGGAAGCAGAAGGATGCACGCGCGTGCTGCGCTTCCGCACACCGGACGGCCGTACGGTATTCAGCGACATTGTCCACGACGAAACCTCGTTCAGCAACGAGGAGATCGATGATTTCGTCATCCTGCGCTCCGACGGCACGCCAACGTACATGATGGCGGTCGTCGTGGATGACCATGACATGGGCGTCACCCACGTCCTGCGTGGTGACGATCATCTCTCCAACACTCCCAAGCAGATCATGCTCTACCGTGCACTCGGTTACGAAACGCCGCAGTTCGGACATCTCCCGCTGATTCTGGGCAGTGACAAGAAGCGGCTGTCAAAACGCCACGGTGCGACATCCGTCGGCGAGTATCAGTCCCGGGGATATCTGCCCGAAGCCCTGTTCAATTTTCTCGCGCTGCTCGGCTGGTCTCCCGGCGATGATCGCGAGGTCATGCAACAGGAGGAACTGATCGACGCATTCGACATCATCCGTGTTCTCAGGAAAAGCTCCGTTTTCGACGAAGAGAAATTGCGGTGGATGAACGGTCAGCACATCCGTCTTCTGGACGACGCGGATCTTTTCCGCCGTCTCATGCACTTCCTCCCCGACGATCTGCGGGGAGTGCCCGAAGAATATCTGCGCCGTATCGTCCCGCTGATGAAGGAGCGAATGGAACTGCTTCCCGATTTTTTCGCCAACGGCCGGTATTTCTACACGGATCCGGAGGAATACGACACGGACGTCGTCGCGAAGCGCTGGAAGGCCGGCACCATCGCGCTGATGCAGCGGCTGCTCCCGCGGCTGGACGCGAGCGATTTCACAGCATCCGCGCTGGAAGAAGTCATCCGCGGTGCGGCGGAGAAGGAAGGAGTCGGAGCCGGGAAAATCATCCATCCCCTGCGCCTCGCCCTCACGGGTGCAGGCGCATCCCCGAGTCTCTTCGACATGATGGAAGTGCTCGGACGGGAAACCTGTCTGCGTCGCATCCGCGCGGCGCTCGAACGCATTCCGGAGCCGGAGGGGTGAACGTTGCCCGCGTCATGCTGCTGCGCCTGAGGCGCACGAAGCATGACGCAAATTCCACGACTCGCAGGGTTTGTGCGAATCCACGGAATCGCGTAGTTTGAAAGGATGGAAAAAAAGCACTTCATCCGGCTTCACAACGCGGTTTTCTACGGCTACCACGGCAATCACCACGAGGAACGCCACCTCGGGGGACGCTTTCATATCGACGTGGAGTTGGAAACGGATTTCACATCTGCGGCGGAACATGACGGTCTCGAGCACACCGTCAATTACGAGACCGTGTACAATCTCATCCAGGATCTCGTCACCAACGAGACATTCAAACTGATCGAAACCGTGGCCCGGCGCATTTCGGAACGCATTCTCGCGGAGTTCGATGAAGTGCGCGGCGTCGTCGTACGCGTGCGCAAACCGGGCGTTCCCATCAAGGGCGTGATCGATTATGTCGAGGTGGAGGTCAATGAGCGCCGATGAGACATGCAATACAACCGGGTCACAGATGAGTGGTGAGATGCATCGCGTGTATCTCGGACTGGGCTCGAATCTCGGCGACCGTGCCGACGTTCTCCAGCGCGCACTCGACGCGATTGCGGATCTGTCCGGAACGGAGGTGCTCCGCTGTTCGAGCGTCTATGAAACAGAGCCATGGGGTGAGCGTGACCAGGAGTTGTTTTATAATGCAGTGGCGGAAATCCGTACGTCCCTCGGGCCGGAGGATCTGCTCCATGCACTGAAGGACATCGAGCGGCGACTCGGTCGCACGCCATCGAAACGCAATGGTCCGCGGCTGATCGATATCGATATCCTGCTGTACGGCAGCACCATTCTCCGGCACGCGCAACTCTCCATCCCGCATCCGGGGATCCCGGAGCGGCAGTTCGTACTCGTCCCGCTCGAGGAGATCGCCGCGGATACCATGCATCCGGTGGAACACGTCTCGATACGCGCACTGGCCCGGCGCTGCCGCGATGCAGGCAAAGTGTCGCGCATCGATTTCCCCCTGACTCCCCTGTCGAGGACGCCT
>JAFGKR010000178.1 GCA_016928515.1 Bacteroidota bacterium | reverse complement strand
GCCTGTTGCGCGGTGATGCGTTCTACGATATTGCCGTGCTGGAATTTGTCGATACACCCGGATCCGAGATCAAAGCACTTGCCTTCCGGAAACAATCGCCCCGCATCGGAGAGCCCGTTTTCGCAATCGGGAATCCGCTCGGGAAGTATCCATACAGCATTTCCAATGGCATCATCAGCGGGAAAAATCGTTTTCTGGGAGGCATGACGGGGCGATACGGCTATCTGCAGACGACAGCGGGCCTCATCTGGGGAAACAGCGGCGGACCGCTCATCGCCGAGGATGGCAGAGTCGTCGGAGTGAATACGCGAATCGAGATTACGGAAGGGATGGGGCAGGCACTGGTCGTGTCACAAATCAACTTCGCGCTCGATGGAGCGATCGCTGCAAAAGCGGTATCGCAGCTGCTGTCGCCTGAGGGACGCATCCCGAGGGCCTTTCTCGGTGTTGAGCTCGGACAGGATACCCGTGTGGTCTATGACAGGGGAGGGAATCCGGTCAGCTATCACATGGCCAAAAACATTCTGCTCACGGACATCCTCGCAGGCAGCCCGGCCGATCGCCAGCTGCGGCAGCATGCAGGACGCCCCGTGCTCCGCATCAACGACCGGGAGATCGATGGAATGGAAGCGGCCATCACTGCGCTGGAGGAAGCCGCGCCCGGAAAACCCGTCCGTTTCGTGCTCGGTGGCATGCAGGAGACGACTGTCGACATCCCGACGGAACGCCTCGATGATCAGGCCTATGCCGCGATCGCCCGCTTCTACGTTCACAAGTATTTCGATCGGGATCTCGTGGAGGATCACGGACAGGTTCGGGCAGTGAAACCCGCGCAGCGCATGAACCGTGTCGTCAATGTCCGTGTATACGATTTCAATCCCGGGGGAGAGACAGTGTTGCTCAACGAGAAATCCTCCCCGGCCGAGTTCTCCATTTTCGCAGCCGGAGGCGAAGTCACGACACTCGACGATCTCTGGTATATACGGTCCAGTGCGGACCTGGGGCGGAGCATTCGCCTCGGAGCCATTGCCGGCGGTGTTGCCCTTGCCATCGAAGAAGAACTGGTCGGTCGCTGTCTTGTCGGGATTCAGTGCCCGGACAACAATGGCATCCGCACGCTTCTCTATTATTGACATTATTCAATGGCCTGTCCGGTCCGGACAGTCCCGGACAGGCGGGTACAGGAAACTGGTCGAATACTCCAACCATCACCACGTGAGGTCCATGTATCATGAAACGTTCGCTGTTATTCGCATGTGCAGCAGCTTTGCTGCTGGGACTGAATCCCGTCCTGCACACACAGACATTGAAAACCTTCGTAACGCAGCAGGCCGAAGAGGCCGGGCTCATCATCGAAGGAGGCGAAGACGACTGGGTGAAAATACCGTTCCACATGGCCCGTGGAACCGTGCAGACTGCATACATCTCCAAGGTTACCGAGGGGACGTTCCGTACCGCCCTGATCGAAATTGCCGTCCCATCCTTCAAAACCAGCGAGTTGACCGAACAGGAACTGGTTGCGATCGGACTTGCCATGTTGCAGGGAAATTATACATATGAAGCCGGATCCTGGGCGATCACCGGTGAGGATCCGTATTTCCTTCTTGTACACAACATCCCAGGAGATCTGTATTTGACCTATGACGGCGAACGACTTCGCTCCCTTCTTGAGTATATGGCGAGTATCGTCGACCAGACCGAGACGAATGTCCAGGCCTACCTCGCGGAGAATCGTGCTGGTGCCAAACGGGGGGATGCTGATGAGAATACTGAGCTCGAAACGGTCCTCTCAGGGCTGAAGCGTAGCGGAAAGACTGGTGGCCTTGGAGGAGGGATGACGTTGCGTAAGTAGGACACCACGGAATAGGATCGTTCGCGGTAGCAATGCTTGACGTAAAAGCGTATTTTTTGACACAGATCCATTTTTCGGAAATCTGAGAGGAGAACTCATGAAACGCCATGTGCTCACCGTGTGCCTTGCGCTGCTTCTGACGGGCAGTCTGTCCGTGCTGCAGGCACAGTCATTCAAGGATGTCATACTCGAAAAGACGCAGGAAGCCGGACTGAGTGTTGAAGAAGCCACCGATGACTATGTCAAACTGACCTTCGACATGCCGCGTGGAACCACACAGACGGTCATCATCTCACAGGCAACGGAAGGGGAATTCATGATCTCATTGGTGGAAATCGACATTCCCTCTTTCCGGACAAGTGAGATGACGGACGATGAAGTGACGACGCTTGCGATCGCGATGATGCGAAGCAACACCGGCTACGGATCCGGCTTCTGGGTGATCGAAGGCGATGATCCGTATTTCGCGTTCATGCACAATATTCCGGGCGACGTGCTCGTCACCTACAGCGGTGAACGTCTGCGCAGTATCATCGAATACATGGTGAGCGTCGTGGATGATTTCGAAGCGGGACTGCAGTCATACATGGCCGAGAACCGCGGTGACGCCACGCGCGGTGGTCCCGGTGGCGGCATGACGCTCGATGCCGTGATCTCCGGCTTCAACCGCAGCACCAAATCCGGCGGTCCCGGCGGCGGCATGACCCTGGAGAAGTAGACAGGTCGTTCTGTGTGCTCAGGAGACTATTTCTCCGTTGGGATCATCGACCTCTTCGCGTTGTCTCAGTCCTCCACGGGGATGAGTGCCTTTGTCGCCTTCGACCATCCGCTGCATCCCGTCAGGAGCTGCTTGCCGTGCGTGCTGCGAAGAGCGGAATATCGCGCCGGATCAAGGAGATGTAGCAGCGCGAGAGCACAGTGCGAATCAATGAAAAGACGTGATACCGGGCACGACTGTTCGGCCAGAAGAGCGTTTAGAATGCGCGCTTTCCGCGCACCCGCGGCAATACAGACAACACCGGCCCCGGAGTGCGGATTCTTTGCATGGCGTTCCGCAACGGCTTTGAAATCGTCGACCGTCGCGGCAATCAGTCGCCGGTTGATTGCATCGAGAAAGGTCTTCACCTGCTCGATTTTATCGCTTGTTTCCGGCGCGGTTACGAGATAACCACCGAGATCACCGACAATGGAACCGTCCCTGCAGTATGCCAGAACCTTCCTGGATTCGTCGGCATCCAACCACGTCGGCATAAAACGCGTTAACGATCCGTAATTGTCGATCGACCCGACGCCCGTGATGACCGTGTCCATCTGTGTGAGGAGGGGGGGGGCTGTGGAATCATTCGGGATCAGGCGGTTCGTCGTACGATCACCCGCTCCGAAAATGCTCACATAGGATTCGTGTCGTGTGAGGAACGCATGGATGCTTTTGAATGCGTCGTCACTCTCCACGGATGAATGCGGAATGAATGCCGGGACGTTCAGAGGCGCGCGAACGGCATGCTGCGAGCCGATGCGGTCGGCGAACAGGGAGACAATTTCATTGCATGGCGCGTACCCCTCTTGCTTGACGGGAGGCGGCACGGGAAAATACCCCAGATCACCAAACAGACTCGCGATCGTCAACCGCTTCGTAATCCGACTGGGTAAGACAGGGATGGCTTTTACCGTATGCATGACCGAGGCACCATAGTTCAAACCGATGATATGTTCCCGTCCGTCGAACACATGTCGCGCAATTCCGTTGCCCGCCGCATGCGCAACTGCACGCAGGGATCTCGTCTCGGCTTTGAGATACTGCTCGTTCATCTCCGTTTCACCCGCGGAGGCGTCTTCATAGTGCTCGAACATCTCCAGTGGTGATTGAATCACACGGATGTGAATGTGGCGTGCGGGGAGCACATTTTCCAGCTCTGTCGAGATCACATGCGTCACCATTTCGTTCCGCAATGTGGCAGCCAGTTCTTCATCCATCCGCTGAATGGTGAGGACCGGCTCGTAATGGAAATATTTCCGTGTGAGTGCCGTTTCGAGAATCGCCTGTACTTCCGTCTCATCCTGAAGCGAAAGGACGGAAGCGATATCATGCCTGGAGAGTCCCTCGCAGAAGAGCCCCGCCACCAGCAGTGTCTTGTGATAGTCGTCCATGGAATTCTCCATCTCAGATAGTGACAAGAACCTTCAACGTGCTCCGAATAAGCCGTCCGCTTTCTCCTTCGGCGAACACACCCTCAGGAGAAAGATACGCTTCAACTGCCGTATCACTGTTGTCGACAGGCACGGTTCTCCCTCCGCGGAACATCACTTCCCTGCTGTGCATCCCGCGAATCGTCGCGGTATGAACGTGTGAGTAATGGGCATAATAAAAATGCTCGAGTTCGTGAATAGCCCGCCTGAGATCATGGGAATTATACCCGCTGCTCCCCATGAGCGTGTAACCGGCGGGAGTCGTGCGTAGCGTCTGTTCCTTGCGATGCAGTCTCTGAAGCTGCTGTGCCTTTTCCTTCCGCACGCTATCCGGACTGTCGAGATCATCCAGGTTGAGACCCGCGAACACGATGATCATGCCCGCGTGTGACACGGTCGCTTCCGCGTGAAGATATGCATCGAGTTCATTCGCGCACACAATGCTGAGAGTACTCTGGTGCCCTTCCGGGAAGCTCCCCTCGACAGAGAGCTGCGGATGTTGCATCCTGCGGACGATCTCCCGGCGCTCTTCCAGAGGGTCAACAAGAAGGACGGGAAGCGAAGGCCAGATTCTCAGGATTGTACAGCTCAACAAGACCCCTATAGCACCGGATCCGAATACCGTCACCGGATGGGAGGTCGACTCGTTGCCACGACCGGGATCACCGAATGCACCGATGCGATTCCGGACGCGAAACAGTGCGTGGATGCAACACGCAAGGGGTTCCACCAAGGGCATTGCTTCGGGAGGGAAATGGTTCTCCACGGTCAACAATGAATGCGGTGGAAACGCCCCCAGCCGGCGAAAGCACCCGTCGTAATCAAATCCCATCAACTCGAGAGTCGCGCAGAGGTTGCCACTGAACGTTCGGCAGTATTCACAGTGGTTGCAGATGCGATAGGGAAGGAAGACGACCTTCCGGCCCGCTACGAACGCACCGTCATGATTCGGCCCGGGATCCACGATGTATCCGCCACCCTCGCGGCAAAGGACACGATCCTCGCAAGCTTGCCCACGGGAACCACGAAGAAACCGTCGATCCGCCTGACTGAATCCCACGTGTGTGATTTGTACCAATATCCTGGCGTCATCCCTGCCGGGATCAGGAGCCGCATCCTCATCGCTGCCGCGACCAGGAACTGCATCGTCATCCTTCGGGGGGAGTGATGATTTCCAGATCTCCGCAGGAATATTTTCCAGCGTTGTGTTCGGCCGAATGTCAGGAATAAAATATTCCCCGCGCACCGGCTTTTTCGTATAGACGGCACTTCCACGAGGAGGGAGATCAAACAGATCCCGAAGATTCCGCTCGAAATTCAGAATCTCCTCCTCATCCGTCACTGTCGCTGCGTGGAAGCGCTCGTTCCGCATGACGGGACTCATCTGTTTCGCCGCTGCCGGAGTGACCGTGCAGATACCGGTGAGAAACGCAAGACCACGCACCCGGTGCTGATCTTCTGCAGGGGACCATTTCCACGGGACGACAACGACACACACGTCATGATCCTGCTGCTCTCGGCGGCCCGGATAGATCAGCAGACTGTACCCCTGCTTCCTCTCCCGCATGCGGCGATCGAGTTGTATGATCGCATCATCGATCGAAGGACCTTTTGAACAACGTATCTTGATGGCATAGAACGGGGCGTGATCGACACGGGAGAACGATCCGTTCACATCCCCAAGACCGGAGATCTTCCAGGGCATCGATTCCCAATGCGGGAGTGGAATCACATCACACGGGAGGCACTGGATGGCAATGTGTGCTGTGGCAGACCGTTCCGGATCCACATCCACATACGAGGCACACGGAATATCGAATCGGTTTTCCTCAGGAACGACACTGGGGAATCCCGTGTACGGACTCAGGGTGAGTTTGCCCATACCCTTCTGTGCCAGGGTACGCATCAACCGGACGTCCGTCTTCGTGATGGCCGTCCTGTGAGATATGTCTGTTTCCTCCGACGGCATGTCGTGGAGGGGAGAGATCGTCCATTGTTGGTCCACTTCGGGATGCGGGGCAGGGAAGAGACAGTAATTCATTGGCGTTTTCGGGAGGGAGAATCGGCTGACGGATCGTTGCGGAATCGTCCCGTTGAGAATCGTGCACAGTGGACAACCCTGTTCCTGACCAGCGTGGGAAAAGGAAGCAGTTTGTTTCACAACGTAGAAACTGCCCCATGCATCCTGCCGGATGAACGGACTGCCGAACCGTTCCATCTGATGGATGAAGGCAAACCGTGGCGGGTGCTGCAGATCCTCGGGGAGTGGAATATATCTGTGATGGGCATTCGGGTGATTCCCGGAGAGAAGGTCATTCTCCGGTACAGCCGGATCGCTGGCCGCAGATGCCTGATGCCGTCCTGCGAGTTCCTTGACCGCCTGCTGTCTTGCTTTATGGTTCAACCATGCATACTGCTGCGGGGTGACGGCAATTGTTACCGGGTTCACCATTTTCGTTTCCGCCGCGATGAACATTGTTTCCGTCAGCCGGTTTACAAGGGCTCTGGGGACTCTTTGATGATCGTCGTATCCCGTCAATGGCGCCTGTATCAGCAACAGTTCGCCTCCCATGAAGAATCGATGGTGGTGTTCTTTGCCACCTTTGTTCCAGAGATGAACACTCACCTGCCTCATGAAATGACACATGTTCCTGATCGAGTCCCAGTTCTCTCCGGTGATGCAGTAGAGCACCGGTCCTCCTTGTGCAGCGAGACGCCTCAATTCCTCTTCCGCGTTCGGAGATTCCAGGGGAAGTGAGCTGCGTACGTAAGACAATCCCTCCTCCTCGATCAGCATTACCGTGACAGCTTCCATTCTGTGCTCTCCGCTTGTGGGGATGTCATCGTAACCAGTCATCAGTCGCCCGCTTGCATGAAATCCGGAGCAACGATGAAGGCAGCGGAACGTAGTCTGCACGCAAAATATTCCGTTCGTACTCGAAAGCAAGAACTTCAGTGAAAATGTATCTTTTCGTGGGGGGTATTTTACGAATTTTGTAAAGGATATGGGGTAATAATTTCTTCCATTCGGATGCAATAGGAAACAAATTTCCCCACCGGGGCAAAATATCGCATACCTGAGTATCGGAAAATATTTTCCCCCCTTGTCTCATGCCAAGGAAACTCAGGAAATACCCCCCGACGGAGCCGTATCGGTTCACTTTTTCATTCCCTTCGTCTGTGAGTTCATGTATCATGCCCGTACATCCAGCCGCACTGCGGATGCACTGCACACCAAGTACAGGAGGCTTCGATGGCACAGCTCTTCAGATTCGATAAAGACAGATGGAGTTCGATTCCTTTGAATTCGAAGACAGGCAT
>JAFGKR010000177.1 GCA_016928515.1 Bacteroidota bacterium | reverse complement strand
GTATTCAATCTGCGCGTCTGGACGCGCGAGTTTACGGATCGGCCCGGTGTGCTGAGAAGCAGGCTGTACTACGCCGTTGTGCAGCGATTCCGGGAGCTGGATATCGAATTCCCGTATCCGCAGCGCGACGTGCATATAAAGGAAATGCCGTCCCTCGGGGAAACGGCATTTCCGGAAACGGAATGACAGGTACGGGTTCAGCGCATCAGCGTCATGCTCCGAGTGCGTATGGCATCACCGGCGTGGAGAACCAGGAAGTAGGTTCCTGAAGACAGGGCGCTGCCGCTGAATGAGCGGCTGTGACGACCGGAATCCAGCACGTCGTCGACAAGTCGCGCCACGACGCGTCCGAGTGCGTCTGTCACCACAAGGGAGGCGGCAGTACGCTCCGGAAGGTCGAAGGAGACCATGGTCGAGGGATTGAAGGGATTCGGGTAGTTCGGATGCAGCGTCAGCTCCGCATGCTCCGGCAGCGGTGCGACGTCGGTGATGAAATCCGAAAGATGCAGTTCGATGGCTTGCAGGATTTCCCCGAAGTTTTCCCCGTCGGATTCATGGACGAAAATGACGAAGCGGCTGGTCTCGATCGTGGAATCGACCGACGTAAAGTGCATGCCGACATCTGCATGCATCTGCGAGATCAAAGGCATTCCCTGGGTGAAATCCTGTCCCGCATCGGAGGGAATCAGCTGACGCAGCACATGGTCGTGGTAATACGGAAAGAGTTTGGTGCTCCCGCCGCTGGGTGGATAAAACGATTGCGTGTAGTTCATCTGATCCTGCAGTTGCGCGATATTCATTCGCAGCGGGATGTCGAGATCGCGATGGAAGAACACCCGTGTTTCGATGAAGACCTGCTTCGTCTGCTCATCGTAGCTCTTCGCCGTAACACTGAGACTGATGGGGCTGCGGCGTGTCTGAAGAACTTCTTCAATGCGGGGACGCCAGGCGGATCGACTCAGTGCAGGTTCCGTCGTACCGTCGAACTGGATTCGGTTGATGGAACCCTGCGGCCATCCACGCAAACCGACGAGAGCCGTCCAGAAATCGGTATGCGGGGTGTGCATTGGTTCGGTGGTACTTCCGCCGTGATACGAGATTCCAAACACGCGGCCAGGATTCTCGGCTATCATCGCCTTGAGTGTATCCGCACCAAAGGGACAGAAGCCACACCATGTCCCCGTTCCTTCCTCCAGCACGACATTCATCTCCGTATCCACATCCTCATCCTGGATGTGCAGTGTAACGGAAATGTCCACAGACGAATTGTCGGGGTCGTTGGTCGTCACGGTGACGTTCCCGGTGTGCGCCCCGTTACCGACCGATGAGTTGAGAGCGAGCGAAATCTGTATGCTTTCGCCGATCGGTACCACGCCGGAGGCGGATGTGAGCGACATCCAGGTGGATGCCGTGGCTTCCACCGTGGCGCTCCAGTTCATCGCCGCACTGCCGATGTTTTCCACCGGAATATCGAGTGTCGTCTGGTCACCGTTTTTCAACCAGACATCGAATTCCGTCTGACGGAACACTGCGCTTGGACCACCTTCGGCAGTGACGTCGAAGACTTCGACAATATCCGTGACACCTCCGGCGATATGCTGGCCACCGAAGACGTACAGCTTATCGGTGCCGTCGAAAATCATCTGGCTGCCGAAATAGACCGGAGTCGGCTTCATGTCCTTGCGAATCCAGGTTGCGGCTGCAGGATCGTAACAATAGGTAATGCCGGAGGGGGGACCATTGTTCATGCTCTGCTGATTGTATCCGCCACTGAAGTATGCCTTCTGCCCGTCTGTCCCGGCGGCATGCCGCATGACGGAACCGGTCGGATAACTCTCGATCTCTGTCCAGGTGATCTCGTCTCCCGAGATGCTCCCGGTGTAGGCCCAGGCACCGAACAGTCCCTGGTTGTTCGTGTACCGCACCCCGCCTACGTACATGACCGTGTTTCCGGCAAGGACCACGCCGGTCGCCCAGGATGCGTACGGGGTGAGGCTGAGGGAGAACGTCCACTGATCCAGAGCGGGATCGTAGATCTGCACGGCATTCGTGGATGTGGTGAAGGATGTCGTTCCGCCGCCCAGCACCCAGATACGACCGTTGTGCACGAACGAACCCGCTCCGTATACCGGCATGGGCATATCCGCTTTCTCCGTGTAGCTGTCGGTCGCCGGATCATATTCCAGAACAGCCCGCTGCACGGTGAACGGATTTGTTGCGCTGTATCCCCCGATGAGATAGATCTTGTCGCCAACGGCTTCCACAACGGGCAGTGCACGCTGTACGGGCAGGGATGCGATCGCGCTCCACGTCGTACCGGCGAGGTTGTACTTGTAGCACTGCGTATCGAAACGCAGCGTTCCTCCCAGTCCGCCGAAGATGTACATTGACCCATTGAGAGCGGCAGCGCCGTGATAACACTTTTTGGACGGCATGGAGATGGAGGATGCCCACTGCCCCATGATGTCGAGGGGAGCGGCTGTCATGAAGGGGTGGAACGGAGCGTCGGTGGCGGCCATCAGGGGGATGGAAGGGATGGCATCGGTCGCCTGGGCAGTGGCCGTTCCGTTGAGCAGCGAAAAGACGCAGCACAGCGGTAACATCATCGTGAGCAAGGATTTCATACAGATGCTCCTGTTACAGGTGAGAAGAATGTATGCCGGGAGGAAGAGGGGGGAGGATACGACACAGGGACTCGCCTCGAGACAGTGAATGGTCTTGCCGGTCTGTGCACATGAAGATCGGATATTGAGAAACCTAACATTCGAGAGGAAAAAAGGCAAGGGATTCCGAATCTTCATTCCCCTGTCACTCGGAAACTTCACGAGGGGAAAGTCAAAATCGGATTTCGCGGTCGATGGATTTCCGTCTCCTCACGCGCGGTAGATCCGGAATTTACGCGGTGACGATGCGCGGCAGTTCGGACGGCAGGCGGCAGAGCATTTCGTAGTTGACATACTGCGCGAGGTCGGAAAACGAGCCGACAGTGATTTTCTGCTTGCCCTGGCGGCCGATGAGCACGACCTCGTCACCGACC
>JAFGKR010000176.1 GCA_016928515.1 Bacteroidota bacterium | reverse complement strand
GCAGAAAACACCCGCTCAGTGCAGAAAACACCCGCTCAGTGCAGAAAACACCCGCTCAGTGCAGAAAACACCCGCTCAGTGCAGAAAGTACCCGCTCAGTGCAGAAAGTACCCGCGGGACGGATGACGGGCTATAGAATACCCTTTCCTGGTTTGATTGCGGAATCTCTGCTCGACGGAAAACCGATTCATGTCTGATGAGCAGACACGAATACGAAGCGTACGTTCCTTCACCGCGATAGTACAATGTACCATTCTCGATATCCGTGCGATTGAAGCGGTACGAACAGAATCTCCGTATTCACAGTGCAATGCTGCAGGAGAAACAGCCTGCGCGACCATCAAGCATACCGGAAGCGCACGCCCATGCTTCTTTTCCCCCGCCGGCAGCTGCAATCAGATTGCGCGATCACCCTGTCGGAATTTGAACATGCAGCCAGCCGGGGCAGGACGGGGATTTTCCCCCGTCCGTCCCGCGTGGTCTCTCATTTCGAATTTTCCTGGTTACCGCACCTGCATGGAGGTGAGCTCCACGGTGTATTCCCCTGCCGTGGGGTTGTAACTGATCCGGTACTGCATCGGGAACGCCTTACCGGTCATCTGATTCGCAGCGGGTTGCTTGATGTCGACAAGCATGTCCGGCTTTGATTCGAAAAACGCCTTGGTGATCATGGGTTCGAGGAAAAAGAGATCTCCCCGATAGTAGCCGTAAATGAATGTCTTGTCGAACGCCGCGCCGTGAAACTCTCCGGAGGTGGTGTCCACCCAGTGCGTACCCATGTTCGGAATGGCATCCCCGGTGGACATGTAGTCAGATGGGAGATACATCGGATCAACCGCAACGGTATCGGGTCCCGGAATAACGGCAGCGAGCTGCTGGTCGGTGACCGTGTAGAAATGCACGTCGAAATGCGGCGCAGTGTACAGGGGTGCGGGTTCATGTCCCTGGGGATTCCAGTCGAACCCGATTTTCGTAAACGGTGATGTCCCGACTTTCCGCGGCAATGGGATATCGAGCATGGTCATCGCCTGCGGCAATCCGGTGAGTACACTCTCATCAAAGGTGACTCCAACGGACATCAGGTTTCCGTCAGCATCAGCCTTTTCCCATACACGCACCTGTCCTTCACCAAGGGCGGCGCTTTGTCCCTGGTAGACAACCGGTTCCGCAGGTTGTGCGGGATCGTCGTCGCTGCAGGCGGTGAAAGTGAGTCCAAGCAGGACCACTGCTGCAATGTGCAGGCCAAATCTATACATTATTCGCTCCTTATAATTCAGAGGGAGATGGATTGTGAACGCCAAATTGTAATAATTATTTAGACTAAATGCAAAATATATCAGCACAGGATCATCATCTTGTTCACACGACCTCGTCTCTCACGGTGATGATGACGCTTCCCTTCTTCTTTCCGGATTCAGCAAAACGATGCGCCTCCACCACTCCCACCAGCGGATACCGACAATCGACGACGGTTTTCAGCGTTCCTGTTCGAGGAGCCCGGCAATGAATCGGAGATCCACGACTTTCTGCATGCCCGGAGAAGTGATAACGGCATCCCCTATCCGGTATTCCCGCACACCCATGCCCAAGGCGTCGACAATGCCGGCCAGTACCACCCCCAGGCGGTATGGACTTCGATGTTCATCAGGATTCGGTAACGTATCACACCTGCTGTGGAGCCACAAGGAAGATTTCGCGTGGTACCCCCACGGGAGATCGCTTCTGATACCGTGACTATCCCTCGTGCACCGTATGATCCCGATGCGGCGATCGAGAGGAATGTCTCATCGATGGATCATCGTGCTCGTCACAGCGTAGTGAGTCATGAACATTGCCCTCGAGCGCATCGCGCAATTCATCGACGCGGGTTTCTTTCCAGATCGGGACCTTCATCCGATAACCCGCCCGTCCGATCAGATGCGTCGCCACCGGTGTGGTGATGAAGAGGAATACGACGATCACCACCACCTCGAGAATGGTCCACAGATCGCGGAAGTGCAGTGCTGTAGCTGCCAGCATCAATACGGCACCGAACGCGCTGGCCTTCGCGGCGGCGTGCATGCGTGTATAGAGGTCGGGAAGACGGACGATGCCGATCGCCGCGACGAGGAAGAACAGTGCGCCACTGAGCAACAGGATCGCGATCAGGATATTCAGTATCATTTGACGCTCCGCTCGAGATACCGCGCAAAGGCGACTGTTCCGAGAAACACGATCAACGCCAGCACTGACGCACTGTTCAGCAGAACCGCGACGTCTGTCATCACCGTGTAACCGGCGATACCACCGATCAGGATGATCGCGATGAGATCAAGCGCCACGACGCGATCGGCGAGATCCCGCCCGCGAAACAAACGCCAGAATGTCAACAGCAGGGCAAGAATCAGCACACCGAACGAAATCAGCGCCGACAGCTCGACCAGTGAAACGGTTGCGTCCTGCATCAGAAAATCTCCCGTATGCGTGTCACATAATCCTTCTCGATCTGTCGGCGCAGTCGTTCGACATCGCGCACGTTCATGTGATGCAGATACAGCGTCCGATTGTCATCGCTGATATCGAGACTCAAGGTTCCGGGCGTCATCGTGACGAGATTGGAAAGCACGAGGATCTGTCGCTCCGTCAGTTCGCACAGCGGAATCGCGATGATTCCCGGCCGAATTCGGAGACGTGGCGAAAGAATATCCAACGCGACACGAAAACTGGAAAGGACCACTTCCATGGCGTAAAACGCGGTGAAGCCGAGTCCTTTCAATATACGCATGGGGAGGGATGATCGCTGCAGGTTCATGGCATCCTCCCGAGAACCTGCCGTATGTAAGGTGCGGGATCGAGGAGCTGTTCCGCCGCACGTCCGGTCATCTGAAGGATCGGCTCCGCGGCAAGTCCCATCACGATGGTTATCCCGACCAGGAGAATGATGGGAAGGATGTACAGCCATTTGTCCCCTGCCTGCAAATACGGTGCCGGGACACGTGCATCAGTGTCCATCCGCTCCGGTGCATCCTTCCAGAACGCTTCATTCCAGATTTTTGTCATGGAGAACAACGTCATCATGCTGACGAGCAGCGCGACCGCGACGATGGCGTACTGCGATGCCTCCAGCCCGGCCTTGATCAGTGTGAACTTGGCAAAAAATCCCGAGAACGGCGGGAGACCCGCCAGCGAGAGAGCCGCTAAGAGGAACAACACAGCGACGAGCGGAGATTCACGCAAGAGTCCCCCGAGACGGGCGAGATTCGTATGTCCCCTCCGTCTGGCGACATACCCCACGACAAAGAACAGAGCAGCTTTTGCAATCGCGACATGCAGCGTAAAGTAGATCGCGCCTGAAAGCGCCAACTGCGTGAATATGCCAAGGCCCATCAACGCATATCCGATCTGACTGACGATATGAAAAGACAACAGACGTTTCATCTCCCCCTGTGCAACGGCACCAAACACCCCGATCACCATCGTCAATCCGGCAAGGACGAGAAACAACGGTCCCGTAAAATCCATATCGTGGATGAAGATCATCGAAAATGTCCGCATCAGGGCATAGACACCCACTTTTGTGAGCAGACCGGAGAAGAGCGCCGTCACGGCGGCCGGCGGGACGTGATACGAATCCGGCAGCCAGAAGAAAAAGGGAAACACCGCCGCCTTGATGCCAAAGGCGACGAGGAAAAGTATCGCGGAGGTGTTCACCAGGGCCGGCTCCGGATTCTGTGCAAGTTTGAACGCCAGATCCGCGAAATTGAGCGTCCCGGTTTTGCCGTAGAGGACGCCTGCCCCGATCAAAAAGAGCATCGATGCGAGCAGATTGACGGTAACGTATTTAACCGCTCCGGCGAACTGCGCCTTCTCTCCGCCCAGAACGAGAAGAACAAAAGACGCGATCAGCATCACCTCGAACCAGACGTAGAGATTGAACATGTCCCCGGTGAGGAACGCCCCGCTAACCCCCATGAGCAGAAAATGAAGCAGAGGATGATATCCATATCGGATGCGGGGAAGATCAATCGCTGCAATCGAATACAGTGCGACAGTAAATCCGATCACTGCTGTGAGCAGCACCATCAGGGCACTGAAGAGGTCCGCGACGAATGTAATTCCGAATGGCGCCGGCCAGTTTCCGAGCTGCACGGCGAGTATTCCGCCATCCCGCAACCGGACAAGGAGCAGGATCGCGGATGCGAGAAATCCTGCACTCCCGGTTATGCTTACGACATGTTGAATTCGGGTGGATGACCGTAACAGCAGGGTACCGACTCCCGTGAGCAGGGGAAGCAGAACGGGAAGGACAATGAGCAGGTTCATGTCTCCACCTCGCTCATCGCGTCAATGTCGTCCGTCCCCGTCTCCTGATGCGCACGTTTTATCAACACGAGAAAGAACGCAAACAGACCGAAACTGATGACGATCGCGGTCAGGATCAGAGCCTGCGGCAGCGGATCCGCATATGGCGCTTCCAATGCGGTTGCGTTTTCTCCGACAATCGGTGGAGCAGCGCGATGCAGTCCGCCGGAAGTAAAAATGACGAGATTCGCGGCCTGGCTCAGCAGGATGAGCCCGAGCACAAGCCGTGCGAGACTGCGGCGAAGAATCAGCCAGACACCCGCAGCGAAAAGAATACCACTCAATATGGCGAGGAGTACATGCATCAGACCGCTTCCTCCTCGTCGTTTTCTGACAGCGCAAATACAATCGTCAGTGTGAAACCGACAACACTGATGTAGATCCCGACATCGAACCATAACGGCGTCCCCAGAGGGATGGCACCAATCAGCGGCAGCTCGGGGAGTGTCCACATGCCGGTAAGCCATTCACGTCCGCCGAACAGTGCGGGAAATCCGCTTGTCAGAGCCAGGAGAAGTCCCACGGCAATCAGGGTCCGTGGATCGACGCGCAGTGACCGTCGTGCAGAAGCGGTACCGTGCGCCAGCGCCAGGAGTGACATCGCCGAGGCGGCGAGCAGTCCACCGATGAAACCGCCACCTGGATCATTATGCCCGCGAAGCAGCAGCAGAACGGACACCCCGATCAGTATCGGCGAAAGATATCGTGCGGAGATGCGAAGGATCAACGCATTCATCCTGCCCTCCTGCCATGATGCTTCCGCAGTTTGATCATGGCATACACACCGATCGCCGCGACGGCGAGTACGGTCGCCTCGCCAAGTGTATCGAGCGCACGGAAATCCACAAGAATGACATTGACGACGTTCCTGCCGTATGCGGCCGGGACGCTGTTCTCGGCGAAATACGACGAAATGGCCGAATCCATCTGCACACCGGAAGCCTTCAGCGAAAACAGAGCCACCATGGTTCCCGACAGCACCGCGATAACTCCGTCGCGGAACTGTGTCGGGCGGGGCGATCTCTCGCCGAATCGCGGAAGGTGCCGGATGACGAAGAGGAAGATGACGACGGTCAGTGTCTCGACCAGGATCTGCGTGATGGCCAGATCGGGTGCGCTGTAGATGACATATAAAGCGGCGATACCGAATCCGAGAACGCCGAGAGCCGCCACGGCTGCCAGTCGCGTCCGCGACGCCACCACCATCAGTGTTGCGGCGATCATCAATACGACGAGACCCACGCTGTAAAACTCCACATCTCCCAACCGGGAAAGCACGGGCCAATCAGCGAGATCCACGAAAGTGCGTGCTGCCAGAATCAGGAACACGGTGATGATGGTGAAAAGATACGAGCGCAGATTGCCGTTGTGAATCACCCCGACAAGGCGCCCCGAAAATGCCGGGAGCGCGGCAATCATTCGACGATATACCCCGCCGGGCAGCAGTAATTCCGGTACCCGCAATCGGGCGGACGCGTCACGCGCCCGGTGACGCAGTAGATACAGAACGACACCGACCACGATGGTCAGTATGCTGAGAAGCAGGACGGGATTGATGCCATGCCAGAGCGCGAGATCGACGTCGACATGTTCGGCGCGCACACTGCGCACTGCCGGTTCGATCAGTGGAATGCCGATCAGATCCGGGAACAGTCCCAGCAGCAGTCCACTGAGTCCGAGGATCAGCGGTCCCAGCCAGAGCGTGAGGGTACCCTCATGCGCCTGTGCGGGATGGTGCTTCCCTCTCCCGATAAAAGGCCGCATTCCCGAGAGGATGGCAACGGCAATGTTCACGGCATTTGCGAGAACCCCGGCGATGAGCAGAAACAGGGACGCCGAGGGCGCCTGCATCTTGGCTTCATACATGAGTTCCTTCCCGATGAAACCGAGCAGCGGAGGGAAGCCCGTCATCGAAAGAGCAGCGAGAACTGCCGCGATTGCCGTGAACGGCATCACCCGCATCAGGCCATGCAGTTGCCGGACATCGCGCGTTCCGGTCTCATGGTCGATTGTCCCCGCGACCATGAACAAGGCCGCCTTGTACAGTGAATGCACTACGAGAAAAACGAGAGCGGCCTTTGCCGCCAGATCGGTGCTGAGACCGATCAGCATGACGAGCATGCCCAGCGCGCTGACGGTCGAGTAGCCGAGCAGGCGCTTGAGATCAGTTTGCGGTCCTGCAAGCAGGGCACCGATGACCATGGTCGCACCACCGGCGAGCGTGAGAAGATAATGCCACTCGTCGGTGCCACCGAGCGCGGGATTGAGTCGTGCGAGCAGATACACACCCGCTTTCACCATGGTGGCGGAATGCAGATACGCGCTCACGGGTGCCGGAGCCGCCATCGCACCGGGAAGCCAGAAGTGAAAAGGAGCCTGCGCCGACTTCGTGAAGGCACCCAGCAGCAAGAGCAGCAACGCGGGCAGATACAGCTCATGGGAGCGCAGGAGATCGCCGCGGGAGAGCAATTCCGACACCTCGGAGGTGCCGCCCGCAATCGCGATCAGGATGAACCCCGCCATCATAGCGAGCCCTCCAAGCCCCGTGATCAGCAGCGCCTGCAGTGCGGACCGACGTGCTTCCTCCTTCTCATGAGAGAATCCGATGAGCAGAAAGGACGCAACGCTCGTCAGCTCCCAGAACACGAAAAGCAGAAAGAGGTTGTCGGCGAGAACCACGCCGAGCATCGACGACATGAAGAGAAAAAGGAATGCGTAAAAGCGTCCCCGGTGGGGATGACCGCCCAGGTAGCCTCCGGCATAGATCACCACCAGTGTCCCGACACCTGCGATCAGCAGGGCGAAAAGCAGACTGAGTCCATCCAGACGGAAGGCGAGGGAAATCCCCAGCGATGGAATCCAGGTCACGGAGAAGGTTCGCTCTCCTCCGGCCTGTACCGTCGGCAACTGGGAGAGGAAGAACACAAAGAGCCCTGCAGGCAGGACTGATGCTATCCATCCTCCCCATCTCCCCGAGATATGGCGGAGGAGTGGAGACAGGGCGGCCGCCAGCAATGTCAGCACGATGGGGAGGAGCATTTCCATGGACGAATCCGCAGAACCCGTTTCCTGTTCCTGAAAAGTGTATGCCGCCGCAGGACATCGATACGTCGGCCGCCACCTGTGTCAGCATGTTCTGAACATCAGATCGGCTTCAAGTACAGAAAGAACAACACAGGGAGGGAAAATGTTCATCGGGCGGGAGAACACGAGAGGGGGCGGATCAGAAATCCTCGTCCTCATCCTCATCCGGATCGTCGTCCATTGTGTTGTTTACCTTGAAGTCCGGATTGATGAAACTGAGGATTTCGGCGACGCGGGAGGCTTCCGATTCGTCACCCTGTTGCTGGTGGGCAAGATACAGGTTGCGCCACATGCGTTCGATGATGTCGCGGGAGGATACCGGGGCGAGCATTTCGGGGGTCAGACGAATACCGCTCGACGAAAGCATCAGCCGGCATTGATCCCGCGTGATGATGATGCCGCTGTTGAACGCGTCGACGAAAAACATGCGTGTACCGTCATCATACTGCACAAGGAAATGCATCGGCATGCCGATACCGTTGAGGGTAATGCCGAGTCGGCGGCCAAGTGTCAGGAGAAGCATCGACAGCGTGATGGGAATGCCCTTGCGGTAATCAATGACCTTGTTGATGAAACTGTTGTTCGGATTGTAATAATCTTCCCGGTTCCCGATGAAACCGAGATCGCTGAACAGATAGCTGCGCATTTTCATGAACGTGTCCAGCGGTGTCGCGCGGGTTCCGGCGAGCACACGAATGTCGGCAGCCATGTCATCCAACCGCCGTCGGTATTGTGAGACGTCCATTTCCGGAAAGCCGTATTTCGCGAGGATGAATGCCCCTTCTTCGAGATCCACCGGGTCGTCAGGACCGGAGAAATCCCTCTCCAGTCGCTGCAGGGCCATGGTGCTGCGAATCTCATTCACCAGGTCATTGACGATCTCCTGGTGGAGGTTGCCGTGAAACTCCGTCAATTCCCGCAGGCCGGCTACGGCGTCCTCCCCCAGTGCCCGAATCCGTTCGCGCACTGCGACCTGTACCGAGGCCTGAGGATCGTCGAGCAACGAGTACAGCGCATATAATTCGCGTGTCGCGCTCATTTCGTCAGATACCTGTCCGTCAGTTTCCGTCGTAGATAATTAAAAGCTTCTTTCGGAGTATTGCAAGTCTTAAAGAGGCGCAGGTCACCCTGGCTGATAACGTGAAACCTGGCCAACTCATCAAAATTGATCACTCGCTTCCAGAAATCCGCACCGTAGAGAACAATGAACACTTTCTTCCGCAGCTTCTCCGTCTGAACGAGCGTGAGAATCTCCATCAGCTCGTCCATCGTACCGAATCCGCCCGGGAACACCACCAGTGCCTTCGCTGGATAGACAAACCAGAACTTGCGCATAAAGAAGTAATGAAATTCGAAGTTCAGCTCTGGGGGAATATAGGGATTGGAGAACTGCTCGAAAGGAAGACTGATGTTCAGACCAATGGATTTGGCGCCCGCCAGATGCGCCCCACGATTGGCAGCCTCCATGATGCCCGGTCCGCCTCCCGAGCATATCACGAAACGGTGCTTGTCGAGCGTCAATGACCATTCAGAGAGCAGTCGGGCCAGCTCGACAGCGTCCTCGTAATAGCGTGAGGTCTCAACCATCTGCTCTGCCCTCTGCAGCTGATCCAGAAGAGCCCGGGGAGTACTGCCCTTGCCTGAACGGTGAATCGCATCGATCACCTCCTGCTTCTCCTGCAGGGCATCCTCACGTGATTTCAGCCGCGCGGACCCGAAAAATACGATCGTATCCTGAATACGGTTGCGCCGCATCCTTCGCAACGGTTCGAGATATTCCGCGAGCAGGCGGATGGTGCGTGCGTCCGGACTATTGAGAAATTCAAGATTCTTGTACGCTTTTTCGGGTTCGCCGTGTTTTGCCATGGAAGATGTTTCTCGCTGGTTGTCAGGTGATGGTTCGTGTTTCGGGATTTCGACAGGTCGTCCGCATCCGGAGGATCAGATCGTAATGCTGCCGCCTGCAAGGGGAAGCACATGCCCGGTGATGTACCTGTTGCCCTGCGCGAGGAAGAGGACGGCATCGGCCAGATCCTGGGGCGTACCGTACCGTTGCATGGGAAAACGTTCGGCCGGAATATGGTCCAGCACCTCCTCACCGGGAACAATGATGACACCGGGTGCGACCGCATTGACACGGACCTCGGGTGCGAGTGCTTTCGCCATTGCACGTGTGAGCATGATCATGCCGGCTTTCGATACGTTATACGGGATGTGCTGTTTCCAGGGATCGAATCCACCTGCGCTCGCGATGTTGACGACGCTGCCGTGCCTCTTCCGCAGCAGCGGCGCAAGCGATTGTGTCAGGAAGAACGGTCCCTTGAGATTGACATCCTGGGCGAGATCCCAGATGTCCTCGGTCACGTCTTCGAAGGCGGCTCGCGGGAAAACCCCTGCATTGTTGATCAGAACATCGAGCCCGTCGCAGATGTCCGCCACTCCTTCCGCCATGCGCCGTATGTCGTCAACACTGCGCAGATCTCCTTCCAGCAGATGAACCTGCCTCCCTCGCGCCCGAATCACCGCTGCAGCCTCCTTCATGCCGTCAACGGAAGAATGCGCATGCAGGATGATGTCGTACCCAGCATCTGCGAAGGCATAGGCAATTTGACGGCCGAGACGCCTGCCGGAGCCAGTGACAAAAGCGATACGTTCATCCAGTGCCATCGCACACCTCTGTGAGCGAGCGGTTATGAGTTCTCACCCAAAATAACGGAAATCATCACCCGTCCCAAGCTGACATCATGGAATTGTCATACGGCGTGGTCCGGTTTTCGTCCGCGACACGGACGCGGTATTCCCTGCCTTCATGAATACACTGCAGAACAGTATCGGTATCCTGAAAGGTGATGCGTATCAGTCCGATGCCCCGGAAAAGTCCGTTGCGAGGGTCGTGAACGTG